>CAVALL010000129.1:0-2194 GCA_963589675.1 Alistipes onderdonkii | reverse complement strand
GTTTCCTTGTGTTTTACAATAGTCCTAGTGAGTTTTTTCACTAACTGAAAAAGGAGACGGATATGAACAAGATAAGAAGAGAATTAGTCGGTGCACTTTCTATATTGATGCTTACAGGATGTTCAGGTTCAAGCAATGATGAATCAGATAAATCCACACTGAATATTGTCCTTTATAATGCGGGATGGGGAAGTGAATGGCTAGAGGATGTCATCACAAAATGGGAAAGTGAAAATGAAGGTTATAAGGTTAACCTTACAGCCAAATATGAAGTCAAGACTCTGATCAATAGACACTTATCCTCTAAGAGCAATCCGGATGATCTATATATCACAACGGATAGTGGTTGGAGAAACTATGCTTATCAAGGCAAGTTTGCTGCTCTTGATGACTTGCTCACAGAGACTGTCGATGGAATGACAGTCGAAGAGAAAGTCAATCCTGAATTCCGTTCTTCCTTGAAGATGAATGTCAGTGGTGAAGAGCATGTATATCGTTTACCATGGACTAGCGGATTCGGTGGAATCTATTACAACGCGAAGATGTTTGAAGAGAATGGCTGGAAAGTTCCGACTACGACTTCTGAATTGACTGCATTAGTCAAAGAGATTCTTGAAAATCCAGTCGAAGTCAAAGGTGATGATGCAGCTAGCGTAAAGCCTTTTGTCTATACCGGTGAAAACACAGACTATTTTGATTATGCTATCTTTAACTGGTGGATGCAGTTAGCTGGATATGATAAGGTGACAGAATTCTATAAGTACGAAAGTGCAGAGAACTTCAACTGGCAGAACAGTTCATCTGCTTACTCATCTCTCAAGACTGTTGTCGACTATTGGAAATCCTTGTTCGGTGATATCACAATTGAAACAGTTGATGATGATGGAAAGAAGACAACGGAACAGACCTCATCCTATATCGGTGGTTCCTTATCCTATACCAATCATCAGGCACAGCAGGATTTCTTCAACGGAAAAGCGGCAATGATCTTCGATGGTGACTGGATCTATAATGAGACCCTTCAGTATGGAACAAAACCAGAAGGATTTGAAATGAAGCTGATGAAGACACCGGTCTTCGATGGTGCAAAGGATACAGACGTATCCTATGTCATCGGAAGCGATCAGTATATTGCAATACCTGCATCTAGCAAGAAGCAGGATTTAGCCAAATCCTTTATCAAGACAATGATAAGCAATTGGTCCTTATCGAACTTCACCAATAAGTCACATGGCTTCTTAGCCTATCAGAATACAGACTCTTCAGCGATTGATACTAGCAATGCTTATATCAGTTCCTATCTTGATGTTAAGAACAGCGTTAAGAAAACAACAACGGATGACTCGAGTGCATCCATCTATCTCAACGGATATATCTCGAATGCATGGGTGGCTAGTAGCAATCGTCCTTTCTTAGGACTGTTACAGCAAAGTTCAAAGACTGTCGAATCTAGCTTTGATACTATCTATAAGGCAGCTCAGGATAGCTTCAGCCGCGCTTAATCTTATAAACAAATCAAAAATGAGACTATTTGTAAGCCAATACTTACGATAGTCTCATTTTAATGTGCTTGTTTTCAGTTTACATTTGGTGAACCTAACAATTTGTTTCGTTCTAGATTTATTCCGATGTTCAGCGATAATTTTTATCGAAGATTTCCTTAGTTTTGCTTTTGAAATATTGGATGTACCTATCTTTATCATCAAATGAGGCGATGTTTTCCAAGATAGCAACATAAACCACATTTTCTACATATTCATCCTTCGTGTTCGCTAAAGATTCTATATATTCGAAAACCTGATCAATTTCTTTTTTCTTTTTGTTGGTTACAATTTCTTTGAAATAAGGCATCAGTACGTCTTCAAAAACAATGAAACTTCCGGTATCAATCCCTTCTTGCCAAGAAGTCTCTTCGTCAAATTTAGTCTTTAATTGTGGCAAATTTGATAACAGGTTTTGATTTAAGTCTTTACTTGTCATTCTTCACTCCTTTTAATGCATCCTTCAAATCATCGTATAATTCTTTGAGACTAGAATAAATTATGTAATCTTCTAAATGTCAATGAATGGCTACATGAGAGTTGTCAATAATTATGTGTAATCCTTCCAAGTGTCAATGAATCAATTCGTATCCGTATCGTTGTATCTTCCCTTCTTGTCCGACTAGTCGGACAAGAACTACGCCGCCAGGGCA
>CAVALL010000128.1:0-2349 GCA_963589675.1 Alistipes onderdonkii | reverse complement strand
AATCATTAGGACTTCTTGCCGTTTCCCTTATCACCCTTTGTGGATGCGATAACGATGAAGTCAAATATCCTCTTGACTATAAAGATCCGATCTTCGGAGACAAGACAAGCGGATTAGACAATTATGATAAGACTGTCTACGGAAACGATTTCAAGCATTACTATGCTGGCGCTTCCTCTTCCAGTGAAATCTATCAGAAGGCTGTCAATCAGATTCTTCTTGATGTTTCCAAGATTGCTCATAACTATACTTCCTCTGATGCTGGAACAGATGTTACAACCATTGCCAAGGACTATTACAAGGGTTCTGTCGCTGATGGTGATATCAGCTCCATCAATGCTTCTATGACCGATTCCAATTTGGATTATCGTGCAAAGCAGAGCATGACAACCACTGCAAAAGGTGGAAGTTATAGCAAAGACAACCTCTTCTATGAAAGCAAGTATGTCAAGTACCTCAACGAATCCTATTACTATCTTGACTTCGATACTGCTTCCATCTCCGATTCCGGAAAGCTTCTCACTCCTTATCTTGAATATAGCGATATCTTCTCTAACAATGAGAACTATTCTACCTATATGAAGAAAGAACTCCAGGATGATATGAGAATCAATTATCTCACTGCTGAGTATATCTATCAGAAGTCTTATGCTTCTATCGGTAACTCCAATGCACGTAAGGTTCAGATTATTGCTCTTGCTGATAGAAGTGATGAACCTGGCGATGCCAAGAAGCTTCTTAACGCCTATATCAAGGACTATGTCATGGGCGACAAGAAGGATTCTGACTTCTCTGTCTTATCCAGACTCTGGAAGGGCATCACGAAGTCTAAGGCTGATTCCATTGATGCTTCCCGCTATGGAAGTGAAATCGTTCTTACAGCCGATGAAGAAGCATGGCTTAGAGAAAATGACATTCTTCCTGCCGATAGTTCTCAGGATGCAACTGCTTCTGGAACATTGATGGGTAAGGTCCTCTCCGACGAGAAGAAACTTGAAGATGGCATCGATAACATCCATCAGGTCGATACTTCCTTGGAAAGCACCTATACTGGCTCCTATGCTTATGACTATAAGACTGGTGTCAGAAAGGCCGTCGATGATATCGCAACCAAGAACCTCGTCACCGAGGGCATCTACCTTTCTTCCAGTGGTATCTCTTCCATTCCTAGTGACTTATCTTCCCGTATCTTCTCTTCTAAGATCACTACTGATAAGTCTACAGTCGAACAGATGAAGCAGGATGCCAAGGATGGCAAGACTGTCAGACGTGATATCACTGTCTATGGCAAGGATGGCTTCCGCTATCTCACTACAAGCGATACACTTTCCGACTCTATCGATAATCTCTATTATTATGATTCCTCTTCCAAGACCTACTATCTCACCCGTATCTTAGATGTTGTCAGCTCCTCTGCTCTTTCCACCACCTCCACAACTTCCATCTATGATTCTGCTGAGAAGAAGGAACAGATTGCTCGTGAAGTCGCTTATACTATGTCTACAACGGGCTCCTATAAGACCAATTCCATCGTCTATTGGCTCAGCCGTACTGACATCAAGTATTCCGATGAAGATTTCCTTGAGTACATCAAGTCCAATTACAAGGATGTCTTCAAGACTGACAATCCGTATTCTTCCGAAGTCAAGATCAAACTTGCCTAAGTTTAAATGCTGAAATCAAGAGAAGGCATCTCTGCCTTCTCTTTTTCAAAAAATAAAGGAGAAAAATTATGGATAACAAAAAAGACAATTCATGTATCTTCTGTAAAATCGCCAATGGTACCATCCCTTGCTACAAAGTCTATGAGGATAGCGAAATCATCGCATTCTTAGATGTCAATCCAGTCAGCAGAGGTCATACTTTGGTTCTTCCGAAAGAGCATTTCACAAGCATGCTCACCTGTCCGAAGAACATTCTTGATCACGCTTATGAGGTCGCTCAGCTTATCGCTCAGGCTCAGATTTCTCAGCTCGGTGCTACAGGATGCAATATCCTGACCAATGCTGGAAGAAGTGCAGGACAAAGCGTTCCGCATTTCCACATTCACGTCATTCCCCGTTATGAGGATGATGGACTTAAGCTTGAATTCCCTCCTCGCCAGTTGGAAGACTCTGAGATGAAGACCGTTCTTTCTTCCATCAAGAAAGGTTTCTAAAACTATTGTCCCGTTATGAAAATCGAATGTTTGATTCTTGTGACGGGATTTTTAAATTCGTATTGCTTTTGATTGGAAAATCATCGGTTTTTTATCGTTTTTGTTGCTCTATATAATTAATATAATTAAAATACTATCCTGACTTTTGCAGTTGGCCGTCCAAAAACGGCGTAATATGTCGCGACTCTAAT
>CAVALL010000127.1:0-2357 GCA_963589675.1 Alistipes onderdonkii | reverse complement strand
TAGCTTCTAGTCGCCATTAGATCATCTCCAATCTAGATTCGTATTCTTCCTTTGGAACATAGGTTCCGATCTTATCATCATATTCGTATTCATCTCCGCAATCCCAAAGATCGAAGGCAAGCTTATAGGCATCAGGAGAATAATCTTCGAATGTTCCCTTGCAATCAATTCTTCCGTTTTGTGTGAGAAGATAGCCTGTGTGAGCTCCAATCTCCTCATCGCTATAGAGGAAGGCGAATTTGATGTCGGGGTTCTGTCTAGATATTTCAAGCATAACCTCGATTGCCGGATCCCAAGCTGTCTCAAATGTGATGTTTCTTCTATCATCTGAAACCACATAATCAGATGCATTCCATTTGGTACCCCAGTTATTGATGGACCACTCATACCAGTTGATGGCATCGTATCTTTCTAGATTTTTGATTTGTCTTTCACCAAGCTTAAGAAGATCATCTTCTTTGTACTTGTTAAGAAGATCATCAACAGCATCTTTTCGAAGTGTAAAATCATGGCACATCATGAGTCTTTTTGTTAGTTTTCGGATAATGGATGAATAATCAGCCTTATCCATCTTCTCATCTTCGTCACCATAATAGGTGACATCCGGATTCATCTTCGTAAGATAAAGGCATAAGGCCTTGTCACTCTTCGATGAGAATTCGATTTTGAGATCATCAGGCATCTTGATGACCTTGTTGAAGTCGAATTCCTCGACTTTTCTTTCTTTGTTGAAGCTCACGTATTTATCGATGAGTCTTCTACCATATTCGCTTCTCCCAACGATAATTTTATTCTTTACGAAATTTGGCATTCTTTCTCTTTTCCTCCTTCATAGATATCCTCTTCCCTTAGATATTCATCCAAAGGATCAGGATACAAATCTCTTGTCTTGAAATCGATGGAACCACCTTTTTCATAGATGATGGATTCCTCAAACCCCATACCTGATTCACTCGCCCAAATGGTAAGTCTCTTCACATCGCAGTTCTTGATGGCATCCTCTAAGAGAATGCAACTGTTCTTGTCTTTTCCTTCATGATGTTTAAGGAAACAGTGCTCAGCAGACCATGCGCATTCAAAGGAAACCCTTAGAAGCGACATTCTCTTATCATTCGAAGTGACCTCATCATCTGTAAGAAAGGTTCTGTAGAAATATTCCTTTTGGTGCTGATCGTTGATCGTGCCAGTTAAGAAATAATCCCTGAACTTATCAACGTTCTTACTAGGAAGAACACATGTGAGGTTCCCGTAGCACCAATTAGGCATAGGCATTCCCTCCGAAAGCATCTTTCCTATCGATGATGAACATAGGACTATCATCCAATTCGATTTCAAACTTGATTCTGAATTCCGAAATCACCTCAAAGAGGATTCCTTCCCTGTTTTGGTATTTCAGGATGAACCACAATGGAAGCTCGCTTTCTAAAACAAATTGAACAATCATTTGAATGATCAAAATGTTTAAATCCTTTTCTAGAAGCTCTTCATCACCATCGATAAAGGCTTCGTATTCTTTCTTGAGCTGAGTTTTGATCTTGAAACTCAATCTATCTATTGTTTTCTTATCCATATCTACATCTCCATTTCAAGCTCATCCTCACATCTTTGAAGAGGTCCGATCACCTTCGAATAGAGATAGGCTCTTTCTATAGTCATGTTGTAGACGCTGTTTCTTTCAAGGTAATTCATTGCCTTCTCTATCTGAGAATCAGATAAAGAAATCATGTTTCCTTCTTCATCATGAGTAGCTAGAACCATAGGACCTGCAAGAACTCCGTTCCATTCTGGCATCACGATGTTCGCAGGCATCTTCAGATTAAGTGAGTTGTCGTTAACAAAGATAGTGACGTTCTCATCAGTCGGAAGTGATGTTGCATCCATCATTCCTTCACAGAAATCGTAGAGAAATTCGTAATCAGAGGAATCGATTTCCTTGATTTCAGGCTTCTCATTGGGCCTTTTCGTTATGACTTTTATCTTGTTCAATATTTACCTCCTTTAGCACATCTCGTGCTCCTTTCTTTTTCCTTGGTAGGATTTACCTACTTGGCCTAAAGCTCTTCTTATGGTGATAGAACCATAGGTTTCTTCTCCCCTTCTTTCATCCCATTTATCCCTATAGAGGCCGCTAGACCTCATAAGAGAATCAAGCTGGCTTGGGCTTCTTGTGTAGAAAGCCATGAAGCTCATGAAGGCCATATCAGCGTTAGAATGAGACGCATAATCAGAGATATCTCCTGAATACAGCTTCGATATCTTGAATCCGACCTTGCTTTTGAAGGCTTTGTCTAGAATCTCCCAATCCTTCATATTCGAAGGAGCACGTGTGACAATGTTCTTAGGAGTTTCCTTCTTCA
>CAVALL010000126.1:0-2821 GCA_963589675.1 Alistipes onderdonkii | reverse complement strand
TTCAAGAACTGTATAGCGCTTAGAGCCAAAATTCTTTTCCGTTAACCCCATATTCTTTCATAGCCATAACTATAAAATTGAGAGAAATTGCATCAATAAGCTATAAAAAGTGTACTAGCGCTACGATTTTACGCTATGAAAATGTGTTTTGTATTGTCCATCACTTTCATTTTTCTTCTTAAACATATACATGTAAAGGAGGACATAATCAATAAAGACGGTCAATCAAGAGCCCTAATATGTTTCAATAGCGGGCTCATAACGGACTCATGATGTTGATACCCTAGAGCTTATGATATAACGAAGGGTACACATTAGTCTTCTTGGAATCAATGCTAGTTTTTTAAGGTTATTTTAATATTATGACTAAAACTGATATATAATGAATGACAGAAAAATGAAAGAAATCCTGATATGAAAATGAAAAGACTCTTATTGCCAATTATCGCACTCTTCGCTCTTACAATGACATCCTGTGGAATCGATGTCCCTAGTTCAAACGATAACTCATCAAAGAGTGAAGAAAGTACTATAAACTCTAATTTGAAACATACCATCAAAAGTGAACCAACTAAAGTTGATTACTATCAATACGAGAAAGTCTCTTTTGATGGTCTTTCTGTCTATCAATCCACATACTCAAATTCCAATGAACTGATAGAAGAGAAAGAAATCACTGACTTCACATTGGTCTATGACTATAACAAGAAGGAAGTAAAAGATGAGGACTATCTATTGGATGTCGGGGATTTGAAAATCAACGTTGTCAAAGACGGTTATGTTTCCTCTTCTTTTGAAATACATGTCAGCCAGGCTCGTTCCTTAAGCCAATCCATTGTCATCACAAAAGCAGCAGACAAAACCTCTTATCTAGCAGGAGACAGATTCGATTCCACAGGTCTTGAAGTGACTTTGAAGACAAAAACAAGCGGAAAATACACAAGAAACTACACTGATATCATCACGGATTACAAAATCATGATTGATGATGTAGAAGTAGATAATTCCTATCGCTTTGAAGGTGTTGGCGTCTACACCATCAATCTCCTCTACACCGGTTGGGATGAAAAAGAATTAAAGACATCCTATACTGTCACCTGTATTCCGGAAGACACCTTATCAACACCAAAACAATACATAGACAACACAATCACTTGGGATGTGGATAGTTCCGATATGACTGTGACTATAACAAATACGGAACACGGTACAACAGAAGGAAAAGGATACTATTCACCCGATGAAGTCATCAATGAATACAACATCAACGATTACTCCAAGAAGAACATCGCAAATTGGAAGTTCACACCATCAACTGGAAAAGTACCTTTGCTTGTCATCCCTGTCATCACACCTGGCGATGAGAAACTTGCGACAGCTTCTAATTGGAATCTGATCAACAAAGCATTCTTTGGAAATTCAAATGATCTATATTTTGAATCTGTTCACTCCTACTACTATAAGTCATCCTATGGGCAATTGGATTTCACCGGTGGAACAACTGGATTCTTCAATCCTGCCAGCGTCGATTCCCGTTACAATAAGTTCAGTGGATATACAGAAGACAATGTTTTTGAACTTCCACAGATAGCATTGAACTGGGCCGAAAAAGAATATCATCTCAATCTGAATGATTACGATAGCAATAACGATGGATATGTAGATGGAATCTGGTTTGTCTATCTGCATAAGGCAAGTGCAACCAATACCATGACATGGGCATTTACATCCTCCACCAACATGGAAAACACAACAAATGAGAAGCCGATTGCAAACTGCTTCGGTTGGGCAAGCATTGACTTCATCAATGATGCCTATTTCAAAGAGACCACCTATGGTCCCTTCCTGAATCAAGACTGTGACGCTCATGTCCTCATCCATGAGACAGGACATATGTTAGGTTTGAAAGACTACTACTCCTATAATAGCAGTGGTACAACTAACACATACGCTCCACTTGGACAAGCCGATATGATGGATAATAATGTCGGAGACCAGAATCCATATTCAAAACTTTACTTAGGATGGATTACTCCTTATATTGTATACGGAGACTGCACAATAACCATTCCATCATCTCAAAAGAAAGATGCTGTAATCATCATTCCAAATGATAACAAGACTTTTAAGAAAAATTCTGATGGTAAGATTCTATTCAACACCATGGATGAATATCTTGTCATCGACTATTACACTGACAAGAATATGAATCAGTACGATTACGATTGCTATAGCGTAGAACACATCCAAGGAAGTGGTGCCAGAGTGTATCATGTCGATAACAGAATGATCAAAGTCACCCCAACAGACTATAGCTACGAATATTCTATCTATGATGATCCCTATACTCCATTTGAAGAAGGAAATACGGATAGAATTTATAAAGTCATCTCCAATACAGAATCTGGTTCAAGAGCAGAGAGCAGCTATGGACTTCCTAGTGAATCGGATGCTTTTGATGAAATCCGTCTGATCAGTGCAAATGGTACAGCCTGTTCTAAAACAAATCCTGCTTCGAATTCTACTCTGTTCAAGAAGGATTCAACTTTCTCATTGAATCAATTCAGAAGTCAGTTCAATAAGAACGCATTCAACAATAAGAATCAATGCTCATACCAGGTGACATTCCGTTCACTCGGCTAAAAAATAAATTTCCTGTAATCAGTAAAACACGCTGTATTTGATTTTATAATAAGACATATATGAACAAACAAGAATTCAAAAACTCCATCGAATACAGCACCCATAAATCTCAGACAAAAATACTGATACATCGTATCATTCTAATTCAAGTGTTGAATGATATCATGGGACTAGTCGC
>CAVALL010000125.1:0-2830 GCA_963589675.1 Alistipes onderdonkii | reverse complement strand
AGTCATCGGATCAAGGATAGCTGTGACATGAGTTCTTCTGACTTCGGAAGCATAGCGACGTGCCATGGAAGCATATTTGTTATACTTCAATTCCTTGTATCCATCACAGTTGAGAAGGATACGATAATGACCGCCGAAGCGATTGAAGCATGCGGAACGAGTCAATTCGTTGATGCTTCTGAGAGTATCACCGTTTCTGCCGATGACATTCTTGTTTCTGCTTGTGACGATATTGAGTTTGATGACACCATCTTCATATTTGGCCTCTGTTGAGCCTTCAATGCCTAAGGCACGAAGACAGCGCTTGATGTAGTCATCAGCGAAGACGATGACATCTCTGAGAGAATAAATACCGATCGTGACAACTTTGCTGAACAAAGTCTTCTTGACAGAGATGACCTGATAATTCAAGGTCTTAGGATCTGTGACGCCTAATTCCTTGCAGGCTTTCTGTACGGCTTCTTCTTCTGTTTTACCTTCATACTTATTCATATATCACTTCCTCCATAATTTATCGGATTTTTTGCTAGTTCCAGTATGATGTGCACTTCTTCTGACAGCAGCAAGTGTTGTACCGTCTCCAGTGTTAGCGGCATCCTTATGTCTAGATCTTGCCTGCAATGCTTCTGTGAGCAAACTCTGCAAGATAGAGATGATAGCACCGATGAACCAATAGATACCCATACCGGCTGGCAAACTCCAACCCATGAAGAGAACGAATGCCATCATAATATAGGTCATCATCTTCATTGTCTTATTCGGATCCATCGGATTGCCGTTTGCATCCTTCTTTGTAGGCTGCATACCCTGATTTCCAAGGACTTTGGTCTTCCAGGAGTTCATCCAAAGACCAGTGCAGGAAGAGAGGATGTTAGCGATGGACATAAAGATGAAGATGAAGATACCGACTAATGCACCGCTTGTATCAGCATATTTGGTAAAGCATTCACTGACCTTGGTTGTCAAGGAAAGTCCATACCAGTTGCCGGATGCCAATGATGCAGATCCTTGTAATGCGGACCAGATACAGATGAATAACGGGAACTGAATGATCATGAAGAGAAGAGGAAGCATCGGATGGACATGGTTCTTCTTCATCAACTGAGCCTGTTCCATGCTCATTGCACGACGCTGTTCCGGATCTTCCTGAGAATTCGGATATTTCTTCATCAACTCATTGAGCTGAGGCTGGATTCTCTGTTGTTTTGCCTGAGATCTGCTTTGGACCAAAGTAGAGATGACTGTAACTAATCTGACTAAGAGTGTAACGACGAAGATAGCGAAGATCTGAACCCATCCTGTTCCACCTAAACCAGTGGAGATGGAATGGACGATCCAAGCGAACGGATAAACGAACAAGCCTTCCAAGAATCCGTACTGCTTGAAAGCCTGTCCCCAGGTCTTTCCTTCAATATAGACTTTGGCATTGTTCTGATTGAACAATCCGCTTGTCGGAGTGATACAGGCAGTATTGGAGCTATATCCGACTGCTGCGCTGCTCTTGACCGTTTCAATGAATCCATAGGATGGGCACTTGAGGATGCCTAATTCTGGATCTTTGACGGCTTCGTTGAACCAAAGGACCATATTGGTGAATGGTTCAGCAATTCCGGTGACAGTGGTTTTAGTCTCATCTGTATAGGTAAGACCTGCATACATACCGACATGCCATGCAACGGCTTTGGCTTCATTGATATCGGTGATGGTAGCTAATGTTCCATCCATCCAATAATTGTAATTGTCATCACGGAACTGAAGCGATTTGTCGTTCATGAAAGACAGGAATGATTTCGAAGTAGAATCTTTTAAGACAAGATCATACCAAGTCGTCATACCCTGGAAAGTAGTAGAACTTCCGAAAAGCGTATTACGATGTTCATTCTGAACTTTGATAAGTTTCTTTCTTGTCGCTTCTTCAGAATCATTTGTAGATGAGTAATCAAAATCATCCTTTGTCGATTCATCAATCAACAAAGTTTCTGAGTAAAGATTACCATAGTAAGCAAATAATTGGTTTGCTTTATCCTGATTGGTACAGAAAGACTTTGTACAACCGGATAAACTAAAAGCAGCGATGATACCAAAAAAGGCAATCATCAACCGCTTAAGCAATCTGTTTGAATGGTTTCTCATGCTTTATCCCCTTTAGATGGGTTAGCCAGACGATGAAACACTTTGTTCAGAATCTCGGTATTTTCCTGGAATGTTTTCTTTAAATATCCAGAATGGGCGATAATGACGATGTCGAATGGTTTTCCAAGGACGTCACAAAGGTTTATCTGGGCCCGAAGTTGTCGTCTGACTCTGACTCGCAGAACCGCATTTCCTAATTTACTGGATACGGAAACGCCGATTCTTGCATGAGTCAGAGAATTAGGCGAATAGAATACTGAGACAGATTCATTTTTTCCGGCACAATGTCTTTGATCGAGAACTCTTTTGAAATCCTTAGATTCCGTCAATCTACAGCTTTTCTTCATATTATGCCGAAAAGCAGCTAATTAAGCCTGAGTAAGTCTTGCTCTGCCTTTAGCTCTTCTTCTGGAAAGAACTTTTCTTCCTCCCTTTGTAGCCATTCTGGCACGGAAGCCACAGGTATGGGCTCTCTTGATTTTGCTAGGCTGATAAGTACGTTTCATAAGGTTATAACCCTCCTCACAACATGAAATCAATGCGCATTAAAAACGCATGTAGGGATATTATAAGCATCACCCCCTCTAAAAACAATAAATGATTTCGTTTTTCATGCCGTTTTTTCCTACATTTTTTCTATTATGTTATCTAATATTATTTAGTATATATCCATATTTGGCGCACACATGTTATTATG
>CAVALL010000124.1:0-2836 GCA_963589675.1 Alistipes onderdonkii | reverse complement strand
ACACCGTATTGATCAACTCCATAGTCCAATATCTTTTCCAGTTTGACAGTCAATCCATTGTCACCTAACACATCTAATTTCGGTGAGAAGCCAAATTCAATATCGTGAAGTTCGAATTTCTTCACTAACACCGCCAATGTCTTTTCATACATTTGATAAGGAACATCTAGTAATGCATCGCCGATCTGATACTGGAAACCAGTGACTTTCTTATCCTTAGTCTTTCCCTTTTTATTTGTAACAGGAACAACTGCCTTAATTCGATGCAATTTACCTAGTACTTTATTCTGTTCCGGAATAGGAAGAACAACATCCTGTTCTCCTTTACTGACTTTTATGAGATGACAATCTACATCAAAGTCAAACTTTTCTCCCTCTAAAACATCTCTATCACTAAGCGAGAAAATAAGATTCCCATCAATTTGGATATGAAGCAATTTCCTATCTTCTAAATCTTCGCACTTTACAACTGTTCCTTCATATGTATTGCCTTTGATAATCGCCTTTGTCGGAATCGTGAATTCATAAGTCTCACCCTCAATCAATGAATCCGTAATCGCTTTAGGCAGAATGTACTTCTTACCAAACAAATCAATTGATTTATCCGAATTCAAAGTTAGAGAATAATGCCTGTATTCTGGTAATCTTGGTAACAATGTCTCTTCCGTATCCTTATCAAAGAAATGAAGTTTACTTGCATCGATATAGACCTTTACCTCTTCATCCGCACGCATCAATGAAGTGTTCTTTGTTCTAAAGATAATGCTATCTTTAGAATCAACTAAAACAGAATTCACCAAGGTCTCAGCACCAAGTTCTTCAACCACCTGTGTTCTAACCTGTAGAGAGAGATTATCATCTGGATTCTGTGTTTCATTTTCAATATGAATATCTTCAGAACGGATACCAACAATGATTTCTCTTCCATCAAAGTATTTCGCATCCATCTTCTCTACTGTCTCACTAGGTATTTTCAATTTAGAATCAGACAGGGAAAGGACAAATCCATTCTGTTCATCATGAACCAATGAACCTTTGAAGAAATTCATCTGTGGCGTTCCGATAAATCCGGCCACAAACTTATTGATCGGGTAATTATATAAGTTTTTTGGCGTATCGATTTGCTGTACAACGCCTTTCTTCATAACGACAATACGAGTACCCATTGTCATCGCTTCCGTCTGGTCATGAGTAACATAGATAAATGTTGTTTGAAGTTTCTTGTGAAGCTTAGAAATCTCTGTTCTCATTGTCGCTCTTAATTTCGCATCAAGATTACTTAACGGCTCATCTAACAAAAAGACTTTAGGATTACGGACAATCGCTCTACCTAAAGCAACACGCTGTCTTTGACCACCGGACATCTCCTTTGGCTTTTTCTGTAAATATTCTTCAATATCAAGAATCTTTGCCGCTTCATGAACACGGCTATCGATTTCATCCTTTGGGAGTTTTGCAATCTTCAAACCAAAAGCCATGTTTTCATAGACTGTCATATGAGGATAAAGAGCATAGTTTTGGAAAACCATCGTCACTTTTCTATCCTTCGGTTCCAAGTCATTCACTAAAACATCATCAATAAACAAATCTCCGGCTGTAATCTCCTCTAGTCCCGCTATCATTCTCAAAGTTGTCGATTTACCACATCCAGAAGGTCCGACAAATACGATGAATTCCTTGTCTTTGATCTCCATATTGAAATCAGACACTGCTTTTGTCCCATTTTCATAAACCTTATAAATATGATTGAGTTTCAGACCAGCCATGGAGCTCTCCTTTGTCCTTTAGTAAATCGTTTTACTAAAATCTAAGACTATTATATTTTTCTTTGTAAGCGCTGTCAATAAAGTTTTAGGCAAAGTTATAGATTAGCAATGAAAAATCTGCTGTCATTGTGAACAGTATCAACAAATATCATATTATTTCTTCATTGTTTTTTGTACAAATTGATTTGTTACAAATTGATTTGCACAAAAATATTAACTTTGGTATTATATTTTTGGAGGTTGATTATTATGTTCATCGGAAGAGAGAGTGAGCTTCAAGAACTCAAAGACACACTTAAAACTGACAGATTAGAAACAATATTGATTTATGGTAGACGAAGAATAGGCAAATCTGAAATCATCAGGCAATCATTGATTGATTGTGAATTGCCTATTGTAAATTTCGAATGCAGAAAGTCTTCTCTCTTCTTGAATATTGAAAACATTACCAAAGTCTTTTCAAATACATTCTCATTATCCAACCTGTCTTTTAATAGCTTCGAAGAATTCTTCGATTATGCTTTTCAATATTCAATCGAACATAAATATGTTTTAGTCATAGATGAATTCTCGTTCCTGCTCGAGAATGATTTTTCAATCGAATCATCCTTAGCAGTTGCAATCGATAAATATAAAAACAAATCAAAACTAAAACTGATCATATCCGGTTCTTATATAACACTGATGACAAATATGATTGAATTCGGATCTCATTCTTTTGGTAGATTCAATCATATCTTATCGATCAAGCCTTTTGACTATTATATGTCATCTCTCTTTTATCCGGATTTTTCAACTGAAGATAAGATAAAGATATATTCCGTATTTGGTGGCATCCCATATTTCAATTCATTGATTGATACATCAAAAAGCGCAGATCAAAACATCATTGATCTGATTATCAAAGAGGGTTCTATCCTTGAACATGAAATCAGTGAAATGATATTGTCTGAGACAAACAAGATCAGTTCACTCAATGATCTAATCTCCTTCATCGGTTCTGGAAAAACAAAATACAAAGACATTGTATCGATAATGAAACAATCGAATAACGCTAGACCTGATTATCT
>CAVALL010000123.1:0-2889 GCA_963589675.1 Alistipes onderdonkii | reverse complement strand
TGATGAAGAACTTCTTGAAGGAGATTTGAACATTATTATCATCGATAAGATCGTTCAGATTGTCTTAGAGAGTGAACTTCCATTATGGTTCATCCTGAAATACCAAAACAGAGAAGGAATCCTCTTTGAGGTGATTTCGGAGTTCAGAATCAAGTTTGAAATCGAATTGGATGATAGTCCTATGTTCATCATCGATAGGAAAGATGCTTTCGGAGGGAATGCCTATGCCTAATTGGTGCTACGGGAACCTCACATGCGTCCTTCCTAGTAAGAACGTTGATAAGTTCAGGGATTATTTCCTCAATGGTACGATTAGTGACCAAAATCGAAAGGAATATTTCTACAGAACATTTCTTACAGATGATGAGGTCACATCGAACGAGAAGAGAATGTCGCTTCTAAGGATTTCCTTTGAATGCGCATGGTCTAGTGAACATTGTTTCCTTAAACCACATGAAGGGAAAGACAAGAACACCTGTATTCTTCTAGAGGATGCCATTAAGAATTGCGATGTGAAGAGACTCACCATTTGGGCGAGTGAATCAGGTATGGGGTTTGAGGAATCCATCACCTATGAACAAGGTGGTTCCATCGATTTCAAGACAAGAGATTTATACCCTGATCCTTTAGATGAATATCTAAGGGAAGAGGATATCTATGAAGGAGGAAAAGAGAAAGAATGCCAAATTTTGTAAAGAACAAGATTATCGTTGGTAAAAGTGAATACGGTAGAAGACTCATCGATAAATACCTGAACTTCAACAAAGAAAGAAAAGTTGAGGAATTCGACTTCAATAAGGTCATGAAGATGCCTGATGATCTTAAAATTGAATTCTCATCGAAGAGCGATAAGGCCTTATGCCTTTATCTAACAAAGATGAATCCAGATGTCACCTATTATGGTGACATGGATGAGAAGATGGATAAGACTAATTATTCATCCCTTATCCGACAATTATCGAAAAGACTCATGATGAGCCATGATTTCACACTTCGAAAAGATGCTGTCGATGAGTTACTTAATAAGTACAAAGAAGATGATCTTCTTAAGCTTGGAGAAAGACAAATTAAGAATCTAGAAAGATACGATGCCATCAACTGGTATGAATGGTCCATCAATAACTGGGGTACCAAATGGAACGCCTCCGATTATGAGGTTTCAGATGATAAGAGAAACATCACCTTTGAGACTGCTTGGGATCCCGCAATCGAGGTCATACTTGAGATATCTAGACAAAACCCAGACATCAAATTCGCCTTCCTTTATAGCGATGAGGAAATCGGAGCTCATACTGGCTATCTTCTCACCCAAAACGGAAGAATCGACTGCAAAGGAACATTCGATGATTATTCTCCTGATGCCTATAAGCTTGCCTTCGATCTTTGGGGTTGTGGGGATGAATACGAATATGATGAGAAGATAGGAACCTATGTCCCAAAGGATGAATACGAATCTAGATTGGAGATGATCTAATGGCGACAAGAAGCTACATCCTCAAAGAAAACGATGATGGAACCTATACGGGTGTCTATTGCCATAACGATGGCTATCTCACCTATAACGGAGCGATGCTCTTAGATCATTACAATACTAGGGAAAGAGTTGAGAAGCTTCTTTCTATGGGGAATATCTCCGTTCTTGATACAACGATTGAGCCATATCCTGGCATCGCTCATGATTTTCAGTCTAGACAGGATGGCGTCTCTCTTTTCTACAAGAGGGACGGGAAGTCAAAAGAGAATGAGGATGCGAGCGTTGTCAGTATCTACGACATCGATGATCCTTCTTCCTGGATTGAATATTGCTACATATTTGGAAAAGACGACAAGTGGCGTTACTTCAAATGCAGTGAACTTAATAAAGGCTTCAAGGACTTGGATACTGGACTCGATGAAAAATACAAGAAGCTCGGATTTGAAAGACCTGCTGGCTACTATGGTTTCTTCACTGATGAAGACGTTAAGAAAAGAGTCTATGAAGAGAAGGCAAAGACGCAGGAGATGTAGCCTGTATGTCTTGCTCTATCTCTTCACATTATTTGCTTTCAGCGTGACTTTCTTCGTTAGAAACGAGGTTTATCTAAGAGAAATAGATGTTACTGATGATATTAGTGCAAGCGTCGTTTTCTCTAGTGATTCAGCAAAGGTAATTGATGCTTATAAGCTAACAAGGAAAGAAAGATACGAAGCTGCAATTTCTATTGATTCCTATTGGAAAAAGGAAAGAAAGCATTTCCGCTCCATAGAATCGATTGAGGCAGAAATATACGCCCATCGGATTGCCTATCTTCTAGGCATAGACAAAGAGAGGTCGAAGGACGCCGACATAGACCTTATGGAAGACAAAAGAATATACGTCAAGGCGAGTTACATTGCCTTGATGGCTTTCGGCGGATAAGGAGGAATATGAATTGAAAAACAATCAAAAAGAATATAAGGAGAAGCTCACATTCGAAAACTGTCCTGATGTTATGGATGGAAAAGAAGTCGCGGAACTATTGCATGTTTCGCCAAAGACAATCAATCGCTTGGCTGTCTCAAATGAGATCGGATCATTTATGATCGGAACTGCAAGAAGATTCACGAGAAGATGTATCTTCAAGTTCATCTATGAGAGAACCGGTGATGAGCAATTCAACGTGAAGGATTTCACAACAGGTGATATTTCCTTCCTTCATCAAAATACTAAGTCCCATGATGACTATGAGGCTTGTCTATGACATCGGGCAGACTTGTTCTGTCTAAGGGTAAATACTATGCCGTCATGTATTGGCAGGATCCATTAACCCACACAAGGGTTGAGAGGTGGATTGGCCTTAAGTTAGGCGAGAAGGGAAATGCAAAGAAAGCTAAGGCGATGCTTGATGAGCTAAAGAGAAACTTTGACCC
>CAVALL010000122.1:0-2891 GCA_963589675.1 Alistipes onderdonkii | reverse complement strand
ACTTCTTGAATATGGCTGCTATCCTGTTTGGTCCTATGATGAAGATGGGGATTTGCTTTGGGATGATTTTCCACCTGATGACGAACCTGGGGGTCGTTTGGAAGAATTGAAGAAACTGATTTCAGATGAATATGATTCGACTTTCATCAACAATGAGCGTGAGTTTTCTCCAAAAGGCTTTGATTCAAAAGAAGACGCGAGGAAATTCATTGCTCATTTGGATGAATTCAGGGTTCTGATAAAAGAAAGGTATTCGAAAGATTATCTAATTGTTGATGATTTCTACGATTTCTCGGATGAAGCAAACTGATGAAATGAAAGTGAATAGGTTTCTAGAACTCTAAGATTATCCTGTTCGGTCACATGAAAGAAGAGACAAAGGTTTTATGATGATTGCAGACTGAACTTTTTGCTCGTTTGCCCTATGGCGTATGATATAATGTCATTAGAAAACCGACCCGCGGGACTTGCGATGGTACGCAATCAATCCCTTGGGCATGGCGATGGGTCGTCAATCGCCGGCAGACAGTTTTCTTATCAGAACTTCGTCGAGAGATCCACACCTTCCGGTGGTATCTCACGCATTCCGAGTGCCTTTGCGGCCTCCTCGGAATAGGCCTCTACGAACAGGTCGTAGGGGCTTTTCCATTTCAGCTCCTCCCTGGCGTAGCCGTTTATGTTTGAGAATATCCCGTCGATCATCGCCTGGTCCCATGAGTCGAACGAGTTCCCCTTGGGGCACACGTACCTGAAGTACTCGTGGTTCCTCTCGCAGTGAGCCTTGTATGTGTATTAAAAACTTGCCTTCTACATTGGGCACTGGTGAGGTGGATTAGGAGAGGTTGTAGAGGATGCCTGGCAGTTGAAATCAACATCAAAAAAATAGAGTGATAATTGCAGCTTGAAAAATCAAAAATACATTTTGAAAAGGAAGAAAAGTAAAATGAAAACAACGAACAATCAAATAGATAGCAAGACTGTCAGCTTATTGAAGTCTCTTAAAGGCAAACAACTGAAATCCATAGTTCATGAACCCTTTCGGTTCAGCACTACATCCTATGGAATTGTTTATCTTGTCATTGATGATAAGACATACATCTTCGAAGACTACCAAGCACTTATGGAGTATTTCAAATCCAAAGAGGATCTAAGTTCCGTCAAATTCCATGAGTATGAAGGAGAGATAGAATCGAGTCTTGAAGGAATAGAGTTCATCAAAGAAGAAATCAATCAAACAATTTCAAAGATCACATTGATCAACACAAATCAAATAGCCACTAGCAAGGAAACTGGAGTCACATATCAGTTTTTGGATACGCAATGCATTATTTTTACGCTTGAGGATGATTATCAGCTTTCTTTGACAAAAGATGACTTCTGTGAATGCATTTCAATTTATAGAGGATATAATGCGTTAAAAGAGGTTGATGATTTGAAGAAAAGATTTGCTAATTTCTTTGCGCCTGATTTAGATGGTACATATTCAATAGATTGTTTGGATTTATAAAAAAAGATACAGGAATAAGAGTGCACGATGTCAAGCAGTTGGACTTTTGAAAACCTATATGTTAGATTAGTTACTTATCATTTTGCTTACATTTTGAAGGTAGATATTACAAATGGTTCTTCTTTTGTTTTCCTATCTCTTAGAAAAATGGTGGATGGAGTTTATTCTCTTTTATAGAATGGATAGCAAATAACAGATTTTGTCATTGTTGTTGACAACAGATATTGTCATTCTCATTTTCGAGCATGAATTCAGATTTATAGAAGACACAGACAGTGATACAAAAGAGGTTGTATTTCACCAAATCCTCTTCAATATTAGCCTTGAGTTTTCCTTTCAATGTGTCGTTATATATGTAATCATTCACCTTTCGGAAAATGAAAGAAGATGATTTTCTAATGTCATCGTCTTCATAATCGTTTCCAAACAAATTAGATAAGACGTGGATATAAGCGTTCTTGTAAGTGGAGTTGAGTGTTTTCTGAACCTGAGAATTTTTTACTGACAAATGATTGATTGAGGTTATCACGTTTTCATAATCATCGAAAGCGTTGCGAATTTGTCCTTTTAAAGGCTTGTTGAAGTTATTGAAACTCATTTTTTCTTCCAGCCTATATTTTTGCTCGGGTTTGACCCATTCATTCATTGAACCATTGTTCCGTATAAGCTCATCAATGAGCTCACTGATTATTGTTGCATTCGATTTCTTAGTCACAAAATTACCGGATGCGATTTTGTGTTGCTTTTTCGCTTTCCTAGCATCTAGTTCATACTTCATTGCGGACCTGATATAGCCTACAAAGATTTCATCTTCATCATCTTTTCCTGCGCTATTCATGATTTCATCCATAAAGGTCTGATCATCTACTGTTAATTCCCTTAACTTTTCATTGATTGTTGCCAAGCTCACACCACAGAAGAGGTCTTCCTTAGTTTTCCTTGTTGCCTTTAATAGGATTTCTCTTGTCTTGGGATTGCCTGCAAGTTCCGCTATGCATTTATAAAGATTATCTTTTCCTCTCGTAACCTCTGAAATCCTTGTTGAGGCAAATGACAATGAATTGCCACGATATGTTACATTCATTTCGAGAGCAAGAGTGCCAAAAAAGGATTCGAAAAAGTTTATGTTTGTGAGGTTGATGCCGTCGATGGAATTTATCGTATTTATCATGCTAGAGACACTAAGAACCATAAACCCTCCTTTGGCGTTTTTCTTGTTTGATGCGTTTCTTTTCCAATATTATACCATAGAAAAGGTGACCCCCTTACGGAAAATGACCATAGAAATGACTTACGGTAGTTTTTACCGTAAGCCTAGCGTAAATGACTGTAATCATTAATGGTTAAAATGCCGCAGATTATCGACTATATTGGTGGTAGCAAA
>CAVALL010000121.1:0-2914 GCA_963589675.1 Alistipes onderdonkii | reverse complement strand
AGGCCAAGAAAAGGCTCTATATAGTCCTATTGGCTGGGAAAGTATTAATTAATCTTAATGACATCAAAATTGAGAATTTATAGACACACTCTTTCGTTTTAGAATAAGATCGATTTGTTGCTTTGGCAACCACATTTATATATAATATGGTTGTATTATAAACATGACAAACACAGACATCATTAGAAACATCATCGCTCAAAACAAAGGGTATATCACAAAACAAGACATTGATAAGGCTAATATACCTTCAGCACAATTTTATCGATATGTGCGTTCACATGGACTAAATAAGCTATGTGCTGGTTTTTACGCTGAAAAAGATTGGTTTGTTGATGATTATCTTGTCTTTCAATACTCCTATCCAAAATTGATCTATTCCTTTTACAGTGCTGCTTATCTTCATGGTCTTGGTGACTATCTGCCCCCATTCTTAGAGGTGACTGGTCCTAAAAACTATAGACCTTTTCCATTACCAAAGGATGGTATTATCCTTCATACTGATACTAGAGAATCCATTTACTCTCTAGGAATCACTCAAATAGATACAAATTGCGGTAACAAGGTCTTTGTCTATGACATAGAAAAGACTGTTTTGGATTTCATTAGAAACAGAAATAAAATTGATTCTGAATCTTTTGTCAAATGTGTAAATATATATAGGAGAAGGAAGGACAAAAATATAATGAATCTAATGAAATACGCTAAGATAATGAAGATTGAAGAAAAGGTTTCCAGCATTATGGAGATTGTTTTAAACGATGATAAATAAGCAATCATTACAAGATAGAATCAAAAAGCATTCTAAGGACAAAAACATCTCAGCCAATACTATTCTGCAAACCTATTTTTATGATGCGTTCTTAAAAAGGCTTTCCCGTTCTCAATACGCAAACAATTTTGTATTGAAAGGTGGTTTCTTATTAGCAGCCTCGTTAGGACTAGAACTACGATCAACGATAGACATGGATTTTCTACTAAGGCAAAAAACTCTAACTAGAGAAAATATCATCAGGATTTTCCAGGAAATCATTGCGATTGATGTGGATGACAATATTACCTTTGAATTCATCGGAATCGATGAAATCAGAAAAGAAGATGAATATGGCGGCTTCAGTATCTCGTTTATCTCTCATCTTGAAAATATAAAGGTGCCTTTAAGTTTTGACATTGCTACTGGTGATCCCATCACTCCTGAAGCTATAACATATCACTATAAATGCGTTTTCACACACGAGGAACTGAAACTGCCATCTTATAATTTTGAAACAATCCTATCCGAAAAATTAGAGACTGTCTTAAGAAGAGGGACCAACAATAGCAGGTGCAAGGATTTCTATGATATTTATATCATTCAGAAATTGAGATGGAATGACATTGAAACATCGACATTAAGAAATGCGTTTAGAAACACATGTCTACATCGAAAGTATCTTGCCACGAAAGAAGAAGCCAAGTCTATCGTAACGGATTTAAGTTCTAGTTCTATAATGAAAAACAGATGGTCGGCATACCAAAGAAAGAATACTTTTGCTAGAGAGATCAAGTATGAAGATACAATCGCATCCATCAATACAGTCATTGAAACCATCTTCTAATGATTAATGAAAATTACTTATCTCATAGATGAAGTTTTTTCTGTTTTTTCAATGCGATAACTGAAAAATTTCAACTCAAAGACATATTGTCATTTCGATTCATCATATCTAAATTACATAGTTCCAAGCTAAATGCCGATCGATATAGGTCTTTCACCTTTTTTATAACTTCATTCGACGGGAATATTGGTCTTTCAAAAGTTTTTCTCAAGCCTGTGCTTTAGTACTATACGTTAGGAATATACGGATATAGAGATCTTTTAAAAAACATCCTTGATTTCGTTAAAGCGGTTCATATCAAAAAGACAGTCGCATCTGATGCCAAATGACATTTCCATGCTTGGATTTTTCTGATACTCCTTCATCCTTAAAACCAAATTTCGCATAATAATGGACCAGTTTTTCCTTGCAGGTAAGTACTAGTCCTTTTCTTTCCTGTATCCTCGCGTCATCAATAGCACAGTTTATTAGTTGTGCTGCTATTCCTTGTTTACGGTACTCAGGCAGTGTGTTGACTCCAAAGATCATCTGCCAAGCACCATCTTCATTGTGCATTGATGCATTCTCATACATTTCATCCGTTAAATCAGGTTCATTCGTGACAAACCCATCCACAAAAGCTATCAGTTTCTCTTCATCATACATCAACCAAAAGTGATTGCCATAACACTCAACTCTTTTAGTGATGTCGTTCTCTGTTGCCGCCTCTGCTTTTGGAAAGCATACTGCTTCGACTTCAGCGACTGCTTTGATATCTTCTTTTGTGGCATGCTTTATGACCATATGATTTTTCTCCAACTTTTGTTATTACCTTAATAAGTATACACCGGAGAGTCTCATAATTCCGACTATCCTAATATTTTCATTCTACTTTAACTTCGTGAATGTTGATTCGTTTTATGTAGATATTTTTTATCTTTATATGGGGTTTGACATAGTTTTCCAAAAAGCCATGGATTGCACTGATTACCTGTACAATCCAAGACCTTGTTCATATCTAACACCAATGCTTCAGTATCAGTTAAATTTATCGATACATTTATCAATACATCGATGAATTGATAAATGTAAATGAACTATAATTTGATTGCTTTTACCCTCTAAATGGCTAATTTCTGTTTGGAATGATATGTCTCCTCAACCGAGATAGTAAAACACCTTTACTGGGATGGCCTCCTCTAATCTCTTCTCTATACACCCGTTTTTATCTTTGTACAACCGAAATCGCCTAGAGTCCATGTTGAATTCTAGTATTTTTATGAGTTTTGACCCATCTTTTGCTCTAACAACACAATAGTCTCCACATGCATTATCTT
>CAVALL010000120.1:0-2955 GCA_963589675.1 Alistipes onderdonkii | reverse complement strand
TTCTATATGATAGACTGATTCTAACTATGAAAGGAGAATCCCATATGGAAAAAGAAGATAAGTTTGAAGACGCGTTTGTGAGAATGGTCGAGGCAAATCTCAGGTCGATTCGGATGCATAAAGATTGCGTTGAAAATGTCCATTTCATTGGCAACGTGAAGATCCTCGAAGAAAGACTTCAACACTATTGCAATCAGTGCGGAATATTCTTGAAAGTAATCGATGTCTTAGAGGAGGAGAATCAGAGAACCAATCTTTCAAATCTGTTCGATGAATTGAATTACAATGAAGAGAAGAAGAATTATTGTATGCTCTATTTGAAGAACTATACAAAGACAAGACCAACAAATGTTCGATATCGTTTTTCATGCATCTACAAAAATCAATGGGCACCAAATGAAATAGGTATTATCACGAAAGAAAATCTTCAATTTCTAGGAACAGTACTTCTATCATCTGAAGATGATGTATTTCCTCTAGATGACAGCGAGAAGTCCTGTTTTTGGCATATGAAGATTTAATAATAAGAGGCAATCATTATGATGAGTGGGAAAGAGAAATTAGAAGGCGAAGCAAAGAAGTCAGAAAACACATCAAAGAAGGTAGAAGAAATCATTGCCGTTTTAAGAATCCTTTTCGAAAAGACAAGCAAAAAGCATACACTGAAGAAGAATGAAATCATGGATATCGCCAAGAAGGAATTTGGCGTAGAAATAGAGCAAAGACGAACTGCAGACATCCTCAATGCTTTAGAAAACATTTCAAAAAATAGTACTTTATTAAAATCTTCAGGCACTTCAGATTCATTTCTTAACGTAACCGGAATAAAGTTTTATCGTGATAATTTTGTTCTTTCCGATGATGATATCAATTTGATTCTTGAGATATTAGGACAATCAACTATGCTCTCTAAAGATGAATATGATGAGCTCAAGGATCATTTAACCCATCTATTATCCTATGGACATCAAATCTCAAATGGTCAAAAGGTCAAAACAGATGCAAGAATCAAAGAATTCAGAAATTTGAAGAACATAGCAAGAAAGACAGACAAATCTGACAATGGAGCTAGACGTTTTGAAATCAATCTGGATTCTATTACTAATGACCAAATGTATGTCTATCCTAAAGTTCCATTGACAAAGAAGATGATATTGGATGGATTTGTCGTAGATATCATCGATACATTCCATGATGAGCCACGTGTTTGTCTTCTCATCGATTTAAGCAAAGAATATCGAATCCTTGTCATTCTTCCTCTTTCCAAAGTCAAATGCTCAAAACCAGAGAATGATTGGTTCCTTGAAAAGATGAAAATGACTCCTAGTTTCCTATACGGAAACAAAAACAAGAACTACAAGGATATCTACGAAGCAATCGAAGACTATAAGCAAGGAACAAATGATGTTCTTTTCAATTTTGAAATCGAATACAAAAACAATGACGATCACATCACTGAATCACATGACACTATCGTAAAAGAAGCACTGAAAAAGTTCTATCCTTCCCAATATGACAAAATGAGATTCAAATTAGAAAAAAAAGGATTTGTACATGTAAAGTTCAAATCCACAATCCAACACTTTTATAGTTTCTATTTATCAAACATCAAACTATTAGGTTGTGTTGGATTAATCAAACCTGATTGGTTAGCAACAAAACTATGCAACTACGCAGTTCTGATGGAAGGAAATAATTCTCGTGACTAACATTATGCAAAAAAGTGTATGTCTTACGATTCATAGGCAGTTCCTTTTGCCATAAAGTTCATCTCCAGCAAGCATTAAAATGAACTTTAAGTATACTTTAAAATGAACTTTAGATTGAACTTTAATCATGGATTCACTATAATATTTATACAAGAGGGGGATATCTATGATTGATTTTGGAAAAGAAAATGAGTTGGTTGAATTCAAAGAATCAACAGGTGAATTAAAGGAAGGAATCAAGTCGATAGCATCTATGTTGAACAAAAACAAACATGCTACTCTTTATTTCGGAATAAATAATACAGGTAAAGTCATCGGACAACAAGTTAGTGACCGAACATTAAGAGATATCTCACAAGCTATTTCCTTTAACATTGAACCTAGTGTAATACCAACTATTTCTGTATTGGATGGCCCAAGTGAATCATTACAAGTCATCAAAGTAGAAGTGAAAGGAAGTGATATTCCCTATTCAGCTTATGGTCAGTATTTAATCCGCTCCGCTGATGAAGATAAGAAGATAACAAGAGAAGCATTGAGAAAGATGTTCACTGGGGCAGGGTTTGATTTTATCAGCGAAATCGAATCATCAAAACAGGATCTTACATTTGAGCAGCTTACCACTATTTTGGTTTCAAAAGGATATCATGTAATGTCTACCAACGCATTAGTAAAAAGCAAAGGGTTAAAGAACAGCGATGGAAAATACAACATCATGGCATCCATTCTCTCAGATCAATCCGATGTCTCTATCAAGGTTGTACGATTCACAGGGAAAGATAAGACATCCATTTCTCAACGTACAGATTTTGGAAACCGTTGCCTTTTGATTGCATTACAACAAGCGATGAATTACGTTGAATCATTAAATGAGACAAATGTCATATTGGGAAGCAACGGAAGAAAAGATACAAATCTTTTCGATGCCGAAGCATTTGAAGAGGCATGGAAGAATGCCTGTGTCCATAACTCATGGATGGATATGGTCCCACCTGCCATCTATATTTACAATGATCGATTAGAGATCGTCTCCTATGGTGGTCTGCCATACGGCCTCACATTAGAAGAATTCTACGAAGGGACATCTCATCCAATCAACAAAGCATTATGGTCGATCTTCAATTCAGCACAGTATGCAGAGCAAACTGGACACGGCATCCCAACAATCTTAAGCAAATATGGAAAGGATGCCTTTAAGATATCTGAAAACTATCTGACGGTAATCATTCCATTCGCGTTTAAACCA
>CAVALL010000119.1:0-3018 GCA_963589675.1 Alistipes onderdonkii | reverse complement strand
TTCTTATCCTTTTATCTTGGAATCAAAGAAGAAAAGAATTATCTCCCTTATTCCTTGTTCGAATTTGATAGGAATGTCTTAGAAAAGGATGTAGAGAGAGCTGTATTCTTCTCCTATCATTCCGCTACCTATATCTTAAAGATCAAGGGTATCTTCTACTTTGTGACTTTGACTTTGAATGAGAAGAAAGATCTTCTTCTCTATGGTAAAGTCATCAACAATTCGAATGAAGCAAAAGACATCTATTCATCCTTATATTTCAATCCTATGCTGATGCATGGAAACTACTCTACTGTTGAGACCAAATGGTTTAAGAAATGTACTAATGAAAAGAATTGTTTCCACTTCGATACAACCGAAGACATCTCAAGAGAAATCCATCTTTACAATCACTATAATTTCAACAGAGAGACAAAAAACGTAGATCATATCGAAAACACAACATCACGACTCGTCTTTTGTGATTCCAAGGTCGGAAACAAGAATGCATCCGATTGTCTTTTAGAAGGAAGATTCTTTGAAGATAAGGATGTCACCTGCTTCAGTGATACTGCAATTGCAGGTGATTTCTTGTTAGCTCATCTTAATCCTAACGATGAGATTTCATTCTCCTATCAGCTGACAAAAGATGATAACTACTTATCTATCGATGAGATTGAAGACTACTTCACTTCACTTCCTACCGAAGAAGATGCTTATAATATATTCTCCTTTAAAGATGGCGATAAATTAAGTGGAGAAAAGATTACTGATTTTTCTCGTATGCTAGTGAAACAGGTCGATTACTGCGCTGGAACAAAGAACAGCACTTTAAAGATGCTTGGCTTTAGAGATATCTTCCAGGCATTGGAAGCAGCAGTCATCTTTAAACCGGAAATGGTAAGAGAAAAGATTCTTGGTTGTCTAGACTATGTCTCGACAACAGGGAGATGTCCAAGACAATTCGCTTGGTCAGATTCTGACAATGTCAGAATCGATTCCCGTGAATTCATCGATCAAGGATTATGGGTGATTGACTGCATCTATCAATATCTCTCTTATACAAACGATTACTCCATCTTGTCTGAAAAGAGAAGATATATTGAGATTCATGATGATTCCTCCTGTTGTTTCTCAGATAGAGTGGATGATGTCCTTTCCCATATGAAACAGATGATTGACTACCTAATCAAGAACATTGATCAGAACACAGGATGTCTTAAGACCCTATACGGAGATTGGAATGATGCAATTGATGGTTTAGGTAGATCAGATGACGGTAACGGCTTTGGAAACGGCGTCTCTATCATGGCCACATTCCAGCTTTATTCTGCCTTATCTAAGATGATTGAGATTCTCAATAAAGTAGATAATGAAGATGAATGGCTTGATAAATCAAAAGAAGCTAAATCCATTATTGAAAGCGGTCTTCTTTCCCATGCATTTGTAAAAGAAGGGGAAGAAACAAAGATCATTCATGGTTGGGGAAACAATCAATCCTTCTATGTTGGATCATTCCACGATATCGATAACCAAAATAGAGATACACTCACATCGAATGCATTCTATGTCTTAAGCGGATTCTATAAAGAACATCCAGAATATATCCACTCTGTCTTTTCTGCTTATTCGAAGCTAGAAGGCAAATATGGATTCAAGACTTTTGATCCTTATTTTGATAAGGATGCCTATAAAGTAGGAAGAATCGTCAACCTTCCGAAAGGAACTGCTGAAAATGCAGCCACCTATATCCATGGAAGTGTCTTTGCACTTGATTCCCTCTTCCTACTCAATCAGCCAAAAGAGGCTTGGGATCAGATTTTCAAACTCATTCCAATTACGCATGAATTCATCTCAACAACTCCATTCGTTATGCCCAATAGTTATGTATACAATCCTGAGATTGGATGTGATGGAGAAAGTATGAACGACTGGTTTACTGGTAGTTCATCCACACTATTCAAATCATTAGTCCGTAACGCATTCGGATTTGATCCACATTTAGATGTGCTGATTCTACATCCTGCTAAGTATTTCCCATACAATGAAGCATCTATGACAATCCGTTTCCAAAATAAGATAATCCATATGAAACACATTCAGAGCAATAGTAAGAGAACAATTTCTCTTAATGGTGAAATCTTATCTCTTACAAAAGAAGAAAAAGGATTAAGAGAAGATATCGCTTTGATTCCATACTCTAAACTAAAAGAAGAAAACACAATCGAAATCATTGATTGACTGTAATAGATCGACGCGAAAAAAACTATCAATTGTCATCGATCAAAACAAATAACGACTATAAAAAGTCTTGGATTATACAGGCTACCTGCGCATTCCAAGACTTTTAACTTTATATGTTTTTGCTATCTAATAGTATCACTCTTTAGTCATCATAAACATCACCGATGATCGTATCTTCTTCGATGACTTCTTCTTTACCTGAAGCAAGATAGATAAGTTTCCTTTTGATTTTTCCATCATATGGTTTTGCGAAAACATCCCAATGCTTTTTTATGTTTTCAAGCTTTGAAAGCACAGCATGACCTTTGTATTCAAGTGTAATCTCATTTAACCAGGTGGTATCCTTATAAAAGGCATATTGTCTTTTATCAGTCACGAAAATGACACCTTCCGTACTTAGGATTTCTTCATAAGGTTCATCTGATTTATAAACCAAAACATCGTCATGAACCAATATGATATCAATGACATTCTCATTTATCGGAAACGTTTCCATTCCTTCAAGATTGAATCCATCATAATTAGGAAATTGTTTTTCATCTTCAACCTTGTTGAAGACGAAATGAGGAGTATAGTCAGGGGAGCAAAACCAATCATCTTCCCAGTCAACTCGATTGTCGAGAATGAACACTCCATTTGAACAAACCAATCCTAAGCGCATGAAGAAAACATTTGAATGCGGGTATCTCATATCAAGCGACCTGTGAGAAAACGAAATAAATTCATTTCCAATTATGGACTTTAAATGTCCAAGACCTTCGCCTGTTATTGAATTGTTTAATTTTTTCATAATTA
>CAVALL010000118.1:469-3103 GCA_963589675.1 Alistipes onderdonkii | reverse complement strand
TGTATCAAGAATTGGAAAGGATAAGATTGATGAACAAACCATATATTATCTGTCACATGATGACATCTGTCGATGGAAGAATTGACTGTGTTATGACCGAACATCTTAAAGGCGTTGAAAACTATTATGGTTGCTTAGATATGTTGAATACTCCTACTCATGTAAGTGGAAGAGTGACAGCGGAAACAGAGATGGCACTACCTGGTAAATTCTCAAGTAAGACAGTAACAAGACAAGGATTGGAATCCTATCATAAAGCCATCAATGCGATAGGTTATGAAGTAGTCTTAGATACAAAAGGAACACTCCTATGGAATGATCAATCCGATGAATCCTGTCCAATACTTGTCCTTACAAGTGAAGAGGCCAGCAAAGAATATCTAGACTATCTTAAAGAACGACATATCTCTTGGATTGCATGTGGAAAGAAAAGAGTGAATTTAAAACGTGCATGTGAAATCTTATTTGATGCGTTCAATGTAAGAAGAATGATAGTAGTAGGTGGAGGACATATCAACGCTGGATTTCTAGAAGAAGGATTGTTGGATGAAATCAGCATACTTATCGGAGCAGGAATTGATGGCCGAGCTAACATGACATCTGTATTTGACGGACTTAAAGAAGATAGAGATGTAACGCCTCTTAAATTAGAAAGCGTAGAGAAGTTTGATGATTCCGTATGGATTAGATACAAAGTAGAAAGATAGAAGGAGGATTGGATTATGACAGTAAAACAGACAGCAGGAAGAGAGAAACTAGGAGACTTCGCTCCGAAATTTGCAGAGTTGAATGATGATGTTCTCTTTGGAGAAGTATGGAATAGAGTTGATAAACTTTCTCTTCGTGATCGCTCCCTTGTTACAGTGGTTGCATTGATGGCACAAGGACTATTGGATGATAGTTTCCGCTATCATTTAATGACAGCAAAGAAGAACGGAATCACAAAGATAGAAATTGCAGAGATACTGACTCATGCCGCATTCTATGCAGGTTGGCCAAAGGCATGGGCTGCTTTCAATATGGCCAAAGACATCTGGAAAGATGAAGTGATTGATTTGAAGAGCAAACATGCAAGTGAAATGATATTCCCTATCGGAGAACCGAATACTGCATACTCCAAATATTTCATAGGCCGAAGCTATCTTGCACCAGTTTCAACTGAACAAGTGTCAGTATTCAATGTTACATTTGAACCTGGATGCAGAAACAATTGGCATATCCATCATGCAAAGAATGGCGGAGGTCAGATACTCATCTGTATAGCAGGAAAAGGCATATATCAGGAATGGGGTAAAGATGCTAGAATTCTTCATCCAGGGGATGTAGTCAACATCAAAGCTAATGTGAAACATTTCCATGGAGCTATGCCTGATAGTTGGTTTTCTCATTTGGCCATTGAAGTTCCTGGTGTGGAATGTTCAAACGAATGGCTAGAAGAAGTTGATGATGAATCTTACCAGAAAGCAGTATCAGAAGCGATAAAGCAGGGTGATAAGTAGTCGTTTCGTGTAGATATTTCACTGCTGTGAAAATGGTCAGACTCATTCTGTCAGGCGATTGATAGAATACAAAGTCTGACTTCTTCAGTTTTGAAACCATCTGTTGTTAATGAGCTAAGAATGAATATTTACCCTTAATAATCGTTGAAATGCTCCACTAAATCCAATATAATTGTATTTAGAGGCGCAAATATGATAGTTACAACATCGATGTTAAGGGATAAGCTTTATGATTATGCGAACCCATTGGATAAAATCAAACGAGATGCAGATAAAGGTATCCTCTTTCGATTGACAAATGGTCTATATGAAACAGATAAGAATACGGATCCTTGTTTACTGGCTTCATCTATATTATCTCCATCCTATTTGAGCTTTGACTGGGCATTATCATTTTATGGCTTGATTCCTGAAGGGGTGACTTCGATCACATCTGCTACATTGAATGTCAGAAAGAACAAGACCTATGTAAATCATTTTGGAAGGTATGAATATACCGATATCCCTTCTGATGCTTTTTCTGAGGGACTTACCTACCTTGAAAGTGGTGAATACATGGTAAAGATTGGAACGAAGGAGAAAGTCATCTGTGACTCATTATGCAAATGGCGTGTAGTCAAAAACATCAATGAATTGAAGGAACTCCTATTCATCGACAAAAGAATAGATGAAAATGAGTTTGCATCTTGTGACTTTGTCCTGATGAAAAGATTAGCCAATTTATATGGTAAGAAAAATCTTCACTTGCTCATAAGACTCATAGAAAAGGAATACGAAAATGAATAACGCCATCGAAACGATGCTCTTGAAATATAATCCCAAGAATAATCAGGATAGAGAAAATGCCATCAAAGAGATTATGCAGGAAATTGCACTGGCTGGACTTTCACGAGGACACTTCTTTGAAAAAGCTGCTTTCTATGGTGGCACCTGCTTAAGGATATTCTATGGACTGAACCGCTTCAGTGAGGATTTGGACTTTGCTTTGCTTGAGAAGGATCTGAATTTCAAGTTAGATGATTATTTCCCTGCGTTAGAAAAAGAATTTCAATCCTATGGAATTGAAATCAATATAGAGACCAAAGAAACGAATATTGAATCTGCAGTGCAAGGCGCATTTCCAAAAGAAAACACA
>CAVALL010000118.1:0-459 GCA_963589675.1 Alistipes onderdonkii | reverse complement strand
TTGATGATTATGATGTCATTCTTTCCCAAAAGTGAAGATGCCAAGAAAATCATTTCCAATCAAAGACTGAAAATAAAATTCGAGGTGGATACCAATAATCCGGAAGGTGGGAGAACGGAATCGAAATTTAGGATGTTACCAGCTCCATATGAAGTCAAGGTCTTTGATGAAGCCACACTATTTGCTGGAAAAATACACGCTATACTTTGTAGGAATCATAAGAACAATGTCAAAGGAAGAGACTATTATGATTATCTCTTTTACATTGGAAAAGGCTCCTCATTTAATCTTACATATTTGGAGAATAAGCTTAAGAATACCAAAGGAATTCAATTCGATGATTCTAAGTTGACTCTAAAAAAGTAAAAGAGATGCTGAAAAAAAGATTTGAAACGGTGGATTATGAATCGGCTAAGAAAGACGTGTCCAATTTTATAAGTGATAAAGAATCTTTAAATC
>CAVALL010000117.1:0-3117 GCA_963589675.1 Alistipes onderdonkii | reverse complement strand
TTAAGTCAGCGGTCAATGAAAGATTTATCTTTCTGATTGATGAATGGGATGTCATATTCAGAGAACAAGAAGATAATACGAAATTATGCAATGAATATATAGATTTTCTGAGAAATCTGTTTAAATCCAGCAATGTTTCCAGTTGTATTGATTTGGTCTATATGACAGGCATTCTTCCGATTCGTCGCTATTCCAGTGAATCAGCTTTGAATATGTTCAGAGAATATAATATGATTCGACCTCGGGGATTGGAATCCTATTTTGGATTTACAGAAGAAGAAACAAAAGCGTTATGTTCTAAATATAATATGGATTTTAATGTGGTGAAGGAATGGTATGATGGATATCATTTAAAGAATACAGAAGTATACAATCCGAAATCAGTATGTGAAGCTTTGCTTTCAGGTGTCTGTGCGGATTATTGGGTGAATACATCAGCTCGAGAATCCGTTATGCATTACATGAACTATGAAAATGGTGCTTTAAAAGATTTGATCGTAAAGATGCTTGCTGGTGAAGAGGTTTCGGTTGATCCTTCTATGTTTACAAATGATTTGACGAAAATCAATTCCAGCGATGCAGCCCTAACCATTCTCATTCATTTAGGATACTTAGCCTATGATGAGTCTAGAGGAAAGTGCTATATACCAAATCATGAAATAAAACAAGAATTCGAAAGAGCGATTCGAGATCTAAAATGGAATGATATTTATAATCCGATATCTTCTTCGGAAGAACTTCTAGAAAAGACATTATCAGGTGATACTGAATTTATCAATTCTTCTTTGGATAAGAATCATAATGAACTCGCGAGTATCTTCAATAAAAACAAGGAAGACGTACTCGGATTGATTGTTTATATTTCTTATTATCATGCCAAAAAGTATTATGAGATCATCAAAGAAGCGGGTACTACAAAAGGCAGAGCTGATTTAGTATTTAAGCCTAAAGATAAGACTCATATGCCATTCATCATCGAACTGAAAGCGGATGATTGTGCTCTGAATGCAATCGATCAAATCAAGAAGAAAGAATATATCGATGCACTCGGTTCATATAAAGGGAACGTGATGCTTATCGGCATCAATTATGATTCAAAAACCTTAAAGCATGAATCGAAGATAGAAATGATTGAGAAGAAGTAAATGATCACCACATAGGTGATCATCGGATCCTGATGGATAACAAATAGACATAGGAATAAAAACTCGATTTTCTTTTTTTCGTAATCATTCGATCCAAGACGACTCGAAACTGATAAAGCTTTTGGCATTGACTACAACGGAATGGTTTGATGCCTAGCATCCAAAGAAATCTCTAAGTGAAGCCTGATCTACAAACTCCCTGATCATAAAATCATGTTCAAGATATTGAAGATAATAAGACAAAGGATGATAAGAATTCAATGATGTGAAGATAAAAAAGAAGCAAAGAGGCAACTGATATATATCCTCCTAGACCATTGTGCTTGGGAGGATTTTTCACATTTTCTAGAAAAACTGCTGAAAGTGATTCCTTACTAAAATTATAAGTGATTTTTTTCTATTGTACTAATATTTTCATGTCTAATCTTTTTCAGTGCTTTGTGAAAAAGTAGACAATTATAAAATAAATATGTTAAAATATAATCAAGATATCGAAAGGTGTGTGATACTTCATGTCCAATTTCTTAAACTTAGATAATTCAAAATTTGAAAGGTATACAAGGAATAAAATCTTCATTGATAAATCATTGCTCATCAGAGAATGCAATAGTCTTTTGGGTTCTGAAGATTCTTATATGTGTGTCACACGTCCTCGCCGTTTTGGTAAGACTTTAGCTCTTTCGATGCTTAATGCATATTATTCCAAAGGATGCGATTCCAAAGAATTATTCGATAAGTTCGATATCTCGAAAGATGAAACCTATCAAGATCATTTAAACAAACATAATGTCATATGGATTGATATGGCTAGCATTTATACAGGTATTGATGATAAGAATTCTTTTGTCAAAGAAATTAAACTCAAAATTTTACGAGATTTAAAAGAATGTTATTCAGGCATTGATTTTACTGATTTAAATGTTGGTGAAGCAATTATGAAAGTTAAGTCAGTTGTCAATGAAAGATTTATCTTTCTGATTGATGAATGGGATGTCATCTTCAGAGAACAAGAAGATAATACGAAATTATGCAATGAATATATAGATTTTTTAAGAAGTTTATTCAAATCTAGTGATGTTTCCAGCTGCATTGATTTGGTCTATATGACAGGTATCCTCCCTATAAAAAGATATCGTAGTGAATCAGCTTTGAATATGTTTAGAGAATACAATATGATTCGTCCTTGGGGATTGGAATCTTATTTTGGATTTACAGAAGATGAAACGAAAACACTATGCTGTAAATATAATATGGATTTTAATTTAGTTAAGGAATGGTATGACGGATATCATTTAAAGAATATAGAAATTTATAATCCTAAATCTGTATGCGAAGCCTTATTATCAGGTTTATGTATTGATCACTGGGTGAATACATCCGCTCGAGAATCGATTATGGAATATATGAATTACGATAATGGAGCTCTGAAAGATTTAATTGCAAGAATGATTGCAGGAGAAGAAATCGATGTTGATGTCCGAAAATTCGACAATGATTTAACTAAAATAGATTCAAGTGATGCCGCTCTTACGGTTTTGATTCATTTGGGTTATTTAGCTTATGATGAGGTAAGAGGCAAATGCTATATACCAAATCATGAGATAAAAGAAGAATTCATTATTTCTATCGGCAAGTTGAAATGGAATAATATCAGTGATCCGATTTCAAGTTCAGAAGAACTTCTAGAAAAGACATTATCAGGTGATACACAATATATCAATGAGACATTGGATAAGAATCATAATGAACTCGCGAGTATCTTCAATAAAAACAAGGAAGACGTACTCGGATTGATTGTTTATATTTCTTATTATCATGCCAAAAAGTATTATGAGATCATCAAAGAAGCGGGTACTACAAAAGGCAGAGCTGATTTAGTATTTAAGCCTAAAGATAAGACTCATATGCCATTCATCATCGAACTGAAAGCGGATGATTGTGCTCTGAATGCAATCGATCAAATCAAGAAGAA
>CAVALL010000116.1:0-3134 GCA_963589675.1 Alistipes onderdonkii | reverse complement strand
GCCCTGGCTTCAACGCCGACTTCGACGGTGACCAGATGGCTGTCCATGTCCCGCTCTCCCGTCAGGCACAGGCTGAGGCCATGTCCTTGATGATCGCGAACAGAAACATCCTTAAGCCTAGCGATGGTATGCCTATCTGCGTACCTTCCCAGGATATGATCTATGGCAACTACTATCTTACTTTGGAAGATGACATTGCCATGGATGAGATGTATGCGAAATACTACGAAAGACGTCAGGATCCTGAGATGGCTGAGAAGTTCCGCAGCTATCAGAAATACGAAGGAAAGGTCTTCACCGATCCTGATACGGCAATCCTTGCCTATCAGAACGGACTGATCACTCTTAGAACCCGTATCTATGTTCCTGGCAGATCCCTCAACAAGACTGAGTTCAGCGAAAAGCAGAACAACTCCTATCTTTTGACCACTGTCGGTAAGCTCATCTTCAACAGAATCTTCCCGGATGACTTCCCCTACATCAACTTCCCGTCCATCACCCTCAATGAGAAGGGTGAGGAGGACAAGAGCCTGATGAAGCATGAGGCAAGCCTCAACTTCGATCATACCTTGGATGAGTTCTTTGTCACAGCCAAGGAAGCCTATGATGCGGTCATCAAGACCGGCAAGTTCCATGAGGACGACGATTTCGACGCCTTCAAGGAATACTGCAAGCTTCAGAAGCTCCGTGCTCCTATCGACAAGGATGGAATCAAGGAGATGATGAACAAGGTCTTCCACCACTATCACGAGAATGCCGAGAAGACTGCCGCCATTCTTGATGCCTTCAAGAACCAGGGCTTCTTCTACTGCACCAAGTCCGGTCTTACCGTCTCCTTGGACGATATGGAACCGTTGGAAGGCAGAAACGAGCTCTTTGAAGCCGGCGATGCCAAAGTTGCTGAAATCGAAGAGATGTATAACCTCGGTTTCTTCACCGATTCTGAACGTCACGATTCTATCGTTAACATGTGGAACGATTTGAAGAAGAACGATTTAGGAAAGGCTTTGGCCATCCGTATGAAGAGCGCTCCGCGTAACCCGATGTTCATGATGATGAAATCCGGTGCTCGTGGTTCCAATGATAACTACATGCAGCTTATCGGTATGAAGGGCTGCCCTCAGAAAGCAAATGGCGAAGCCATTGAAATTCCGATTAAATCCTGCTTCTCTGAAGGTCTCTCTGTCTCTGAATACTTCTCCTCTACACATGGTACCCGTAAGAACGGTTCTGATACTGCTTTGAAGACAGCCGACTCTGGTTACCTTACCAGAAGACTTGTCGACGTCTCTCACAATGTTGTCATCCGTGAGGAAGACTGCGGCTGCGATCATGGCCTAGTCATCTCTGAACTTGTGATGGATGGAAAGAAGATCGCCTCTCTCGAAGAGCGTCTTGTCGGCCGTTTCCCGATGTACGATGTTGTCGATCCTTCCACTGGCGAAGTCCTTGCTTCCAAGGATGAATGCATGGATGAGGCAACAGCCGCTACCATCGTCAAGGCCGGTATCAAGGAAGTTGAAATCCGTTCCGTTCTCACCTGTGAATCCGAAGATGGTATCTGCGTCAAGTGCTATGGACGCAACCTTGCAACCGGTAAGGTCGCTCAGATTGGCGATACAGTCGGTATCATGGCTGCTCAGTCCATCGGTGAACCTGGTACACAGCTTACATTGAAGAACTTCCACACCGGCGGTGTTGCTGGTCAGAAAGATATTACTTCTGGTTTGCCTCGTGTTCAGGAACTTCTCGAAGTCCGTCATCCGAAGGCTAATGGCTTGGCCACAATCACTCACATCGGTGGCGTTGTCACAGATGTAAAGAATACTGGTACAAGATATGAGTTCACAGTCTCCAATGAATTGGATACTGAGACCTACTCCTCCTACTCTGGTGCTGTCCCACTCGTCCACAAGGGCGATGTCGTCAAGGCTGGTGCACCTCTTACCAAGGATGGTCATATCGATCCGAAGGAACTCCTTGAATGCTCTGATTTGGATACTGTTCGTAAGTATATCATTGATGAGGTTAAGAAGGTCTACAAGGATAACGCTAGTATCTCTATTTCCGACAAGCATCTTGAAATCATTGTCCGTCAGATGACGAACAAGATTCTCATCGTCAACGAAGGCGATACGAAGTTCCTCCCTGGACAGAAGGTCACTGACGTTCAGTTCACAAAGGAAAACGAAAGCTATATTCTCCATCAGGAGAGACCTGCTGTCGGTAGACCGATGATTCTCGGTATCACCAAGGCAGCTCTTGAGACTGATTCCTTCCTTTCTGCCGCATCTTTCCAGCAGACAACAACTGTCTTGACCGATGCTGCCATCAAGGGCAAGGAAGACTATCTCAATGGCTTGAAGGAGAATGTCATGGTCGGCAAGCTTATCCCGGCTGGTACTGGCATCAACCCGATCCTTGAGGAAGACGATGACGAGGATTCAGCCGAAGGCGAATACTACTCGCATAACGGCAACGGATCCGATGGTGTTGTCGCTTAATCCGATTAAATAACCCATAAAGCTGTCCGCAAGGGCAGCTTTATGTTCTTGCGGCCGTAGTTCAATGGTAGAACGATAGCTTCCCAAGCTGTATACACGGGTCCGATTCCCGCCGGTCGCTCCAACTACATTAAGAATAGGTTTGGTACAATTCGTGTCAGACCTTTTTTCTTTTGGCGGATTAGGGATATTTGCCGCATGTTCTAGCTTTTTTCTTTTCTTAAGAACAACAGTTTAGCAAAAGGTCTATTTCATACCTGCTGTTTAGTAAAAGCCATACGATTTAGCAAAAGGCCGGAAATAACCGGCCTGAAGCCAAAAAGAAGGGCCAGAAATGTTTACGAATAATAGCTGAATTTTTAGTTGTCTACTTTCTCGACAAACGATGCGAATTCGTTTTGGAATTCTGTTCCAGGTACCATGAAACTTCGGATATGGGTTATTCTTAATCCATACTAATCGGACAAAAACACGACAAAAGCAAAAAGCCACTCGGTTTCGACAAGAACACCGAACGGCTGAATGAAGATTCGTAATTCAACAAAAAAGCACTTAATATTTTTGGCAAGTCGACCAAAAATATTAAGTGTAATGTGTACCTTTTGTCAAGAACACGAAAAAACATGTCTT
>CAVALL010000115.1:0-3155 GCA_963589675.1 Alistipes onderdonkii | reverse complement strand
GTCATTAATTAAATTAAGTATAGAAGTTTCAAATTCTTCATTCTTGGCGATTTCATCCTTTGCTTGAATCAGTTCTTCATTTGAACGTTTATAATTTGCATTTTCTATTCTTACGACAAAGAATTCATAGTCAGATTCAAAAAAGACATGATTCTTTCCATCGTTGAAAAGTTCATTTGTTCTGTTTGTAATGTTGGCTAGACCGGAACCTCTTCTGTTCATGAGCTTCAATCGATGAAACAGATCGGCAATGACAGGATTTCGTCTTTTTGATTCGGTGACGTGGTCAACAACATTTGGAATTCTTTTCCCAGAGAACATGCCACCTGGTGAGGTGATTTCTATTCTGTCATCATAGATGTTGAGAACAACCTCAGCACCAATAACATTGTAATCTCTATGTATGATGGCATTGACCAAGGCTTCTTTGATGGCTTCGATATTGTAATCAGGCGAATAAATTGTATCGCCATTATTTTTTCTCCATTTGTTGCTTGTGTTCGCTTTGAAGAAATCTAAGGAACGGTCAAGTTGATTTAGGATGCTTCCATTTATTTCTAAATCGCTTAATACAGTTTCTTCACTCACTTTGTTTACTCCGTTCCAACGAGTACAGAAAATTCTAGATTGTCTTAATTTGTTTGAATCCGCAAAAAGAAGTCCAGCTCTTGTCATTCGGTTATCTTCACATAGTCCAAATGAAACAAGGTCTTCGTCAGTCATTTTCGAATTGAGTGTTGTATAGAATTTGTTTGAGAGATAACTAAACGAATAGTTCTCTTTGGCCTCATTCGTCAGTACTGAATCGTAAGTTTGTCCAATTCCTTTAAGTATTAGTTCATTCAGAATATATGAAGGGGCGGGTATTGATTGATCACCGCTTCTTATGAAGGGAGTTATGTTGCCATCTGATTTATAGTAGTAGGGCGTAAAATTGCCTGGAAAGATATCAACTCGTACTAAAGTCTTATTCTTATATACGAATGGCTCAATATTGAAAATAGGAACTGGATCGATTTTTTGTTTTATGAGTTCGGATATCTTTTCTATCATCGCTTTCGAGTTCTTTACGCCGACGACTTCGCCATTATCGTCAATCCCATAAAATAAGGTTCCACCTTTGCCGTTGGCGAATGCGGAAACTGTTTTAAGCCAACTTTTCGGCTTCTTCTCCTCTAGTGTCAATTTGAAATCATAATCGGGGCATTCAGATATAAAATCGAGCATATATCAGTGTCTCCCTTCTTTTTCTGGTGTCATTATATCATAATGACACTATAAATGACGCTATAAATGACGCTATAAATGACACTATAAATGACACTTTAAATGATACTTTAAATGACACTATAAATTACACCGATTTGATATTTGGGACTCACAAGTTTCAAAAAAAGAGTTCAAGTTCCTTCTTGTCTTCGATATTACCGTTCTCATTCTCCTCAGATTTAGCTGATAGATAATTTGATGATTTTGTCATACGGTTTTTATGCTGCAAGCCATCAAAACGAGAATAGTTCCTTTCAACTGTTTTATAGTTTCTTACTTCAAGAAAGTCTTTATGTCACTAGCAGTTTCTATGAGATTGCTCTTTGAATTTAAGTTTCCTCTTTATAAGGCAACCACGTAAATACTTGTCGTATTATGTATGTTTCCTTTTATGATCTGAAATTGAATTTAAAGTTGTACTGAATCCATCTGTGTCGCTGTGAAGTGTTATCAACCTTAAGAATCACCGTAATCAATGCTCTTAGAATGATTTTAGATTCTATTATCCGTTATCAGAGAAACATTGTCATATAGACAGGAATGCAGAGTAGTTCGCCATCTTTTCGTAGATCTTTTGTGTAGATGAGATATCTTTGTCCCGTTTTATTGGAAAACTTTTTGGCAAAGGCATCAATGGATGCATGTGTCTTGTATCCGGATGACTTGACTTCAATAGGGCATACTTTGTTCTTTTTTGTAATCAGGAAATCTATCTCATAGTTATGGTTTGAGTTTTCCTTTTCAAAGGTGTAATAGAATAGTTTGTTGCCAGATGCATAGAGCATCTGAGCAACCATGTTTTCATATAAGTAGCATAAATCTGTATCCAATTTATCGCTTAGAAGCTTCTCATAGATGATGTTTTCAGTAAAATCCTTATCCATGAAGGTAAGTGTAGTGAATAAGCCTGTATCATTGAGGAAGATTTTGTATTTCCTGATATCTTCGTGTAAGGACATTCCTACACTTGGATCATTGGCGTGATATGCTACATTGACAGTCAAGGAATCTTTCATGTCAGAGACAATTGTAAGAAGTCGATCCTGTTTTCCGTTTGGTATCACACTGGAAATTTGATATCTTGAAGTGTTTTTCGCTAACTCGGATGGAATAGCGGAAAACATCATCGATGCTCTGTTTGTCTGATCGATTTTTCTGAAGTCATCCTGATATAGTTCGAGAATAGAACGCTTTACCATATCAACCTTGCTTAAGTTATTCGTATCAAGGTATTCGTTGACAGCCTGCGGCATTCCACCGACTAACATGTACAATCTGAAATCTCGCATCATTCTACGATTGATGTCATCTCCTAAAGAGATTCTGTTCTCAAATGCGTTTCTAAGCATCGGTATGGTGACTTTGTCACCTAATGCTAAGCGGAACTCTTCATAGTCCATAGGTACCATTTCTATGCGTGTCTCTTCGCTAGGAATGATGATATTTTCGACATTCTTCTTTATGGACAAGAGTGAACCCGTTTCAATATAGTCATACCTTCCATCATTCACGAGATGCTTTATCGCTTGTCTGGCAAGCGGTTCTTTCTGAACCTCGTCAAAGATGATGACTGATTTCCTGTCTTCCAGATCAACATGATAAATCAGTTGAAGTTTAAGAAATATATAGTTCAGATCAGAGAGATCTTCGAATAGACTGTGAACTTCCTTTGGCGCAATGGAGAAATCGATTAGGATATAGCTTGAATACTCCTTCTTTGCAAATTCTTCCGCTATCGTTGATTTACCGACACGTCTTGCACCTTTGATGAGCAAAGCAGTCTTTCCGTTGGACTCTTTTTTCCAATCTAGCATTTTCTGATAAATCTTGCGTTCAAAAATTCTCTCAGCCATATCTTCACCTCCTATTGATATTGATTCTAACAC
>CAVALL010000114.1:0-3228 GCA_963589675.1 Alistipes onderdonkii | reverse complement strand
AATAGATTATATTATGTTCAAGTAACAAATGATTTAAATGATGCACATACTAAAGCTAGAGAATATAGACCATTTTTCCTCTTAAATGATCAAGTTCAAAAGATAATTATTGTTAATAAACCGATAAATGAAACGAAAGACGAATATGGATTTACTGTAATGGGTGCTTCTTATTTCATGCTTGAATTTATAAAGTAATATAAGAGGAGAAATATACTTATCAGAAACGCTACTAAAGAAGATGCTGAGGCGATTGCGGAAGCATTGAAGCACTTCTAATGGTACAATGATAGCAAGCATTCGGTATACCATAACAAGTCTATAAATTAGGTACACATGATTTCCCGAACAAGGAAAACAGGCGGCTTTGAGCTAAATTCGATCTCGTTCTCACTGCTGTCGCGGAGAACCTGAAGGTATTCCATAACCTTCGCGGTGTTTCCCTCGAATGTCTCCTCTGCACAGAACTGCTGACATTTGCTGACATAGGAACATGCAGAGAACGTTGCCTTATGGACATCGATGCCGACATAGATTATACTTTTCATGGTGACCTCCCTATTGAGTTGTGATATTGCCACAATCTCGTTTATAACCGAATGATATTATCCGGCATAACTCACGTCATATCAATCACGTGAGGTCACTATATATTGTCTCATAGAATGTTCCATTGATGGAACGAAGAGTACTCAAAGATAAGAAAGTATCATTTCGAATCGGGTTTCCTAATTTTGTTAGGCGCTATGCTTGCGTTGTCTTACTTCTATTTGGAGAGATTTGGCATCTCTCAAACCTTCTACATGCACTGTTGCATAGTCTTTGGCATAGTAGCTTTACTTAATGCATTCAATTTCACTTCTATAGATGCTGAAAGATGTCCTAAATGCGGCGGAAGATGTGCGAAAACCCTTATTCACAGTGAGCATAATGACCTAGGCACAAGTATCGGCTTCGAGGATTGTTCGAGAAAAGTCGGGACCAGAGAAACAACCTATACCATTTCCGATGATCGTGGAAATGTTCTCCTAGAAGCCAAAGGAAGCGAAGACATTTACGAGGATTACGTCGGGACATACGAAACCGAGGAAAGCGAGACCGTAAACACCTATGATTGTGAATGCATTCACTGCCACCACCATGAAACAAAGACCGAAACCATCCATCATTCACATAGAGTTTAATTAGAACATTCCCAATCCTTAGTACATTAGATTGGGAAAGTTCAAATGTATTGAAAACGAGTTGCTTGCTGTTCAAATACACTGTCACTACAGACACTCGATATCACAATCTGCATAGAGCATTGGAAACTATTTTTATCATAAAATGTCTTGAAAGAGTTTGGTTAATTTGTTACACTAATATCGACATCGGTGTAACAAAATGAAACAAAATAAAATGAGTAAACTAGATGATATTGTTAAAGAAAATGATGGAGTTCTCCTACGAGAAGAAGCATGCAAGAATGGTATTTCTTCAACTTCGTTTTCAAGATACATACGCGATAATGGTCTTGTTAAAGTATCGGCTGGTGTCTATGTTTCTAATCAATCTGTCGTAGACGATTTCTATATATTACAGAAAAGATACCCGAAAATAGTCTTTTCAGGGATGAGTGCCTTATATCTTCATAGACTTACTGACAAGATTCCGGAAATTATTGAATTTACAGTTCCAAAAGGGTATCGGATCAGAAAGAATACGATTCAGTCACCATTTGTCTTTCATATAGAAAACAATCTAGAATTTTATGAGATTGGAAATGTTACGAAAGAAACTATGTACGGCAATAAAGTTTCTTGCTTTGGAATGGAAAAGCAAATTGTTGAAATGATTCGCAAAAGGAAAGACTACGATAGTGAAACATTTATCAAAGCTATAAAAACCTATCTAAAGAATAAAAATAAAGATATTAGTTTTTTGATTTATTATTCAAGAAAAAGAAAGATGGAGTATATGGTTTTTGAACTATTGGAGGTTTTAGATTATGAAAATCAATAAGGATTCTCTTGCGGCTCGAGCAAACAATCTATCGAAAATGTACAGTATCAGTGCCAATGTGGTCTATTCAAGGTATTTTTTCGATTGCTTTTTGACAAGGCTTTCACTTTCTCCTTATTCAAAGCAATTTGTTCTAAAAGGCGGACTGTATCTTTCATCTGTTCTAGGTATTCAGAATCGTTCCACGGTTGATATCGATTTTATTGTGAGAAATTTAAGCATAGAGAGGGAGTTGATTTTAAATGTGGTAAAGGAAATATGTGTGTTTCCTGCTGATGATAATGTGATATTCAAATACATCGGGGACTCCGAAATCAAAAAAGATGACATTTATGGAGGGTTGAGTGTCACCATAGAGGGAAGATTAGAAAATGTGCGACAGCGTTTCGATGTCGATATTGCAACAAACGATGTCGTATATCCTAAGGATTGTGATTATTCTTACAATTGTTTGCTGACTGGAGAAAACCTGCAACTTAAAAGTTATTCAATTGTGACTGTTATAGCAGAGAAAATGCAAACCTTCCTTTTAAAAGGCGTGTTCAATAGCCGTTCTAAAGATTTGTATGACTTATATGTACTAAATGCTTTAGGAAAAAATCAAAATGATAATTTAAAAATTGCTTTCGAAAAGACATGTGCCAATAGACACTTTGAAACAAATAAGCAAGAAGCAATTAAAGTCCTTGATTTGGTTGCGGCGAATGATATTCAAAGGCAACGTTGGAATGCTTTTTCAAGAAAAATGAAATATGCAAGTAATATTTCATATGATGATACTATTGATTCAATCAGAAAGTTGATTGAAATGATATTTTAGATTTTCTTTCAATGCATCTTTTGTTTTGATTGCTTGATATGAATCAAAATAGTTTAGAATAAACCATTGTTTTGAATTTTGTTTTCATCAAGCTCATAGGTATATACATAAGTTCCATCAGTCGTTATGTCCTCTTCAAAGAAATGAATTATAACAAAACTATCGTTGATGTATTCGGTATCGCTGACATATCCAATATAACTTTTCGGTATATGGAAACATATGTTTCCTCATTCAACGACGTTCTTATCAACAAGGGTAGTGACTTTGCTTCTCAAGTCTATTTAGGCTTTCGTAATGTTATTGGATGTTTCTATTTGGAATGATTATGTGAGTTTGCGTATGCTTTTTTGATGTCAGTTGGTAAACCATCTGGAGTCAATGCTTTTGCACGATCTTCATTT
>CAVALL010000113.1:0-3356 GCA_963589675.1 Alistipes onderdonkii | reverse complement strand
TTGATGAATCTCTCTAAAGATGAATCAATCTCTTTTGTGAGAGCGTCCATTTCTTCTTTTGAGATTCTTTTCGATTTATAAGTTTTCTTTTCTTCCAATTTATTTTTCTCCTTTTCGCACAAATTTGTGCATTAATTTAATTTTTATGGTATACTTAATACATAAAAGTGTGCGTTCGCACAAAAATATGTACTAAGGAGTTGATATTTATGTATATTGCTAGAGAATCATATTTAGAGAAATTGAAGAGTTCTATCGGTAATGGAATGATCAAAATAATCACTGGCCCTAGAAGATGCGGAAAGTCATTTCTTCTCTTTCACATATTCAAGGACTATCTTCTTTCCATTGGAGTAAAAGCTGATCATATCATCGAGCTATCACTTGATGATGATAGCAACATCGCCTATCGAGATCCTCTAAAGCTTTCTGCCTACTTCAAGAGTAAGGTGGCTGACAAGGATTCGAAATACTACTTCCTCATCGATGAGATCCAGATGTGTGAGAAGGTGAAGAACCCTGCCTTCGAAGGCGTTGAAACCGCTGATGGCTCTATTCCTCTAGTTACCTTCTATGATGTTTTAAATGGCTTTCTTCACTTAGAAAATGTTGAAACATTTGTGACTGGAAGTAACTCCCATATGCTTTCAAGTGACATCGCAACCGAATTTAGAGGTAGAGGCTGGCAAATTAGAGTTCATCCACTTACATTCAAAGAATTTAAAGAAGCCAATAACCAAAGAGGACTTGATAACATGTCTTTATGGAAGGAATACCACCTCTACGGGGGACTACCACAAGTTTCTCTTCTACCTGATGAACCTTCAAAAAGAGCATATCTCGAATCAGTGTTCAACAACACCTACATCAATGACATCATCGAAAGATATTCTCTTCGTAACGATTCAGCCATTCGAGATTTAGTGAAGGTGATGGCCACAAATGTTGGTTCTATTGTTAATCCTACAAAGATTGCAAACACCTTCAAAGCAGAGATGAAATCTTCCATTCAATCCGTCACAGTCAGTAAATACATCGAGCATATGGAGGATTCATTCATGATCAACCAAGCCTCAAGATATGACCTCAATGGCAGAAAGTTCATCGGAGCTTCTAGCAAATACTACTTCGAAGATATGGGACTAAGGTATGCAGCAGCTGGCTTTGTCGGTAAGGACCAAGAACCTCATTACATGGAGAACCTCATCTATAACGAGCTAATCTACAGGGGTTACAACGTCTCAATTGGAGTCATTCCAGTTTTCGACCATTCTGGTGAGAAAACAGCAAGAATGAATCTTGAAGTCGATTTCATAGCTGAAAAATTCGATAAGGTCATCTACATCCAATCTGCCATGTTCATTCCAGATGAAGATAAGATGAATCAAGAATTAAGACCATTAAAGCTAGTCAAAAAAGCATATAAGAAAGTTTTGATCACTAAATTCGAAGGCAACGGGAACTACGATGAGTTTGGCATACTTCATCTCAACCTCTTCGATTTCTTGCTCAACATAAATTCATTAGACTAACACGAAGAAAACTTCGTGTTTTCTTTTTATGGATAATGCATATTTTCTCCTTTCCGCACATATTTGTGCATTAATTCATTGCATATCACTAGTTAGTGCATATTTTTGTGCGTTCGCACATTTTTATGCATTAACTAACAAATCCTTGCTGGATATATTCAGTCGTCTCAATCGATAGCCTTCCTCTTCCCGATGGAGATGAGATCATGAAGCATTCGCCTCTTTTAGCGTGAGCGATGTAATCAAGTTCCTCTTTATTGAAGGATCCACTGTTCTTATATAGAGCCATAAGCTCATTAAGATCATTCGGGCTGAGATTGAATATGAAGGAATACTGAGAGACATTGATGATGGCTTCTGCTTTCCTAGCCGTCTCAGGCGTTCCCATGAAATCCTTGATGTTTTGGGTGATGATAATGAGCATACCGTTGTATTTACGGATTCTTTTAGCAAGCGAATACATGAAATCAAGGGCAATTGGGTATTTCTCATCGATGAAGAGATGAGCTTCATCAATCGCGATGACAATCTTGTTATCCGTATGGTTCATGATGTTCATGTCCCTATTTCGGATGACATCGTTCTCTAGATATCTAAGCAGCAAGAGCATCTCAGCATTGCTTGTGACATCGTTCTTGTTGGCAATGAGCTTTTGGAAATTGAAGTCTATGAAGTTCTCTTTTATCTTGATGGTTGTAGGTCCGTTCCATAAGGAAGAATCTCTTCCGCCGCTAGAGAATCTAGCAAGATAATTCACGATGACCCTCAAACAATTCTCCTCATAGGAATCCTTTGAATTCTTGAGTTTCCTTTTTGCTAATTCATAGAGGTCATCGAATATCGGATAATCCTCGCTTTTTAGATTGCTAAATGAACTACTAGGTCCAATCCCCTTCTCCTTGTACATTTCCTCGATGAGCTTGTTTAGCATCTCAAGAGCATCATTGTTGATTCCTGGAAGCACGACCTTGAAGAACTGCTCTAAGAACTGAAGATGAGCGAAATAGCTATTCGAGACATTTCCATCCTCATCATAGGAAGAAATGATCTCAAATGGATTGATTCTCTGTCTTAAACCATTCGAAGCATCGAGTGATACGCCTCCAAGGTTCTTCGCTAAAGAGATGTATTCCGCTTCGGGGTCAAGGATGAAGACCTTGTTACCATCACTAGCTAAATTAGAAAGAATTGCCTTCGTCGCATAGGATTTACCAGATCCAGATTGACCGATGATGACGGTGTTGGAATTGACGTGGATAGAATCCCTCTTGAAGAAGTCAATGAAGCAAGGCTTATCGTTCTCTCCAATAAGAATTCCCTTCTCATCGATTCTTTCATCCGATACGAATGGAAACATGGCAGCTAATGAGCTTGTCTGTATCCCATAGGTCATAGAGGTCATCTCTTTAGTAGAAATAAGGCTAGAGATGAAGGAATCCAACTGTCTTCCTGCCATTTCAGAGAAAGAAAATCCCATTTCCCTGAGAGCTTGTTTGACCGTTCTTCTATTTGAGGTTTCCTTTGGCCTATCATAGATAGAAAGAATCATCACAATATCGAAGAGAGTTTCATTTCCTTGTGATATGTCTTCTAAAAGTTCATGAAGTGAATCAAGATGATAATCATTCTCGATCTGCTTAGATTCCTTTCCATAATCCCTTGATTCAATCTCAAGGATAGAATTATCGACTCTTCTTGTGGCCTTGCTTTTCTCGACTGGCTTCATCCTCATCGTGACTTTAGCATTCGGTAAAGAGAACAATCTCTCGCCCCAAGCATTCGGCACGTTAAGAGGATATTTGGTGATGACGAGATGGGTAACTT
>CAVALL010000112.1:0-3368 GCA_963589675.1 Alistipes onderdonkii | reverse complement strand
CCTCAATGACAATGCTATCAACAATAGTCTTAAAATGCTTGAGAGACGCTTCTATCCAACTAACGAAAGAAAAGACTATCAAGACTATAGGCTGAAAGAGAATGAGATTGGAAAGAACAAAGTGAAGATTGCCTTAAGAGAATATGCTGGCAAAGGAAAGTACATAGAGGAGTTATTATGATGAAACAAATCGATGATACTGGTTTATTATCCTGTAAATTCGTTTCTGATCTATTTGAATATTCGACCAAAGCAAAAGAATGTTCATCCAAAGTATTCATCAAAGCCTTTGTCTATTCAACTGTCACAAAAAGAGTATCGAGCGACTCCTTTCTTTTGGATTCCCTTGATATAGTCTCTGCATACAATCAAATAAAAAAAGAAAAGAAACTGACTAGAGGCAGTGAGATATATCCATCCTATGTGATGGCATGGATTGGATATATCATGGAATACTTTACAAAGGTAACTGATATCCCATTAACTGCATTCTATAGAAAGATCAAACCAGAAGAACTATATATATTGTATGAACCCTATCATTCCTTAGACACAGAATTAGCAATCAAGAGAATCTTTGAAGCAAACGGGATCAATTTAGATAGGAATAATTTAGATTTGTTAAAACTGCAACAGTAAGAAGGATAATTCATCTAACATTTCAAATAGATATATTGAATTTTCTAGTGAAACTGTTTTCGTGACCAAGCTGATTTTGCTTACCTGGACATTACAAGAACCACTTTTCATAATTGTAATATTTTCTAACTTATCGAATCAAAAATAGGGTGATAATCAAGCGTATACGCTCAATTTCACCCTATCTTCAATCACGATGTTTTATGCTTTAATGGAATTCAAGAACACGTCAAGCAATAGTTTTAAATTTACTTTTGCTTCTTCTGGTGTTGTCTTGAATATGGCTCTTTGTGCAAAGGAGAGCATAGCTCCCTGAATGACAAAGCAGATATTGGTTTCATTTCCTTTGAATGAGGGATTGATAGAGCCATCCTTGATACCTTCCTTGATCAGATTGATGTGAAGGATGTTATCAAGTGCAGTTTTGAAATAGGATGTATATTCTTCTCTATGTCCGAAATAGTGATCATAATGAAGGGAGAACTTGATGGCATCAGGATCATGGATTGCAAATTCATAGAAGGCGTAGACTAAAGCTTTGATTTCTTCAAACTTATTCTCGAATGTTCTGTCTTTGATGGCAGAGATTTCTTCAATAGCAGAAAAGAAGCACTTTGCAATATCAAAGGCTAACTGATCTTTGTCGTTGTAATAGTTATAGAGAGAGCGTCTTTCTATATCACAGACAAGAGCGATCTCCTGCATTGTGACATTCTCAATTCCCTTTTCGACAAAGAGTCGATAAGCGGTATTGAGAATATAATTCCTCTGCTTTGTCTTGAATCTTGATTCGTTATAATTGGCTTTGATTTCCATGATACTTTACCTGACTTTGTAATGTTATCACAATTCCATTTTGTGAACAATAAAGGGAGGATCACTTTCCTCCCTATATTTCTACTTTTCTGCCTTTTTCTCTGCTTTTGCTTGCTTTTTCGCTAATCTCTTGAACTTGATCTTACGCTGAATGATGATAGGAAGTAAGATCTTAAGCTTCTGTTCATTGGAATGCATTCTGCTAGCTTTCGGATTGTCTCTCTAAGTGGATCGCATCGAACTTGCACTTCACAGTACAGATACCGCATCCATAACACTTATTGGGATCGACAATGGTGACACCGCAGCCTAAGCAACGGGATGCCTCTTTCTTGACCTGTTCTTCACTCAATGTCAGACGATTGTCCTCAAAAGACAATGGTTTGACATTATTGTCGATACCTTCCTCCTGACGAGGTGTCTTATCGTAAGTAGGAAGAGTGATATCATCGACATCAAAGGCGATGAATTCTCTTCTGTTTCTGCCTTTGAACAAGTCAGCATGCGGACGGACATAGAGGTGCAATGAGTCAGCGGCATTATGTCCACCAGCGATAGCATCGATGACAAACTTCGGACCGGTCAATAAGTCTCCGCCGATGAAGATATCATCCACAGTACTCTGATAGGTGACAGGATCCGCTTTTGGATAGTTGCCCTTTGCCATCTCAACATTTTCACCCTTGAGCAAGTCTCCCCATACGACATCCTGACCGATAGCATAGATTACATAGTCGGCCTTGACTTCAAGTAGTTCATTCTCATCATACTTCGGTGCAAACTTATGATTTTCATCAAAGACACTGACACATCTCTTGAAGATGACGGAGACGACATTTCCGTTCTCATCTTTTCTGACTTCCTTCGGACCATAGGAGTTCTTGATTTCGACTTTCTCTTCCTTTGCTTCCTTGATTTCATCAACGGATGCTGGCATCTCTTCTTCCTTCTCTAAGGAGAACATTGAGACAGTGTCCGCACCGATACGCATCGCGACACGAGCACAGTCAATAGCGACATTTCCACCGCCGATGACTACAACATTTTCGTTTAACTTCTTATCATGATTCTCATAGGCCTCATGCAAGAAATCAACAGCGATATAGGTGTTAGTAGCATCCTCACCAGGAACATTCGGTCTTTTTCCGCCCTGACAGCCGATAGCAAGATAGAAGGCTTTGTATCCTTCTTTTCTAAGGTCAGCCAATGTGATGTCTTTTCCGACATGGACACCGGTCTTGAATTCAACACCTAAGTCTTTCAGAATATCGATTTCAGCTGTGATTACGTCTTTTTCCAACTTATAGGACGGGATACCATATGTCATCATACCGCCCAATTCCTTGTTCTTTTCAAATACAGTCGGCTTATATCCGTGCATTGCCAAGAAGTAAGCGCAGGATAAGCCGCTAGGTCCGGCACCGATGATAGCGATCTTCTCATCCCAATGTTCTAGACGAGTAGAGGGCATCACGACTTCCGGAACAAATCTTGTCTCTTTCTTCAAATCCTGTTCTGCGATGAACTTCTTGATGGCATCGATAGCAACCGGATTATCGATGGTTCCTCTTGTACAGGCTTTCTCACATCTTCTGTTGCAGACACGTCCACAGATTGCCGGGAAAGGATTATCCTTCTTGATGAGCTCTAAGGCATCCTTATAGCGTCCTTCAGACGCCAACTTGATATATCCCTGAACAGAGACATGAGCAGGACAGGCTGTCTTACAAGGAGAAGTACCAGTCTTATGACAGTTGACACGGTTCGTGTCACGATAATCGAAGTTCCATTTGTCTGGTCCCCACGGAACATTTCCAGGTAATTCCTGACGAGGATAAGTGACTGGACCACTCTTTCTGCATAACTTCTGACCAAGCTTTAAGGCACCGGCTGGACAGCCTTCCACGCACTTA
>CAVALL010000111.1:0-3437 GCA_963589675.1 Alistipes onderdonkii | reverse complement strand
ACACATGGATTTTCAAATTTTCCGTTTCATTCTCCTGACAACTCTCTAATTCTTCGATTCCTTTTTCATTCAATGGCACATATACTTTCATATCCTCTATCCTCAGCTTTCATTGCGATAATCACCGAATATTCATAGATTTCACAAAGACACATTTATACATCTATACATTCACATAATAACTGATCGCTTCCTTTTTTGTCATTTTGTTGTCCTTTTTCTTCTCTTTATAGGGACTCCTGTTTTTGTTTCCAGAGTTGAATCTCAGTCAAAAAATGATATAATTTGCTCCGGAGAATTTTATATACTCTCCACCATTACTCGCACGGTACTTCCATAGACTGTAGAAGGAGAATGAAAATGATTTTATTAGCGAATTTGGAAAACCGGACTTTTTCTGTGTGTCTATATTCCATTGACAAGGAGAAAAAGGCAACGTTCCGCATCTTTGCGGACAGAATGAAGAGCGAATCGGAATACTTGGATTCGATTCTGCAGTTCTTTCATTTCAATTCAATTGAGAAGGATGACATCGAAGGATCCATCCTCTCATCTGTCGTTCCGTCGTTGACAAAAAGGATTCAGAATGCGATTGAGAAAGCAACAGGTGAACCTTGTCTTGTCCTATCAAGGAAAGTAAAGACTGGTCTTGCTATCCGAACCGATAACCCAAGTGAAGTCGGTTCTGATCTCATCGCTTCCGCTATCGGTGCATTAGAGGATTATGATGAGGATTGCCTCATTGTCTCCTTATCGACAGTGCTATCCTTCTCCGTTGTCACGAAGAAGAAAGAGTTTCTAGGATGCTCCTTGTTCCCAGGACTCCGGTCCTCTAGTGAAACGATGTGGCAAAGCTGTGCTCAATTGATGGATATCGATTTGACAACACCGGAAAGACTGATTGGGAAAAGCACAAAAGAAAGCATGAATAGTGGTATTGTCGGAGGATATCTATGCCTGATCAACAATTTCTCGGATGAGATAGAAAGAGAGATGAAAAGGCCTCTGAAAAGAGTATTGACCGGTAGTGACATGGCCATTGTAGAGAATCACTTATTCTCTACCTTTGAATGCAATGCTGACCTACTATTTGACGGATTATTCGAAATTTACAGAAAGAACAGGATATAAATCATGAACAAGAGAAGAAAAAACAACGTCTACTTATTAGCTTTATTCGCAATGATGATTGCGATTCAGTTCATCTTCGGATTCACTCCGATCGGAACGATTCAGACTCCTTTCCTTACTATCACCTTGATGGGAATCCCAGTCGCCATCATCGCATGTATCTTCGGTCCTATCATGGGACTTGTCTCCGGCACTGTCTGGGGAATCATCTCATTGATTCAGGCATTCACTGGCATGGATGCAACAGCCGTATTATTGCAGCAATGTGTGAGAGATGGTGAAATATCCTCTGGAAGATATTTCACTGGATTGATTCTAATGGCTCTTGTTGCTAGAATGCTTGTCGGATTCTTGACCGGTGTCATCTATGACGCTATCTCTATCGTTGACAAGAAAGGATTTGTCGCTCCTTTCATCGCTAGTATGTGCACTGCCTTACTTAACACTATTCTCTTCATGACGACATTCTGTCTCTTCTTCTACAACACTCCTGTCATCGCACACTTAGGCACATACAGCAATCCGTTCACCTTTGTCTTTGCTATCATCGGTATCAACTTCGTTGTAGAATTCATCACCAACGGCATTGTCGGCGGCGGTTGTGCATTAGGTATTAGAAAAGCAGCTGACAAGAACAATATCTATTCTCCTCTTCCTCATTTCTTCGTAAGAAAAGAAGAAAAGAAAGAAGTTCAGGAAGAGAAATAATCTTATCCTACAACTCAAAAATAGTCTTGATAATACTTTCATTCGAACAAGGAAAAAGGTAGACTATTTTTGTAGGAGAAATGATTATGACGGATAACAAGATTTCAAATATCAAGAAGTGGGTCGATGAGAAGATCGTCAATCCAGGAGACGAATATTCCCCAGTCTATCAGGAGTTCAGAAGAAGAGTCCATATCACTTCCTTTGTGATATTTGTCCTCTTCACTCTGTTAGGAACAGGCATCTATGTCGGATTTTCCTATTTCAATCCGAAGTTATGGAGTTATCTATGGACACTGACTCTCTCTGGTCTTATCGTTGCCTCATTGGTAAGAAGTCTATTGTACGGAAGAATGATGCAGTTTGCTTTTCCGCTTCTATTATTAGCAATCTACTTCCCTGTTGCAGCAACCTATAACATCTATCATCCACTATGGGCTATCTTCCTTTCCATTCCTCTCTACTATCTTCTTGGAATAGCCATCGATAAAATCAAAAGAAAAGAATAAGAATCTTCAAAGGCCTCACCTGAAAAAGTGAGGCCTTTTCAGTATGAGATTACAGCAAACACAGATTACTACGAGCAGTATTTCTCGTCTGTCAAGAAGTCGATGATACCGACATGCTCGATTCCGTTTTTGTCGGTGTAAGGTAGATACAAGTCACCTTCAACGATGATCTTTCTGAACGAATCATTGATTTTCAAAAAAGAATTGGATTCCTGCTGAAGTTTCTCATCATCGTAGATACTGTAGGCTGATTGAACGTAGATTTTTTCATTACCCATCGTTGCGATGAAATCGACCTCGTATTGTTTCCTCGATCTCGAACCATCCTGATTGGTTTCAATGACCGGAACAACTCCGACATTGACAGCATATCCTCTCCTCTTAAGGTCTCTGTAGATAACGGACTCCATCAGATGGCCTCTATCATTCTGACTAAAAGAAAGGAGAGAATTTCTAAGCCCACAGTCAGCAAAGTAGTATTTCTTGCTGCTTGAAATCAGGCTGTTCCCTCTTATGTCAAATCGATTCACTTCGCTGATCAGGAAGGAATCCTTTAGGGCACTCATGTATTTCTCAATAGCCGCTCTAGAGATAGACTTATTTTCCTTCTGCTTAAAGAGTTCAGATATCTTGTTGATCGAGATGAGTGAGCCCTCACTTGAGGCTAAAACAGAGATGAGTTCTTTCACTTTCATACCATTTTGTATGTTCGCATGCTCAAGGATATCCTTGATATAAGTCAGTTCAAAAAGACTATTCAAGTATGAAATCTTGTCTTGGTTGTTTCCGTATGCGATCATTCCAGGCATTCCACCAAATGTCAGATATTCCTCAAACAGCATTCTTTTGTCTTTCTGAGAGAAAGCAGCGACGTATTCACTGAAAGATAGCGGAGCAAGGTCTATCTGCCATCCTCTTCCTCTGAACTCTGTGAGAACGTCGGAAGAGAGAAGGTGGGAGTTGATTCCTGTCACGTAGATGTCAACATTCGGATAAGATGAAAGAAGTCCATTAAGGACTTGATAGAAATTGTTCTGAGGAACAGTACCATCATTTGTCTTTCCGACTAGTGGTGCACTTGGGTGATAC
>CAVALL010000110.1:0-3467 GCA_963589675.1 Alistipes onderdonkii | reverse complement strand
GTTTTGGCTAACTTTTAAAGAAAAAAAGTTGTTTTTAATCGAAAACATACGGCCTTATGAGAGAGATGAAATGATGCTGTAAGTGGTCTTTATCCTAATGATTTTCTGAAAACTGTTGAGATGATAGAGAAAACGGAAAACTTAAACAGGAATACTTTCAATGCCCAAAGAGATTCCAAGATCGAACATCACTGGTATCCTTTTTGTACTTCTTGCAAAGAGAATTCAGGCAAAGATATAAACAAAAAGAGACAAAATCAGTCCTTAACGATTTCACATCGTTATCTTTGCAATCACTATGAAAACTAATAACATTAGATTATTTTCTTAAATCCCTTGACATAGTTATTGTATTAATGTATCATATTTGTCGCCTTTGAATTGGGTCTTTAGCTCAGTTGGTTAGAGCGTCCGCTTGATAAGCGGGAGGTCGGTGGTTCAAGCCCACTAAGACCCACCATCATGCAAAGCGACCTTCTCCTTGTGAGAAGGTTTTTTTCTACTTAAAAACACGGATATTTCTATATTTTGCATATAGGTCTATCCGTGTTTTGTTTTTTAGTAGGTTACGACCTCTTCCTTGATGACAAGAGGCGTGTCAAAGTATTCTTTGACAAAGTGAACAAGATAGTCGATGTCTTTTCTTCCCATCAGTTCGTAACTGGAATGCATTGCTAATTGTGCAAGTCCGATATCGACTGTGATGAGGGATACTTCGCTATTGCTTAAGTTACCTAATGTGGATCCGCCTCTTAAGTCAGAACGGTTTGTATACTCCTGATATGGGATATCATGCTTTCTCATGATGGCTTTGATGACACTGGATGAGAAGGCATCACTTGTATAGCTTTGATTGGCGTTGTACTTGATGACAATGCCCTTATTCATCTCGACATGGGTTGTCTTATCCGTGTATTCAGGATGATTTGGATGATCAGCGTGTGCGTTATCGATAGAGAGCATGAAGGAGCTTGCTATCGTCTTTTCAAAGTCATCGTTCTGACTTTTTAAGGCTACTAGAATTCTTCTTAGCGTCTCTCTTAAGAAGGTAGAATTAGCACCTTGTCTTGTAAGGCTTCCAACTTCCTCATTATCGAAGGAAGCATAGACTTTAATTGCTTTTCCTTTATCAGAATCTAAAAATCCTAATAGTGTAGAGTAAGCGGCAGATAGGTCATCTAGTCTTCCGGAAGCGAGGAAATCCTGATCCTTTCCGATGAGTCTTGCCTGTTCTCTATTATAGAGGAATAGGTCATGGCTTAGAACATGATAGCTATCTTTATCTAATCCGAGTTTCTCTAATAAGTATTCTTCAAAGGAGAAGTTTTCGATATCGCTTGAAAAGATCGGCAATGTATCTGTGGATGGATTGACTTTGTTTTCGTTATTTACATTTCGATTCATGTGGATGCAGACACTTGGTATCTCTAAAAGGTCTTCATCGATGGATAATAGTCTTGATTCAATCCTTCCATCCTTTTCGACAAGGACACGTCCTGCAAAGGATAACGGCTTATCGAGCCATGTTGAATAGATTCCACCGCCATAGGGCTCTGTATTCAGTAGCATCAGATTTCCTCTATGTATGATAGGAGACGGCTTGAGTTTGAATGTCGGTGAATCGTTATGGGTTGCTGTCAATAAGAAAGAGGAATCTTTCAAGGAGAAGCCTTCCGGAACGATGAATGCGATGATACTGGTATCATTCCTTTTGATGTAGTATTTCTTTCCTTTTTCGATCTGATAGTTCTCGTTCTCTTTCAAATGAATGAAATCATTCTCATTCAGTTCCTTTTCAATGTTTTTTACAACATGAAAAGGAGAATAGGATGAGTTTAGCAATGTGATGATTTTATCTGTGTTGTTCATATCTGTACCTCAGTAACTATTATACGATGAAAAATCTTTTTTCTTCCTCTTTATGTTTTTATAATATTCATGGAAGAGGAAAAACAATATGATTGACTTAACATGGAAAGAAAAACTGAATGTCTATTATCAGGAAGCGACAGAAGCGATGGAGAATAAGGACTATGAGCTAGCGGAGGAGAAATATCATCTGCTTTCTCATCTTTCCAGAGTCTTATATAACGATTCTGAAAATAGCGGAGATAGAGGAGAATATCTATCATTAGCTAAAGAATACGCGAATAAGGAGTCCTATGCAAGAACGATGAAAGAAGGGATGAAGACTTTCTCGGGATGGGAGAGCGAAAGATCGTTCTCAGACTTCATTGGAGAAGAGAAGACAAAAGAATATATTCGTATGGATGTCATTGAACCCTGGAAAAAGAATAACATGAAATCAAGAAAGCTGAATGGTATTCTCATTTATGGCCCATATGGAGTCGGTAAGACGATTCTAGTCAAAGCTTTAGCAAATGAATTAGGTGCAACAATCTATACTCTTTCTCCATTGATGGATTTCAGCAATGACAATTATCCTGACGCTATTAATTCCGTTTCCCGTGTCATAAAGGCAGCAGTAGACAATGATAATTCCATCATTTTCTTAGAGGATCCTCTCTGCTATTTCCCAAAAGGAGAGGAGAACAGTGTATCAGCAGATATCTCTGAACTCTTCCTTGATTATTTCAAGAAAGAGATGAGAAGGATTAAAAAGAAGAATAAAAAGGTTCTATTTGTCATGACAACAAATTGTCCTGACAAATTGGATGAAAGAGTCGTAAATGAGAAAATCTTTGATGATCTGATCTGTATTTCTTTACCAGATGAGGAGACAAGAAAACAATTGATTAAAAGAAAACTACCTGAACTGGATGACAAGCTGATAAACGAATTTGCTGCTGTGACATCAGGATATACATCCTGGCAGATCACAAAACTTTGCTCGGAACTGAACAAGGATGATATCACGGAAGATGATATTCATGCCCTTGTCAAAAGCCATGATAGGGAATACGATTCCGGATACTTCGATAATGTCGATAGTTTCTTACAAAGACTGATTTAAATCACAAATGAAAACGGCCTGGAAGAACCCAGACCGTTTGTTTTGCGATAAGTATCCGTTCGATTACTTAGCAAGAATGAGGTGATGGAAGAGAAGGACCCAAATGAGGTCAACATAGGCTAAGACGGAACCGAAGAATAAGAAGAGGATGAAGCCTAAGATGTTTTCAGTTGTGGTCTTCTCGAGCATTGCGGTAAGACGGACGTAGATTTCGACGACCCAGCCAACAAACGGAATGAGAAGAAGAATGAACTGAACCAATCTGGGAAGAGAATTAAACCATTTCATATTAAATACCCCCTGTAAATGGATAAAAATATTATATAACCTATTTCTAGAAAAATAAATATCACAGATAGAAAAACCAAAATGAAATTCGTTGATTTTTCTTCTTGAAACAATGAGATTAGGTTGGTATACTATTTAGGCTCTCTATTTTGAGTGCTTAGCTCAGCGGGAGAGCGCTTCCTTCACACGGAAGAGGTCGCAGGTC
>CAVALL010000109.1:0-3509 GCA_963589675.1 Alistipes onderdonkii | reverse complement strand
TTGCAAATAGCAATTATAAAAATGTGATTTACATCAATTTTGTCTTTGATAAAAAATATCAAGTCATTCTAGATGATGGTTATGATGCTGAAGATGTTGTAAAGAACATATCTCTGGTCAATCCAAAATTAAACATTGAACCATATAATACGATTATTATATTTGACGAAATTCAGGAATTTCCTGATATAGCTACCACTTTGAAATCATTTAAAATAAATGGGAAATATGACGTTATATGTAGTGGGTCAATGCTAGGCATCAACTATAAGAAAATACATAGTAACAGTGTCGGGTATAAAACAGACTATACAATGTATTCATTGGACTTTGAGGAATTTCTATGGTCATTGGGTTATAGCGACTCCCATATTGATGATATTTTGCTTCATATGCATGACCTTACACCGTTCTCAAGAGCACAAATGGATACATACAAACGCATATTCTTAGAATATTGTGTTTTAGGTGGTATGCCTGCTGTCGTTAAAAGCTATGTTATCAACAATAACTTTTCAAAGACTTTAGAAATACAAAGACAAATCATGCTTGATTACGAAGAAGATGCCAGGAAATATGCACAAGGTTTAGATCAAGCAAAAATCATAAACGTTTATCGTAATGTGCCATCCCAATTAGCTAAAGAAAACAAGAAATTTCAGTTCAACAAACTTGAGAAAAACGCACGTTCAAGAGAATATAGCGGATGTGTTGATTGGCTCATAGATGCTGGATTGATTATAAAATGTGATTGCCTGTTATACCCCGAGTTGCCATTAAAAGGAAATGTCGATGAATCGAAATACAAATTATATTATCCAGACACTGGACTGCTTGTTTCTTCACTTGATGATGAGGCTCAAGATGATTTACGTGTAAATAAAAACTTAGGAGTGTATAAAGGAGCCTTATACGAAAACTTCGTTGCAGAAGCGTTGGTTAAACAAGGCTTAGGTCTATATTATTACAAAAAAGAAAATTCACAGTTAGAAGAAGACTTCTTTGTCAGAAGCAAAAGTGAGTTGATTCCTCTAAAAGTCAAATCAAATAACAATCAATCCAAATCACTTCAAGCATTGATCAACAATCAGAATTATTCAGATATAGAGCATGGTATCAAATTAGGAGACTTCAACATTGGCTTAGCTAATAACGTCTATACCTTCCCTTATTTCTGCTCCTTCTTGATAAAGAAATATCTGGCTGATTGGGACTAAGTAGAGCGTATTGTTTTTCATCCCCCTATCGCTCTTCATTACAATTTTGAGAAGATGATTTATTAAGAGGTTCAATGTGAAATATATGCCATCTATTCCAATTCCTTTATCCTGTCCATGAACCTCTTATTGTTTCCTCTTCTTAGATAACTCTCATAGAAAGAGACATCGTATTGTCCATCATCTTTGATTCTCTTCCTTATATGACGCAATATTCTTTCCTTCTTCTTTTTCGGAATCACCTGTAATATCTTTCCGTTATCCTTCATCGAGTAATGGAATCCCAGATATTCAAATCCTTCCTCCAATGTATAGATCCTAGTCTTCGGATTCAGGATAAGCCTATCCTTTTCCAGTTGTTCGTTAACGGCTGTAAGAAGACTCTTCAGAGTATCCTTATTTTCATGGATGATGATTCCATCATCCATGTATCTGGAATAGTACTTTATTCTAAATTTCTCTTTGATGATCCTATCCACCTTATCCAGATACAACAGGCCAAAGCATTGGCTTGTCTGATTGCCGATAGGAAGCCCTCTGTCCTCATCTTCCTCATGATAGGTATCAATGAGGAAGATGAGATAAGAGAGTATATCCTTATCCGTGACGATCTTAGACAGCTTCTCCTTCAGTACACTATGAGAGATGGATGGAAAGTAATGATGGATATCGTATTTCAGCACATATCCATCGTTCGAGCAGGCTCTAAGGTAAAACAGGTTCATGAAACACTTCACTCTGTCCCTTGCAAAGTCCGTTCCCTTGTCAATCCTTGTCGCTGCATTGTCATAGATGAGATGTCTTTCCAAAAGAGGAACCAGATAGAAGTCGCAGAGACAATGCTGAAGGATCCTGTCCTCAAAGTGTATTGCCTGAATCTTTCTCCTCTTCGGTTCAAGGATCTCGAACTGATAATATCCGGAAAACGGAAAATCGTGGTTCTTCATCCTCTTCTCCAGTCTATGGAGATTGTTCTCCAGATCCAAAGAGTAGAGTATTACCTCATCCTTGTCTCTTTTGTTATTCCTTGCCTTGATATAGGAAAGATAGAGATTGTGATACGTAAACAGGGATTCATAGTCCATCATGATTTCAATAAAAGTCCATCCGGGTAAGGAGGGATGAGTCAAATGACGCATCTCTCACGGATGGACGCCTTTCTTCTTAGGCCGATAGGCCCAAAAACGGAGAATAGCCTCCTTTGCCTGAAGCCATGCTTCCAATGCACGTTGCGAATGGAAAACCAGGACGAAGTCAATCTTCTCAGGCAAATCGGGGCGGACACCATTGTTCGTGTTGTTGACGTTGTCGTTGTTGATGCTGCCGTCGTTGTTGACGTTGCTCGCATTGTTCGAGTTGTTGTAGTTGGGGGAACATAAGGATCAGACAGGTGTCCCGCATACAGGCTACCACCGCCTAAACACCATCCTCAGAAGGTGAATCAGGCAACTTGCCTCTTCTCATGTCATCGCTTTTCATCCACTTGTCAAGATAGGTCATCGTATCGGATATCAGCTTTGTCGAATTCTCATAATGACTGAAGGCGATGCACTTCTGATTCATCGCTATGCGTAAGACAGAGGATAAGACAGTAAGCTTCATCTTCGCCTTCTCCTGATGTTCTTTTCTTCTCATATCCTCAAGCCTTGTCATATTGGCGGATATCAGGCATTCCTCAATCTCCAATAGTAGCTGCTCTATCTTCATGACAAACGAATAACGGAACTTCTTAGGAGAATTCTCACATGCCTTGAAAAGGTAATCCATCACCTTCTCAAAGCATGTGATGACATACAAGGTTCCTCTCTTATGTGAAGACTCTTTCATATATGACATTCCGACCGCAGCCATGGCTTGCGCCTGATTATGGCTGCGGTGATCGCTCTCATTCCTCTACAGCTTGATTGTGATGGCTGGGCGGACACCATTGTACGTGTCGAAGACGTCGACGTAGGTCCAGCCGAAGACGGACTTGTAGGAATAGCGGTGGACGCCGTCGTAGTTCACAAGCCCCGCGGAGCCCGAGGAGGAGTAGTCGGGGGAACGAGACCAATACCATCCATTTCCGGAATATGAAGCATCAGTGCACATAGATGCGCCGTTCGCCCTTGCCCAGTCGGTTGGTTTACAACATCTTGATGCATTATCTGCAAAGTAAGTAGCGTTATCGTAATCCTGGCAGCTCAATAGATAGACATTGTCATAAGTGTTCTCACAGGCATAGGTATTTTTGGAATAATTTGTCGTGGATGCACTGTTGTCCACCTCTACAGTCTGTATATAGGAATCATC
>CAVALL010000108.1:1982-3518 GCA_963589675.1 Alistipes onderdonkii | reverse complement strand
AAACAAATTTAAGAAATCCAAGATTATCGTCCCTGCTCTCGCTCTGATCACTGCCACGACAGTCGCCAGCGTCACTGGCACTGTGGCATGGTTCACGGCTAGCAGAACAGCGACCATCACTGGTACGACCTTCCACACAACCACCCTCAACAGCAACCTGAAGGTCAAAGTCGAGACTCTCAATGCCGGTGTTGCCACGCCAAGCACCAATGAAGGAAACGAAGTCAGCCTTACTGTCGATGGCCTTCTGACTCATGGTTCCTACAATGCCCAGGAATTGACTGATGATGGAACTGCAAAAGATACAACTGATAGCAGCACTGTCACTACCTATGGTGCAGACCTCTTCACTCCGAACATGGACAATGCGTTCGTCACGGACTATTCCTCCAAGGGAAGAGCCGAGGATTCTCACACAAGCGGTCAATCCGGAACATCCGTCGCCAATGACAAATGGCTTGCCGGAACTGTCGGAAGTTCTGATTCGACAAAGAATGTCTGGTACGGCGTTGCCTGGAAGATGACCTTCTCCGTTGACTCCCTTGTCAACGGACAGGATACGACTCTCCATTTCGACCCTGCCACGACCAAGTTCGCGGATGCCACTGTCGGCGGAACGACCATCAAGGGCCTCAGAATCGCACTGATGTCGAAGACTTCCTTCTTTGTCGCAGCCGGCGATGACACGAAGACCCATGTCGCCAAGGCGGATGCCAGATTCACCTACACTAAAGTAGAAAGTGAGTCTGTCAAATCTGCAAGCTATGAAAAGGACAAATACTATGCCACCAACAAGTCCACGGTTGCCATGAGCGAGGATGAGTTCCTTGCCAACAAGTACAAGGGATGCGACACGGTGTACAAGAAGACGACAGCTGAGCAAATGGTTACTTGGAGTGTTGTCAATGATTTCTCGAAGGAAACATATAGCGACAACACCTACTACAAGAGCACCGATGCAACATCCACTGCTATGACACAAAATGAATGGATTTCAAACATCGACAAGGCAAAACCTGATGTTATCTACACCCGTGCAGTGAACGACGGAGTCGAAGCATCCTTCGCTGATACGAACTTCGTCAATGTCGTCAGCAAGACATCCATGACCTATCCGACAGACAATGACTCGACTCTCAAACAGGATTCTAATTACTACCTTGGCGATATTTCTTCGGATGGTCTGACCGTCATTGCCGTTGCCTGGTTCGAGGGAACTGATGAAAGCATCGTCACGAGTGCGACGACTGTCATGAGCGATGTCACCGCTTCTCTTGCCTTCTATTCCAGACAGACTGCAGCTAATGCCTAATCCGATAAAACGATAATCTAAGAAATTTCGAAATTTTACCTTTGAAGCATCGAGGAGTCATAGGAATGTCCAGTCTTATGGCTCCTTATTTTCTAAGCATGGAGGTAATTATGAAAGAAGAATCAATTGAGGTAATTAAAGGATTACATTCGTTAGAAAATGGGGTGGATAGCAGTAAATTCGAACAAATTTGTGAAATTCTGAATATAGACAAGAAAGAATAC
>CAVALL010000108.1:0-1972 GCA_963589675.1 Alistipes onderdonkii | reverse complement strand
TAATAGGACTAGGGGTCTAGAAAAAGAGTTTGAATTTTTATCTAACTTATACATCTGCGGTTTAATCAAATCATTCATTCCAATAGATGAAAAGCTAACGACACTGATAGGTGAAAAATCATGTGATGCCATTTTAACCCTAAATGATGATTCTAAAATAATGGTTGAGGTAAAGTCGACATCAACAGAAAAATATCAAATTTCAAACAAGAACTTCAATGACAGGGTGGAATGGGCAAAACAACATGGTTATGAATTGTATTTTGCCATCAATATTTTTGATTATTGGACTTTGTATTCATCTACACAAATTAAATCCTTTGATTTGAGGGTTGATGACCAGAAAATACAATACTCTATTCTTTCAAAGTTGTTTGGCGCTGTTTATTATTTGTCCTCGAATACGAAAATCATTACAAGATACACGACCAATTCTTCTATAGAGAATCTTGGTATAAATCATGAATCGTCGAAACAATTTATGATTTCACAAAGTTTTTATGTAGACGATGAATTGGTTGATGAAATAACTCCAGCAAAGAAAAATAATATTCCAAACATATTCTTATCAGAAGCGTTAAAAGAGATGTCTTCGCCTAATACGGAATCGATTGCTGAAAATGTATTTCAAGACACGTATATATTAAGTGAAAACATAGTATTTTCCGTTTTCAATTTAATCGATGGCTTTATATTGAAATTACATGGTAATACAATTGAAAATAAATATGAAATTTTACTTGAAGATATAAAGAGTAATCCGGCTAGAAGGCAGCAAATCAAATATTGGCTTGATTTCTTTGCGAAAACATTGAAGCTTCTTCCATTCATTATGGAGCCTAATATGGATAACTAGTTTTCGTTAATCAAATTCCGGTTCTTATAACCATACTTTATTCATAGAACCTTGGCTATACGTGGAGCAAATGAATAGGCCGATCCTTATCTACAGGAAGGATCAATGCGAAATTGGCTGATACGTTGTCATGATAAGCGACTTTTCCAACCTTGAGATGAGACTCATATTTTGTTGAAAAGAGGACATAAATTTATGTGCAATACAAATTATGAATTCAGTGAAGACAAAGTAAGGAAAGTTCTCGAAGGAATCCGTGAAAAACATTTCTTCACATCAGAGATGCACTTCAAGATTGAATTCATCATGAAGGCAAAGGAATTAAATCCTGATTTTGATTTCTATCCTGAATATGTGACAAAAGAGGATTCTAGTGACCACTATGATTTATTGGTGAAAACCAATGAAAAGAAAGAAAAGGTATTATTCGAATTCAAATATCTGACTGATAAGTATAGCAAAGATCTAGACAATGGAATAACTCTGACAACCAATTCCAACAAGAATTCAAAAAGAAAATATGATTGTTGGAGGGATATCGAAAGAATAGAGAATTGCATTGATTCGAAAATGTTTGACTATGGCTATTTCATTCTGATCACCAATTCATCATATTTCTGGAATACATCAGGCGATGATACGTGCGCTAAGGATTTTTCAATCGATAAAGGAATGCATCGGGAATCCACCAAATCATGGAGGGATGGAACGAGCGATTCCACCAAAAATGGCAGAGATGAGAAAATCATTATCGGTCATGATTATGACTTCAAATACGAGGAATTTTATGACTCCAAAGAAAAGAATGGTCATTTCCAGTATTTGATTGTTCCTATAGGTGATAACGAAAATTAGTTCTTTCATCTCATTAATTAAATTCCGGTTTTCCTTATTTAGAGAATCCAAACCATTTATGGATGGCATCGCTAGTTCACTTTGTGCCTAGGCGGATAGTCCAAATCCTATGGATTCTTGTTTGTAAAAAAGGAGGAGGAAAACATGAGTAAAGACTCAATCATTATTTTAACAGTCGAATCCTTTATTACATTGTTTGTTTGCTTGCTGACTTGTCTTTTTCAAATAAGAGAATTAAAGAAAGAATTCAAACTACAAAAT
>CAVALL010000107.1:0-3668 GCA_963589675.1 Alistipes onderdonkii | reverse complement strand
GAAAAAGTAGGAAGTAGAATAAATGCAAAAATACCGATAACGATATTTGATTATGTCTTCTGAAATACATTGTAAGCGCTATTAAAAAGAAGCAAATTCAATTTTGGATTTGAGAAAGATTGAATTTTACTTAATTTTCTTTAAGATTTCTGCTTAGTCAGAGAATTTTGTGAAAAAAGGCTGCTCATCCTGTATCCGGACAAGCAGCCTAATGAGGTGAAACTATTTGATGAAGACTTTTAAGTGAGCTGCTTCAAGGCTGGATTCACTGCTGACTTCCTTGTAGACGACAACTTTGAGGATCTTTCCTCCAGTTGTCTTTCTAGAGGCGATGACCTGGTTGTCATAGAGATCTTTGACAACGGTCCATCCATCGCTAGAGGAAGAGAAGGCAGTGTAGGCGCTATCGACAATGGCATCGTTCCAGGCGTTGGAATAGATATCCAATACGCTTTCATCTCCTGAAGTGGTCAACTTGGCTTTCGGATTGCTACTTCCAAGATAGACGTAAGGAAGAGTCTCACCTTCACCAAGAGCTTCTGTGATCTTGCTTGTGACTGTATCGCTCCACTTGCTGTTTTCAGCACTCGGCGGGTTGTAGACAGACTTGAAGGAAACGGTGAGGGAGTTGACTTTGTTTCCACTGTTGTCATATCCGTTACCGACTTCGAGATAGACTTCATTGCTATCGCTATCGGTGTAACCGGCCATGAGCTTCGTTGCGGAATTGGATACTTTGAATCCGAACTTCGTATATCCGGCTGCTTTCAGTGTTGTGTAGTACTTCAAGACAGAGATTGGGGAAAGGAGAGTTCCCGTGATGACATCATCATCTGTACCTAAAGTGTAGCTTCCTTCACCCATGTAGATGTAAGGAACATAAGAGGCATGAGAATCGGTGAGTTTGTTGAGGTAAGTCTTCTCATCATCGGACCAATCACTCTTCTTGTCAGCGGCTAATGTCTCAGCGGCAAAGTAGTAGACGTTGAGTTCAGCACCACCGGTGTCACGTAGACATAAGTAGAGAGCAGAACCATCGTCATTGATCTTGAAGGCATTGAGCTGATCCTTATAGTCGGAATCATACTCGTTCATCAAGGTTTCCCAACCGGCATCTGCAAGGGCTGTCTTAGCAGCAGAGGTTGCTGTATCGCTCCAGACAGTGGAATAGATGGTGATGTAGTTCTTCTTCTTATTAGGTGATGTGGTGAGATTCGGAGAACCTAACTGGACAAACGGAATGACATTGTTGTTAAGACATGTCTTCATATCGGCAATGACACTATCGTCCCAGCTTGTTGTGAGTGTGCTGAAAGCCTCTGTGAAGTATAGGTCAATTCTTGCTTTACCCATGTTGGTCTTGTAAAGACGCAATGAGATATAGCATCCATCATCTTCAGTCTTACTTGCAGTTAAAGAGGTGTTATCGCTATTAGGTGTGATATCGCTCCACTTATCGGCAGTGAGCTGTGTTGTGGCATGAGTGATAATGCCAGTGTCCCAATCTCCACCGACTAGGTAGGTTCCTGTCCACTTGCTGTATCCAGTGGTGATATCAGCGGAATCCATGTTGAGGTAGATCCAAGGAATCGTATGACCGGCTAAGTGTTCTTTTAAGAACGGCTTGACGATATCGTCATCCCAGTCTGTCACACCAGTCGGAACGGTGTAGGGTTTCTCGTATTTGATCTTCATGACGCAGTTTCCGCCCTGGCCGTTGGTGTAATGGGCAGAGGAATCGACTGTGACGATAAGCTTAGAACCGAGAGTAGCATCGACAACCTTGGTGGCAACAAAGTTCTTATAGGTGAGTACTGAACCCCATAATCCTTCTTCTGTGACGGTCTTAACGCCATCACTTGTCCATCCGGCTGCGCTTGTGAAGACACTGGCTGCACCGTTTAAGACGGTCTCATAGAAGGTGGAACCGGTGATGGTAAGTGTAGAGGAAGACTTATCCCAAGCGGCAGTCTCACTTGTCGTACCTAAGTAGACATAAGGAATCTCAGCGTCATCAAGATAGGTCTTGATTGCTGCCTTAGTATCATCGCTCCAACCGCTGTTGATCGGAGCAGAATACTTCTTGGTGTAGTAGACATAGATGAGAGCCTTGTTTCCATAGTTCTCATTGGTGCTGTAGTTTTCGACTGTGAACTTTAAGATACAGCCATCCTCACAGGTTCTTGTGAATGTCCACATGGCAAGTCCGCTGGAGGAACCATTATCGCTACTAGTATAGGTCCACTTGTTGGCATCGACTGTGATGGATTCATTCTCTTTGTCGACAGCAGCCTTAGCAAGAGTGAAGATCTGATCATCCCATGTTCCGGTTGTGCCCTGGATTGTGGCGACAGAGTCGCTGCTATAGTTGAGATAGGCTTCAGAACCGGTATAGAACCAAGGAATGGCGTGACCATCGAACGTATTGGTGAAGACATTGCTGATATCCTTTCTCCAGCTTCCTGTATCGGTAGGAACAAACGGAGGAGTATAGGCGATGATCATCTTAGCGAGCATTCTAGTGGAGTATTCGGAAAGTCTTTCAGACGTGATTGTGACTTTCAGCTTTGTTCCATCGCTTAAAGTGACGGTTGCGATGAAATAGGAGGTGTTGGATTCGCTGCTAGAGTAGCAGGACCAACGATAGGCTTCATCAGCGATCAGCTTGTTGGCTTTTGAATAAGCTGTGGTGGCAAGGAGGATGATGTCATCATTCCATTCACCGCCGGTGATGGTATAAGTTCCCTCTCCGACTGTACCCTGCGGATTGGCCGTTCCTAAATAGACATAAGGAACATCGCTCGCGTGATTTCCAAGGTAGGTGTTCATTTCGGCGATGAGGTCAGCCGGGAAGGCAGAGGCTGCATCAGGATCGAATACCTCTTTATAAGTGCAGTCGAGATAGACAATTCCATCATCCGCATAGTACTTGACGGTGATGTCGCCAGCGGCATTGACTGCAGTCATGACTCCATTATCGACAGTTGCTGTCCAAGAGGCTTTTTCATAAATATCCTTGGCGTCAGATAACTGAGTTTCAGTAAGACCCGTATCGATGACTCCACCCATGACGGTAAGAGTGGATGTTCCAACTTCCCAAGTCGGTGTGTTGATCTTAGAAGGACTAAGACCCATATTGACATAAGGGACAACCTGACCTCCCAAATGTTCTCTCATGCTGTCTTTGACTGTGTCTGGCCAAAGAGCTGTGACATCTTCTGATGTGGATTCACTAGTTGACTCAGATGATGAGGATGAATCGACATCGCTGGTTGTATCCTGGCTGATCGGTGTAGAGGCAGTAGATACAGCACCGGTTGATTCACTCTTCTCTGTACTAGGTGATGAAGAACTAGGTGTTGTCGTATCGGATGATTTCACTTCATTGCATCCGAGTAATGAGAATGCAACAAGTGACAACAGTAATATGCTTTTCTTTTTCATGGACTAGGCTCCTTTGATATGGAAACAATCATAGAGTGATGAGGATTCATTTTCAATTTGGCTTTTGAGCTGTTCACTGCAAAATAAATAATAATAAAATGAATATTTATAATCATTGTTTATAGTAAGAGCAAAAATGAGAACTGAAGAAGACGAAAAAGTGTGGTTTAGAAAACGCTTTCAAAGTGATTTCAAAACAACAAATTCACATCCATATTTCATCC
>CAVALL010000106.1:0-3761 GCA_963589675.1 Alistipes onderdonkii | reverse complement strand
ATTATTGACAGTGATGAGTCCAGGATAAACAGTATTGAAGATATAATACTCATTCAATGTGTTATGAGTGCTCTTTGGATCATGATATATAATTGTGACAGTCGGCTTTTCGAATTTTTGTCCTCTTGTAGAGCTAATGACTCCAGAGTTTGTAGAAACAAGTGATGCAATTTTCTGATTCATGGTGAATCGATAGAAGGCATAAGCACTAATAGAATATCCAGTTCCAACTTCATATAATCCTGTATGAGTGAGAAGCGAGTTCACATCACAGTTTTCAATCATGCCTTTGTTGATTGTAGCTAAGCATGCAAATTCTTCATTTTGTGTGACATACAAATGTTCATCCGATTCAAAAGACATAACTTTTTCGAATATACCATAGCAGACATATTGATGTGAATTTGTGTTACTTTCCATTTGGATATTACCTTCTATCTTACAATCGATAATTTTTCCTGTGGATTCGTTGGTATAGACTAGTTCTCCTACAGAGAAAGTATTCTTATATTCTTCCGCATGACATCTGTTATCATCCTGAATATTGTAAGTTGTCTTGAATTTATAACTTCTAGATCCAGTAACTTTGCAGTTTTTGATAAGTCCTGAGTTATAGATTGAGATAAATCCCGCCTTGCAGTCGATATTCTCAGTAGAGAAGCTTGGGATACTGACATTAAGAGATACGACTTTGCCCTTAAGACGATAAAAGAGGCCTGACATCTCTAAATTCTTGCAACCTTCGAATGTGATGGTATGCCCATTTCCATAGAAGATACCGTCAAAGCTCTTCGATTGGCTACCTAACGGAACAAAGGAGTTGAGAGTGATGTCATTCTCTAAGACATAGCATGCAGAGCTGTCGTTGAGTGCAATTGCAGCAAGAGAGACACTATCCGTAATCTTCGTGGCAGTCTCCGATTCCATGAAATAAGTGCAGTTATCGCAGAACAAATCATTGTCTTCATCGACATGGCTAGTCTTTTCTAATGTGATAGTCTGAACATCTCCACAACGGGAACAGGTCTTCGTGATGGTTCCGCCTTTTTCACAGTTAGATTCGGTAGTACTTGTGACCTCATAGTTATGACCATAGGCTTTTACGGTCACAGAATTTTGAAGGATATAAGCACATTCATGACAAATGATTTTTGCAGTATATCCATCCTCGGTACAAGTTGCCTCTTTTGGCTGTACCATTATTTCAGGAGTATGTTCAGCTAAAGGAAGTTCAACAGTATAGTCCAATTCACAGCGATTGCAGTGACGAGATTCACTTCCATTGGAGCTACAGGTAGAAGGATTTGTGCTAACGACAGTAAAGTCATGTCCTAAGGCTGGAAGTGCGACATCAAAGTTTTGTGTTTCGAATATCAAATTGGTGAATGCGAATGTATAGGTGGCTTTTCCATCTTCTAAGCAGGTTGCTTCTTTCTTAACAGTTGAAGTAACATCGGATGTTTCCTCATAGACTTCAGAAGAATTATTCTTACAGACAGCTTTTGCATAACACTTGGTTGAATCCTCATTGCAGGTATAAGTTATTTCATAATCATGACCTAAGGCATCAAGTGTCCTAGATTCCTTTAAGACTTCATTGCAACGTCTACATTTTGTCTCCTCAGTCCACCCACCTTCTAGACAAGTAGGACCTTTTGCCTCTTTCGAGACATAAACATCATGTCCTAATTTCTCTAAGACGACTTTATCTTCAACATCGCAGCGTGCACAAACTCTCTTTTTCAGTCCGTCTAGTGTACAGGTAGGCTCTGAGATAATCTCATATTCTGAGTAATTATGACCGAGTGCTTCGACATCTCTTTCTTCAGTCTTCGTATCACAGCGACTGCAATGTCTTTCTTCTTTTCCTCCGGTTATACAGGTAGGTTCAATAGAATAGGCCCATTCTGTGATATCATGACCGAGTGCGGAGATAGCTCTTGTGGTCTCTTTTCCACAGGTTGTGCATTTTGCCTTTTCGCTTCCTTTGTCAAGGCAGGTTGCTTCTTTGACAACAGTCCAGTCCCCGTATGTGTGGAGATGTCCTTGTTCAACTTCACCACAGGATGTTACTGAGAAAAGAGAAAATAAGAAGGAGCCTAGTAATACTAATCTCTTTGCTTTCATGCCTTTTTTCTCCTATTCTTGGTAGACAGAATTATAGATGACTGTCACTTTATCATTTTTGAAATAGTTATCATTGTTGATATTGGAAATATTGATCTTTTTCCATTCTTCTTCAGTTCCTTCATAGTGTACGACAATTTTATCGTCGTTATAACTAACATCACCGAAGAAAAGATCTGAGATATTTGTTATAGTCTTAGGAAGATAGATTGTGGAAGCAAAAGGAAGACAATAGTCCTTTTGTTCAGCTGCTTGGAAGACTTTCTTGAGGTAATACTGGTGCTTGTGACTACAATAGGCATCATCTGTAAAATCATAGCCCTCTTCAAAAACAGCGATGTTGTTTATGGCACATGGTAAAGGGTATGTGTTTTCGCTAGATGTTGAGAAAGTAACGACAGATGAATTCTTCTTAAGTTTTATCGTACCAAGAGAAGAGGAACAGTTGACAAGTCCACCTTCAACATTCAAATCAACGCTTCTATCAGAGCTTAAAGAAAGTGTCAAATTAGCTCCTTTTGTGTTGACCTTCTTCAAATTCTTAGAGGAACTTGATACAGTGAAGTTTCCAGTATCAGGAAATGTCATATCCAAGGCATTTGGAAATGGGATTGCAGAGTTGAAACGTTTTGATGGTTCAAAAGTAACATGTTTGACAGCATCATCTGATTTTCCGTTTTTGATTTTTTCCCAATCATACTCTTCACCATCTAGGTAAAATCCGGAGACAGGAACATCATCGACTTCTCCACGGATTACAACATCACTAGGAAGGTCATCGATGTATTTCTTGATGGAGTAATAATCCTTTCCTTTCACTTGGGAATAATAGAGATTATTATCTGTGTCTTCAAACTTCTTTGCTTCAACTTCGCAGGAAGTTAAAGGAAAAAGCATAGCAAACAAACCCAAATAAGATAGATATTTTCTTTTTAGCATAATAGATAACTCCTTTGTTGCCAATCAATAAGGCTGACTTAATAATATACCTTCCACAACTTGTTTTCAAACATTTTATACAGGTAAATCAGCATTTGTTTAAAATAATGTCAAAAATAACAATTTCATAAGCAAAAACGCTTATCTACTCAAGTGAATAAATAAGCGTTCCATTATCTCTAACCCTTACTTGATAATGAGTAGTTTTTATTATCAAGAACTAATTAAATTTGATCTAAAAGTCTTAAACATTAATAACTATAATAACAATAACTCAAGTCAATAATGATATAAACATAGACATTAACGATTAACAATAACAATATCTAATTCAATAATCTATGAATCACCATTCTTGATAAAGGGAAAAGAAAAGTAGATTTAGCAATCAATCATATTGGTCAAATTAGTTCTATCAATTGCCATTTGTAATTTTTGAATTTTGTCAACGACCTCATCATATTCTTTTTGAACCAATGAAACGTCATAATTTGTTTTGGTGTATTCTACAACTGCAGATCTATAATTTGCAGATTCTCTAGTGAGAGGAGCTCTATTTTTCAATTGATTTAATCTAGATTTTTTAGCTTGAAGTTGAGCTAAGAAAACAAGTGCTTCAGCAATTGTCATATCAAAACCTTCAACAATAACTGTTGAATTAGCATATGATAATAATTGTTTAAGATGTCTGATAT
>CAVALL010000105.1:0-3908 GCA_963589675.1 Alistipes onderdonkii | reverse complement strand
ATCTATATGTGTTTACAATAAAAAGCTTTTTCTATGTTCTAGAATACAAGAATATAAAGAGGTCATATATTTAGTGTTTTCCGTACTTACAAAGTGCAAAATTGAAAATCTTAGGAATTAGTGATTGAAAATATTAGGAATTTCAAGTTGAAAATCATGGGAATTAGTGATTGAAAATGTTGGGAATCAATGTTATCATATTCAAAACAATGAAAAAATATTACAAGCGTTATATAGAATCAATCATCGAAAGAAAATTGAAAAGCAGTGGAGCTGTTCTACTAGCCGGTCCTAAGTTTTCAGGAAAAACAACAACAAGTCTTCTATATTCAAAGAGCATTTATCGAATCAATACAAAGAGTATTGTCGATATCACAAAGTTAAATCCAAAACTTGCACTGAAAGGTGAATCTCCACATCTAATCGATGAATGGCAAAAAGTTCCCGACATATGGAATTATGTCAAAGAAGATCTTGACATCAATTACGAATTCGGAAAATACATTCTAACAGGAAGTTCAACACCAGCAGATAAATCTGAAATACAACATAGCGGTGCTGGCCGAATCGTTCCACTAAAAATGTATCCGATGTCTTTATATGAATCTGAAGACTCTAATGGTTCTGTATCCTTATCAGATTTATTCAAAACAAAGAAGCTAGAAACAGAAAGTCCAAACTCGGATTTTACTTTAGAAGATATTGCTTTTTTAATATGCAGAGGTGGTTGGCCGTTATCTTTAAATCAAGATAAAGATAACGCTCTTGAAATCACTAAGAATTATTTTGATGGCCTATTCTATTTCAATGATAATGACAATGAAACATTCAGAGACAAAAAAACTGATGTTTTCAAAATGATTTTAAAAAGCTATGCACGAAATATCTCTACTGATGTTTCCACAAAAGTGATCATTGACGATGTCAAACAAAGCAATGAAAGAACTATGGATCCTAAAACGTTCTCTAACTATCTTAATGCATTAAAAGATTTATACATCATAGAAGATACAGAGGCCTGGTGTCCGAATCTGAGATCAAAGACATCGATTGCTTCCACACCGACAAGGCATTTCGTAGACACTTCTATCGCTTGCCAAGCGTTAGACATTACTCCTGATGATCTTCTAAAGGACATTAATACTTTTGGTTTGTTTTTCGAAGATATGGCAATCCGCGATTTAAGGATTTACTCTTCTTTCTTGAATGGGTCAATAAAGCATTATAGAGATAATGCAGGATTAGAATGTGATGCTATTATTCATCTAGCAAATGGAAAATGGGCAGCAATTGAAATCAAATTAGGTGGGAACCAATTAGTCGATTATGGTGCAAAAAAACTCAATTTGCTAAAAAATAAAATCAAAGAAAAGAGTTCTGAAAGAGAACCAGAGTTTATGATGATATTAACTGCCTTTGGTCCACTATATACTCGAGAAGATGGTATCTTAGTCGTTCCCATCAACTGTCTAAAGGCTTGAATCATCCTCTCTTCCTTTTTCAACCAACAAAAAAGCTTAACGGAGCGCGCCGTTAAGCTTTTTATATGTTCGATAGATGTTACTTAATGAGAGAATTCTTGCACTTTCCAGTAGCGAGATATTCTTCCATATTCTTGATGGAGACTTCGATCATATCGATTAAAGCCAAATCAGTGGCGGAACCGACATGCGGAGTGATGAGAACTCTAGGATAGAGATCGATGATTTCCTGATGGACAGGATCACCCATGTTCTTCGGATCATGATCTAAGTTGAACAAGGTCTTTTCATGATCGATGACATCGAGTCCGAGACCATCAAGATGTCCGTTCTTGACTGCATCTAAGGCAGCCTTGGTATCCATGACTTCGCCACGGGCGACATTGACAAGGATAGCATGATCCTTCATCTTTGCAATCTTATCAGCATCGATGAAATTATCATTCTTGCCCTTGAAGTATGCCATATGGCAGACGATGATGTCTGCATCATGGAGGAAGGAATCAATATCTTCGAATTCAACGATCTGCTTAGCGTAATCAGACTGGAAGACATCATAACCGATGACTTTGGCACCTAAACCCTTGAAGAGGCTAGCTGTTGTGCATCCGATTCTACCGCAGCCCATGATACCGACTGTGCAGCCACGGACTTCTCTGGAGAACATCTGATTGGTGACCTTGAAATGTCCCTGATGTGTCTGATCGCAGGCATAGGCAGTATTTCTAAGGAGCATCATGGCAAGAGTCAAAGCGAGTTCGGAAATAGCATTCGGAGAATAGCCAGGAACGAAGGCTGTCTCGATACCGAATTCCTTGCAGGCAGCGACATCAACATGATTGTAACCAGCAGTTCTGGTGAGATAGTACTTAAGACCATTGTCCTTAAGCATCTTCATGTGATCCCTATCAAGGACGCAGTTACCACGGACCATGACGATTTCATAGCCTTTGGCAAGTTCCCATGTATCATTGCTGATGTAGACAGGACTGAGAACTAATTCATATCCGTACTTTTCGCCTAATTTTTCGAAATAAGGCTTTTCATAGTCACGGACACCGAAACAAATGATTTTCTTTTCCATTGTAATTTACCTTTCTATCTTGATTAAGCGGCAAAGAAGAAGCCAGTAGCCTCAACAACAGTGAGAAGGATAACCCAGATGATGATACCAACAACGGCGCCGAGAGTGGAGACCAAGGAGATGTGAGATGCCATCTCTTTTTCCTTGTCGAAGGAAATGCAGTAACCGACAGCGACAGTGGCCGGCGGAACCATCCATGTGATGACAGCAGAGTTGACAGTGCTCATAGAGACAAGCTGAGAAACACCAGATTCGGCATCCTTTAAGATACCAGCAGCGTTTCCGATACCCTGGATAGCGAAGAGAAGGACTAAGACGATGATAGGAGCGACGAAGACCTTAAGAGCGGTCCAGATCCAAGCATACTTATCAACAATAGCTTCCTTGAAGTTGGTCTTTCCTAAGGTGCATCCGATAGCGACCAAGATGACAGTGGAGGAAAGTCCACCTAAGGTGTTAGCAGCCTGATAGATCCAAGGCAACGTGACATCAATTCTCCAGAAAGCGACTTTAGCGGCATCAGCATAAGAGACGGAAGCATCTGGACTCAACCAATCGGAACGAACGATAGCGACTCCCGGGATAGCCTGTAAGAGCCAGAGGATAAGACCAGCGAAGGTAGCGATAACGATAGGATTGAGCAAAGCCTTCTTCATCATAGACTTGATATCAGTCTTAGGCTTTGCAGCAGCATCACCGTTCAAAGAGATGTCTGCTTCAGCATTTGTATCGGTAAGGTTAGCAATAGCGACATAAGCATAGGAATATAAGAAGACACGATAGGCAACGTTCATGACGTTGAAGTTGTTACCAGCATTGGTTCCCTTGTAGATAGAAGAAATCAAAGGATAAGCGAAGAATGTGGTAGAACCGAAGGCGAACAAGACAGCAAGAACGACACGTTTCTTTTTGTCCTTAACCCAGATAAAGAGAAGCTTGCCAACAAAGATGAAGATGATGTAGAGAATGAAACCAAAGACGAAGTTGAAGAGAGCGTCGATGGCACCACTGACCGTGAATTTTGACATGAAGGAGCAGAACGCAAGGCAAGGAATACAGATTGCCATAACGAACTTAGTCAAAATCGTACCGGTGTTTTCAGGGATAAGTTTCTTTTTTGTAAAAATGAAACCTACAAGAATAAAGATGATAGTCTTAGCAATGTTGATCCAAAGATTGTTGGAAGACATTGCTTTTGCGATATTGGAACCAATATCACTAGCTAATAAAAAGTCAGGCATTTAGTTATTACCTCCATAATCTGACACGCTTATTCTACTAAGTTTTTGCATTAAAACCATAGCATTTTGATAAAAATTTTGTGGAAGCGGTAAACTTTTCCT
>CAVALL010000104.1:0-3922 GCA_963589675.1 Alistipes onderdonkii | reverse complement strand
AGGGCATACTCAGGCGCGATTTCTTCAAGAAGTTGTATAGAATTTTAACTATTTGTTCAAGATAAGTGAAAAAATATAGCAATTGGATATCTAGTGCGTTAAGATAATCTCAGTGAGGAAAAAACTATGGAAAACACTCCAAACGGCTCTGAAAAGCCACTAAAGCTTAACTATAAGCGTATTTTTTTGATTGGTTTTGCCTTTTTCGGAATTTTGTTGCTCTGGCAGGTCTATGACTCTTGGTGTCCGACCTTCTTAAGTGAGGCATTTAAGAAAGCGCTTCACACCGACAATGAAAATGAGGTTCAGTACCTTGTCGGTATCATGATGGCACTAGACAACCTTGCCGCCTTGATCTTGCTACCTATCTTCGGACATCTCTCCGACAAGACACACACGAAGATCGGTAAGCGTATGCCTTACATCTTGGTTGGTACCTTCGTCTGCGCTGTCGCATTCCCATTTGTCCCACTCTTCTTCTACTACAACAATCTAGTCGGAATGCTTATCATGATGTTCATCGTTGTCAACTTCGCTATGATGTATCGTAATCCGGCTGTCGCCTTGATGCCGGATATCACTCCGAAGCCTTTGCGTTCTAAAGCAAACGGCATCATCAACATCATGGGATACATCGGTGGCTTCTTTGCCACGGTTGTCGGTATGTTCTTCGTCCTTTCTGAATACTTAGGAACCAACGGAAAACAGACTTGGGCCACAGGTAATGTCTGGGCCATTGAAGCTCCGTTCCTTATCGCTAGTGTCTTAATGGTCATCTCCGCTCTTGTCCTCTTCTTCACCATCAAGGAGAATAAGATTGCTGAAGAGATGAAGGATGATATGAGACGCGGTGAAGAGATGGCTGAAGTCGTCACCAGAGTCGAAGAAGAAGGACCGATGAGCAAAGCCAACAAGACGATGCTCTTCTTGATTCTCGGCGCTGAATTCTTCTGGTTCATGGCCGACAATGGTATCGGTACCTTCATGGGTAACTATACGATTTATTATTTAGGTGCTTCTACTCGTTCCAACTCTCTCAATGTCATCATGGGCGGTGTCGGTTCTGTCTTAGGTTTCGCATTAGGTGGCATCATCGCCTCCAAGATTGGAAGAAAGTGGACGCTTGTATCTGGTCTCTCCTTAACCCTTGCTTCCTATGTCGTATGGACAATCCTGACCTTTACTATTTTGAAGGATTCTGCCGGTGCCGGTGTCTTCCCGTGGCAGATCTACGGAATCTGGTTTGTCAAAGGTCTTGGCATGTCCTTAGTCCACGTCAACTCCTTCCCGATGGTCGTTGAACTTTGTCCTTCGAGTAAGATCGGCCGTTTCACCGGATACTATTACGCATCTTCCATGGCAGCTCAGACTATCACCCCTGTCCTTTTAGGACTTCTCCTTCTCAATCCTTCTGTCTTCAACTTCGGTTACCTTCCGATTTATGCTCTTGTCTGCCTTACCATCTCCTTAGTCATCTTCCTTTTCATTCCAAATGTCAAAATTAAGAAGACTTCTATCGCAAAAGGTTTGGAAGCTTTCGACCAAGAGGATTAAAATATTGTAGATAGGAGACCAATCAACATGAAAAAGCAGAAATTCATCTCAAACATTTCACCGACGTTCCAATACGGCATCTGTCATAGAGGACTTCATAACGAAGAATTCACCGAAAACGGAATGAATGCCTTCTTGAATGCCAAGAAGCATCATATGGCGATTGAACTCGACATTCACCTGACAAAGGACAATGATCTCATTGTCTGCCATGACTCCGATTTGATCCGTACCACTGGTAAGCCTGGCATCATCGAAGATATGACCGTAAAAGACATCAAGGAGAATTATCGTCTCAGAGACGGTGAGGAAATTTCCACTTTGCGTGAAGTCATGGATGCCATCAACGAAGAGGTTCCGATCGTCATCGAACTCAAGGTCTGGCAGAAAAACTACAAAGCGCTTGCCAAGAGACTGAAAGAAGAACTCAAGACAGTCAAGGACAAAAAGAACTATGTTCTCATCTCCTTTGACCCAAGAGCACTTACACCATTCAAGCACTCTGGCTTTATGAGACAGCTCTTGCTTGTCGCGAATGGAAAATACAAGGTCATCTACTTATTCCGTCATCTCTTTGAAGGCATCGATATCGATTACCATGCCTTACCAGAAAAGAAGCTGAAGAGATATCATAAGAAGCATTACATCAACGCTTGGACAATTGAATCGAAAGAGGACTTAGAGAAGATCAAGGACCTCTGCGATGTCGTCACCTTCCAGAACATCGAACCTGAATTTGTGAAAGAGTACTTAACAAAGAAATAGGAGGTACATATGGACGAAAGAAATGAGGACTTATACGAAACACGGACGAATCTATTAAGCTGTGACAACATGGTGGATTATTTTTGGCGCAAGTGTGATCGTAACTCCTATCCTTTCAAGCCAAATAGCGCCTGCGATATCCAAACCGTCGAGATCGATACCGATAGACAGTATGGAAAAGACATCATCTCTTCCTTCACCATCTCGGACAAGGATCTCAAGAACTCCGGAATCAAGAATGGAAACGAATACAACTTCGACCATGTCGGATTCAAGACACTCGACATTAATAAGAACATGATCACTTATGGTGAACTCTATCTTGTCTATAAGCCTGACAGAAAGTGGTACTCTCTCTTCCTACTTGAAAACAAGAATGATGAAAGACCGGCTTTGACACTTCTCATGAGAGTCAAACAGAAAGTATCTCTATTTGGATCCTTCCAAAACGAGATGATCACATTCTATTGATATCGAGTAGAGAGTGAGAAATAGTTTTAATTTCTCCGCTCCCTCTCACACCACCGTACGTGCGGTCTTCCGCATACGGCGGTTTAAACAAGCATCTATGCTATCTCTTTAAGATAGTATTCAAGAGGGTCTAAAAGCCCTCTTTTCTTTAGTCGTGCGTTTGAGATTGCTCTATGAATTACACAAGAATGAGAGATGAATTGATAACCTCTTCTACAATATGTTAATCCCTTAGCTTCTTCACTACCAATTTTTAACTGAACTAGAGCTTCTATTCGCTTTTGATTAACTTTCCATTGTTTCCAAATGACTACTCTAAAAGCATTCCTTAACCACCCACCAATTCTTTCCATAAACGTTTTCATACTAGATTTGCGATAGTAGTTAATCCAACCTCTTAGAACCTGATTTACCTTCATAATCCGATAATCATTGTTCACACTCCAGGAACGCTTCATGAGCATTTTCAGTTTCCTGAAAAGCTTCATGAAACTTTCTTTGTGAGGCTTCGATTTCCAACCATCCTTTGACTTCCAAAATGAAAAGCCTAAGTACTTAAGATTGTTCGGTGTCGTGATATGCGTTTTAGAGGCATTCACCTTGAGCATCAACTTTGTTTCAATGAATGTGACGATATTCTTCATCACTCTTTCAGCTGAAAACTTCGTTTTGACAAAGATGACGCAGTCATCCGCATATCTTGCAAAATGCAGTCCTCTTCTTTCCAATTCCTTATCGAGTTCATTCAAGTAGATGTTGCTCAATAATGGTGAAAGATTTCCGCCTTGTGGCGTTCCAATGGCCGTTTCCTCGAAATTGCCGTTGACCATGACACCCGACCTCAAGAATTTGTGGATGAGAGCCGTGACATCGCTGTCCTTGGCGACATTATCGACAATCCTTATGAGTTTGTCCTGGGGAACGTTATCGAAGAACTTTTCCAGGTCTAAGTCGACTATCCATTCATAGCCCTGGTTTAGAAGCTCAAGGCTTCTATCAATCGCATCCTGACATCTTCTATTCGGTCTGAATCCATATGAGTATTCACTGAATGTAGGCTCGAATATCGGTGACAATTTTTGAACAATAGCTTGTTGAACTATTCTATCAACAACGGTTGGAATGCCTAGTT
>CAVALL010000103.1:0-3959 GCA_963589675.1 Alistipes onderdonkii | reverse complement strand
TAAGATCAAAGCAGTTTATCAAAATCTTCAAGAATGAAGATGGAGAATATGAATCCATGGTTCAGAGAATGTATCGCTCCATCAAGAAGATTGATAAAGACGCTAAGGTAACCATTGCTACATCTAAGACTCAGGTATCGGAACTGATTCATCAATTGGGTGATGATATCAATATCTCTGTTGAACCAACAAGAAGAGATACCTTCCCTGCCATTGCACTGGCAACTTCTTATCTTCATGATGTGATGAATGTCTCAGAAGATGAGGCTGTTGTTGTTTGTCCTGTTGATCCATATGTAGAGGATGATTATTTCAAGGCTCTTGAAAAGCTCTATAAGCTGGCTAGTGAGGGAAAGAACAATCTTACTCTTATGGGTATGGAACCTACTTATCCCAGTGAGAAATATGGATATATCCTTCCTGAAGAAAAAGAATCTGTCAGCAAGGTTTCTGAGTTCAAAGAAAAACCAACCGAAGAGAAAGCAAAAGAATATATCAGTCATGGTGCTTTATGGAATGCTGGAATATTTGCCTATAAGATCGGCTATGTTCTAAAAAGAGCACATGAATTGATCGATTTCTCTGATTATTATGACCTTTTTAGCAAATATGCGGATGTCAAAAAGATATCTTTCGATTATGCTGTTGTCGAACACGAGAAGAGCATTCAGGTCATGCGTTTTGCCGGTGAATGGAAAGACTTAGGAACATGGAATACATTAACGGAAGCCATGGAAGATAATACCATCGGCAATGTCACCTTGAATGAGAAATGTGAAAATACAAAGGTCCTGAATTCCTTGGATATTCCTGTTCTTTGTATGGGTACGAAGAATCTGATTGTCGCCGCCTCTCCAGAAGGCGTCTTAGTGACAACGCCGGAAGAATCATCTTATATCAAACCGATTGTCGAGAAATTTGATTCCACCATCCGTTATGCTGAAAAATCCTGGGGTAAATATGAAGTCATCGATGTCGGTACGGATTCTCTGACCATCAAGGTCTCCATGAATGAAGGACATCGCATGTCCTATCATTCCCATGAGAGAAGAAATGAGGTCTGGACGATTGTCTCAGGTGAAGGTACAGTCATTGTGGATGGCATGAGTCAACACGTCCATTCGGGTGATGTTGTCACGATCCAGGCGGGATGTAGACATACTATCATTGCGGATACAAATCTCAAATTAGTCGAAGTCCAAATCGGAAAAGATTTGGATGTGAAGGATAAGAAGAAGTATGAGCTTGAATAGTGACCAAGAAAAAGGAAATAGGCCATTTCTTCTAAAACCTGCTGGAAAAGACTATCTATGGGGTGGAAGTCGTCTAAAGGATGATTTTGATAAACAGATCGATTTAGATCCTCTTGCAGAGACTTGGGAATGCTCTACGCATCCCAATGGTCCATCTGTTGTGGATAGCGGTGAATTCAAGGGGATGTTGCTCAGTGATGTACTGAAGCTTCATCCTGAATTTGTGGGAACTCATCCTGTTGTCAAAGATGGACAAATACCGGTTCTTATCAAATTCATCGATGCGAAGAAAGACTTATCGGTTCAGGTTCATCCAAGCGATGAATATGCCTTTGTTCATGAAAATGGAACCTTAGGCAAGACCGAGATGTGGTATGTGATTGATGCACTTCCAAATTCTTCTTTGATCTATGGTTTTCACCATACAATCAGTAAAGAGAAGGTAAGAAAAGCAATCCAGACTGGAAAGCTAGAAAGATATATGAACAAGGTTCCAGTCAAGAAAGGGGATATGTTCTTTATCCCTTCAGGAACAGTGCACGCGATTGGAAAAGGATGCTTGATTGCAGAGATTCAGGAATCCAGTGACTTGACCTATCGTCTCTATGACTATAATCGTGAGGATAAGAATGGAAAATTAAGACCTCTTCATATTGAAAAAGCACTTGAGGTGGCCAATCTCAATGAAGTCGATTCACCTCATCAGCCGATGGAGGTCTATAAGTTCAGACCTGGAAGAGCAAGTCAGATTCTTGCCAGATGCAAATACTTCCAGACCGAGAGAATGATTGTGAATACCGAGAGAATCAAAGAACTTGCAGATTTCAGAACCGGTTCTTCAACCTTCCAGGTTCTTCTCTGCTATTCTGGATGTGGTACAATCACAGATGAGGATTATGGAACATCAAGCAATTTCTTCAAAGGAGATTGTATCTTCGTTCCAGCGAATTCTTCCTCACTGAAAATCCATGGAAAAGCAGAATTCTTACGAATTCGCTGTTAAAGGAGCTATCTATATTTATGAAAGATATTGAAACAAGTTATCAGGAATGGTTAGAGAAGGCAACAGATGATGTTGACTTAGTCAAAGAACTAAAGGCAATGGATTCTTCAAAGAAAGAAGATGCTTTCTATCGTGATCTTGCCTTTGGTACGGGTGGACTAAGAGGAACAATCGGTGCTGGAACAAATCGAATGAATATTTATACAGTTGCCAAAGCCACACAAGGACTTAGTAACTATATTCTTAAGAACTTTAAGGAAGGAAATCGAAAGGTCGCGATCTCAAGAGATTCGAGACTCAAGAGCGATGTATTTGCGAATGTCGCAGCAAGAGTGTTTGCGGCAAATGGAATCGAGGTCGCTATCTATCCCTATATCTCACCCGTTCCGACACTTTCTTTTGCCACAAGATACCTTCATTGTTCTGCTGGTGTCATGATTACAGCCAGTCACAATCCTTCCAAATACAATGGCTATAAGGTCTATGGAAGTGATGGCTGTCAGATCACAACGGAAGCTGCCGATGAAATCTTAGGATATATTGAAGAGATTAATCTCTTCAAGGATATCAAATATATCTCTCTTGATGATGGATTTGAAAAAGGACTTATTTCCTATATTCCTCCAAAAGTCATCACAGCTTTCATTGAAGAAGTGAAGAATCAATCCCTTCTTGGAGATGAGAAGGTCGATAAGGATGTTGCGATTGTCTATTCTCCTTTAAATGGAACAGGTCTAGTTCCTGTGACAAGAACTCTCAAAGAGATGGGATATACCAATATCACAGTTGTCAAAGAACAAGAACTTCCAAATGGATATTTCCCTACCTGTCCATATCCAAATCCAGAAATCAAAGAAGCCATGGCTCTTGGTATGGAATATGCCAAAAAGAACAATGCAGATTTACTTCTAGCAACAGATCCGGATTGTGATCGTGTCGGTATTGCTGTGAAAGATAAGAATGGTGAATATCAGCTCTTATCTGGAAATGAAACAGGAATGCTCTTATTTGACTATATCTGTTCTAGAAGAATCGCACTAAATAAGATGCCAAAGGATCCTGTGATGGTCAAGACCATCGTTACCATCGATATGGCGGAAAGAATTGCAGAGCATTATGGAGTGAAGACCATCAATGTTCTCACAGGATTCAAGTTCATCGGTGAACAGATTGGGCTACTAGAAAAAGAAGGACATCCTGAAAGATATATCTTCGGATTTGAAGAATCCTATGGAGTACTGACTGGCACTTATGTAAGAGATAAGGATGCAGTCGATGGTGCCTATATGATCTGTGAGATGTTTGCCTACTATAAATCAAAAGGTATTTCTTTACTCGAAAAGCTTGAAGAACTTTATAAAACCTACGGATACACGTATAATACATTGTATTCATTCGAATTTGATGGTTCTTCTGGATTTAAGAAGATGCAAGAGATCATGGCTATGTTTAGAAAAGGTATCACATCTCTTGGTGGTAAGAAAGTCACAAAGACACTGGATTATTCTTTAGGGCTCGATGGACTTCCAAAGAGTGATGTTCTTAAATATTATCTTGAAGGCAACTCATCAGTTGTTGTCCGTCCAAGTGGGACTGAACCAAAACTGAAGACATATATTTCTGTCAGTGCTGAGTCAAAAGAACAAACGAAAATAGAAGAAACAAAGATTCATGATGAACTAAGTGAATTCTTTAAATAAATA
>CAVALL010000102.1:0-4025 GCA_963589675.1 Alistipes onderdonkii | reverse complement strand
CTCAAGAGGCTGAAGAGGTGGGCTTGGAAAGCTCATAGACGGGTAAAACCGTGCGAGAGTTCAAATCTCTCTCGCTCCGCCATCTAGAAAATTACACGGAGAAATCCGTGTTTTTTTGATTTTTAGCCAAACTTTCAAAATTTATGACACATTCTTATTGACCGTATCAATCTTTACACGAACTATTGACAACTCTCAATCGTTGATATAGTCAAACATTCTCTCTAATTATCCATTAACTTTAAGTGACTCTTATCATCTATATTTGTTACAATATATTCGCGATTGCAATGAGGGTTTCTAATGGCAAATAAAAACATATTCGACCTTATACCAGCCAATTTCTTTGCCCCTCTTTCAAATGGCAATAGAAGACTGAATTTTGAATTGCTCAATATTCTAAATCAGAGAATGACGGATGATATTGCTCAATTCTCTAGAGATACAGTTATTAGCTGGTTAGAAGAATATCTGATGAATACTAATTTTGATATGCAGTTTGATGATGAGAACAATCAAGATGCAGAGCAAGTGAAGTCACCTCATGATATGGCGATAAGCAAACTGAATTACTTTACCCGTTGCGGCTGGCTGACCCAAGAAACAGATAAGGACTTTAAGGTCACATATCAGATGACGTCTTTTGCCATTGATCAACTGAAGTTATTTACTGATACTATCGAAGAGGACACACGTCCTTTGGAACTTACATCTTATGTCTATTCTATTTATTCTGATCTTCGCGATGAAGATTTCAAGCATTCCGTGGATAGAATGGAAAGTATTGAACGAAATGTATCTAATTTAAGAAATCTATTGCGTGGCTTGAATTTCCGAGTCAAGAGATTTCTTTCTGAATTATTGTCAAATCCCAATGCAAAACCAAATGATATATTGAGTGCCTTGCTGATTGATTATCGTAATTCCGTTGTTTTGAAGGGATTCACAAACTTACGCAGCAAAGATAATCCCTCTAAATACAAAGCCGATATTTTACATTCCATCGATAACCTTAGAGGCCATATGTATGATATGGTGAATAATTACCTTGTTGTAAAATGCAATGGTCAAGATACTGAGGAAAATAGGCTTGAGGCTTCAGCCTACTTTTCAGGTGTTCTTCAGAAGGTTGAGGAACTTTTCGATAATATTGAGGATATGATTTCCAAAATCGATAAGAAGAATACACAGTATGTATCTGCAACCTTCTCGAGATTGGAATACCTGTTGAATGAGGAAAAGGATTTGGAAGGCCGTATCAATCAACTCTTCAAGGAAATGCAGGTGACTGGATATGATGGTGAGGATAGTTTCCATCTGTACAAGACTGGCTTGATTGATGATACAAATTCTTTATTCCAGCCTAGACAGCATCGAACCAAAGTTAAGTATGTGATGCAACCTAAGCCAAAAGAGATTGATCCTACATTGATAGAAGAAAATAAAAAGAGATTAGAAGAACAATTGAAGTTTTCCGTTCATGAGATTGATAAATACATCATGTCACTCTTGAAAGATAAATTGTCTATAACGGCAAAAGAAATACCGATTGATGATTACTCACAGCTGATGAGGGTATTCCTAGCAGTAGTCTATTCTGTTAGTCCTCTAGTTCATTATGAGATTAAATTAAGGGACGATGAAATCAGTTGGAAGGGACATACCATGAATGACTTTGTCATTGAAAGGAGAACGAGAAATGGCAGTAGCAAGTAAGAAAAACGCATTGCACGATCTTGTAAATGCTTTTGATAATTATACTGAAACAAATCAGGATGATTTTTCAAGGCTTTGCTCGCGCCTTATGAATGAAAACTTTATCTATCTGCAAATTGATTCTGATAGAAATGATTACTATAAGATCTCAAGCATGAGAGATGCGATCAGCAATTATTTCTCTTTGATGGATTATTCTCTTTATCATGATGATCAGTTCAAGATTTATTACCTGGTTACAGATACTGGCAGAAACACAGTCAAGTTCAAGAAATTAGATACAATCATACTTCTGATATTAAGATTGTTCTACTATCAAAAATCAAAAGACAGTGGAAACATCAATATTGCTGTCACTGTTGATGAACTTAACTCTTACATCATCAAAACCGGCATCTATGACCAAGAACTGAAGAAAGGAAATCTTTTTGACTCATTGGCGTTGTTAAGAAGATATAAGATTGTTTCCTTTAAAGGGTCGGATATATCATTGGAAACGTCGTTCGTTGTGTTTCCGACTATAACACATGCTCTCACTTCTTCCGATATGGAAGCATTAGAGAACAAGATTCTTTCCTATCGTAAGACGGAGGATAATGAAGATGAAGATATGTAAAGTCAAATTGATCAACTGGCATGCGTTTGAAAATGAAACACTTGAATTCACAGGCAATCTTATCATTACAGGTTCAAATGCTTCCGGAAAATCTACCTTAATGGATGCTATATATTATGTGTTATCTGGTGGTGATACAAAGAATTTCAATAATGCCGCAAATAATGGTGACAATCATAATTCAAAACGAACACTTGAAACCTATATGCGACATAAAATCGGTGATGAAGGAAGAGAGTTTTTACGTTCTGTTCCTATTATTTCTCATATTTGCATTGAATTCAGTCAAGATAATGGTGAGTCATTCGTTTTAGGTGCTGTCATTGAGTTGAATGATACTGGTACAAGCGAAAAATTCTATACAAAGAATAATATTCACATCGAGGATTCTATGTTTGTTTCATCTTCAAATACAGTTTCTACGTTCAATGAACTAAAGCACAAGATTGAAGCAACTGATATCACGAAAACTAGTAAGAAAGCAAGAATGAAAGTGATTTGTGAAGACATTCTGAAATTGAATGAGGGCTCACGCTATATGGATTTGTTGCAGCGAGCCATCGCATTCAGACCGATTGAGGAAGTGTCCGATTTTGTGGATTCGTTTCTTTTGGATGAAGAAAGCATCGATATAGTTGCACTAAAGGAAGAACTTCGTTCTTATTATGGAATTCATAACCAGGTTATAAAAACAAAAGAGAAAATCGCTTATCTTGCCACATTCATTGACCAAGCAAATAAGTATCAGGATTGTCTAAGAGATGGAAAATTCTATCTTCCGCTTTATGATGAGGCTAGAATCGATTCGAATAATGTTAAAATCCAAGAACTGAATAGCAAGAATGAAGATTTGAATCATACAAATAAGACATTGGTTTCTTCAAAAAATGATAATTCTAATAAACTGACTGCTCTTAGTCTTGAAATAAAACAACTTGAGGATCAAGAGGTGTATAGACTTGTCAAGTCAAAGAAGGATGAGTTAAAGGCGCTTCAAAAGAGTGAAGAACAATTGTCAAGGGCAATTTCTTTGAATGATAATATCCTTAAAAATGAGCAATCGATTTTGAATACATTTCATCTGACTTATTCTTTCCGTAAGGATATTCAAGATGATAACTTCTCGTTGTTTGAACAACACAGAAAGAATTATCGTGAGTTTGTAAAAGATAAAAATGATGAACTTGTTCAAAAGCGCAATTTGCTTAATCGTGATATGCTAAAGATCAGTGATGAATTGAAGGATATTAATTTGAAAATATCTGAATTGAAAAATCATCACAATATTTATCCGGATAATGTCAGAAAATTGCAAAGACTTTTGACTGACTATTTAAGAGACAAGTATAAAAAGGAAATCTCTGTACGTCCTTTATGTGAGTTTTTGGAATTCAAAAAGAATGAAATGAATCGTTGGAGCAAGGCTATTGAAGCTTATCTTGCCCCTTATCGTTTTGGATTGATTGTTGACTACAAATATTATGAAGATTGTGTTGAATATTATGATTTCATCAAAGTCAAAGAAAACGTGAATGATGTCAGAATCTATAATATTGATACTCCATTTATTCCGAATATGAAAGCAAATGATAAGTCGGTATTCAACAAATTGGAAATAGTGGATAGGAAAACTAAATATTTATGCTATCTGCTTTTTAATGATGTCATTTGCTATGATTCTCTTTCTGATTTG
>CAVALL010000101.1:0-4092 GCA_963589675.1 Alistipes onderdonkii | reverse complement strand
TCAGCGCGATAGCCCAGGCGTTCATCTGGAATTCAAGGGTGAAAGTATAGGTTCTGGTGTTTCCAAGCTTGTCAGTTACGACAACTTTGTAAGAACCATAATCCTTGAGTTCATCGCCTAGCTTGTAGTCAATCTCTTCTCCATCCTTGTAAACATGGATAGATCCTTCTTCATTCATGTCAGTAAGTGTGACAACGCCATCGACCTTTCCTCCATCGGATACACCATTGATCATGATTTCAGGTGCTGTCGTATCAAGCCTTAAGGTGAAGCTATATTCCTTCCCGTTTTGGGTATAGGTGATAACGTATTCGCCGTCTTCAGTGAAGGCTAGATGATTGGAATCACAAGAGATTTCTTCTCCATTTCGAGTTACTTTGATGATGGTCACATCATCGCCTAAATCATAGTCGATAGATGTTCTTGCATCCTTGTAGACAATTTGGAATGAGACTTCCTTGGTGTTGCCATAAGCATCAGTAATGAGTACCTTGTAGAATCCTTCTTCTTTGATTTCATCACCAAGGTTATAGCTATAAGGTTTTCCGTCTTTAGTGATGGTGACTGTTACTTTCTCATTGGAATTTATGATTACTGGATCATTAGTGATACCGCCGTCTGCAACATTCATCTCGAAGTCGACGGATTTATCAATCACGATTGTGAAGGATGTCTTGTTACCAAAAGGATCCTCTACAGTGATGAGATAAGTTCCTTCTTGAGTCAAATATTCACCTTGATTATAAGAATAGGTTTCACCATCTTTGATGACAGATACCTTTCCTTCTTCATTCGTAGAAATTGAGACATCGCTAGAGGTTGTCGCATCGCCATGGATAGTTCTTCCATCGCTTGTCTTGACCTCATAGTCAACAGTCTTATCGATTGTAAAAGTCTTCGTTGTCGTATTACCTAAATCATCAATGACTGTAATGACATATGTTCCTTCCTTATCGAAAGTCATACCCTTTTCAAATGAGATTTCATTAGAGCCATTAAGGCTGTAGGTTGCAGATTTCACATCCTCATCATCCCAGGAAACAATGACGGATCCATTTGTGGTCTTGCCATCCTCTACTCCATCTAGGACGACATCAGGAGCGATAGCATCAATCACGAAATCATAAGATTGCATGTTCTCTTCATCATCGTTGCTGATGAGGATGATCTCATAGGAACCACTGTTAAATTCATTCGATTCGATGAAGATATTTCCTTTTCGGTTCATCTCAATGAGAACGCCATCTTTATAGATTTTCGCGTAATATTTAGATGAATCGAATTCGAAGGATACGTCGGAATTGGTTTTTGACCCGTTAGAGATACCATTAATGTTTCCAGTAGGCTTTGCCTTATGGAAATAGTATTCCTTCTCAATCGTCCTTCCGAAGTTATCCTTGAGGATCACTTTGTAGTTACCATCCTTAGAGAATTCGTAGGAAAGCTTATCTGGAGTGACTCCTTCGAGCTTCTCTCCGTTTTTGTAGATTTCAAGGCTCGTGATAGTAAGACTACTTTCAGGAAGAGTGATATCGATAGAAACTTTCGTATCATCGGCATTGTTCTTGAATTCGATGTTCTCTTCTTCGCTAGAGATATAGATGGTGAAGTTCATCTCATTGGATAATCTGTCATAGACGGATACTTCATACTTTCCTCCGTCAATTAGCGTTGGAAGTTCATCGCCTTTGGAATAGTAGGATGTATTTCCGTTATGAACGACCTTCACAACTGCATATGGATCATTCTCAATGATAGATTTGATCTCGAAGGACTTAAGATAGAAAGTCTTGCTTGAAGGCATGGATTCATCATCTAAGATGAATTCCTTGCTAGAGCCTTCTGAATAGGTTTCCGTCTTGATATTCAGCTTTGGTGAATCCTTATCGATGATGACCTTGTATGAGCAGGTATTGCCTGCTTTATCAGTCTCATAGATTTCGTAAAGACCGGATTCTTCTATCTGACTGCCTAATGTATCTTGATAGTTAAGAGGAATCTTTGTTTCAGTTCCTATCTTTATCGCATAAGCACTCTCTGAGCCAAAGCTATGAAGAACATAGGTATTTCCTATCGGATAGGATTCACCTTCATAATCCCACATGGAAGAGATGACCTCTTCTCCGCTTGCTTTATTTGACCCATCTAAGTAATGAGGCCCTGAGACATAGTCCTTCGCATAGAAGGCGATAGCTTCATCAAGAAGGTTCTTGTCGAAGTAATAGAGCTTGATATCTTTATTTGCGATGGATTTGTAAAGCCAATAGGTACCAGTCCTAACTTCATCATCATGGTTATCTGGATCTCCGTTAGAGGCAACCATGCTGTATTCAGTGAATTTAGATACATCATCAAGTTCCAGAGTCGTCACAGAATCACTGAATTCATATTCATAGGCTTTTAAGTTTGCACTTTCTAAATCTTTGAAACAATCGATATTCCCTTTATAAGAAACCTCGTACCATTTAGAGACTGTGAAGTTCTCTTGATGCTTGAGCTTATCCTCGTTTCCTGTAGGAGCGGTCAAATCGATTTCAGCCGTATAAGTAACACTATTTCCAGCCTTATCGCTAAGAACGAAGGTATAGACTCCTTCTTCTACAAGAACAGTATTCTTCTTATAGGATTCACCGTTAACTAGACAAGTCTCATCGCCGTCCCAGGTGAAATAGATTGATTTGTTGGTGACAACCTCACCTTCTACTTCCTTGTTATCAACATAGATGGTTCCTTTAGGAGGAATGCTATCTAAGGTGATTTTGAAGTTTGAGGTGTTTCCGACTTCATCAGTAAGAACAAAGGAATAGGTTCCATCCTCAGTTATTTCTTCACCGTTATAGGCTTTAGCAGCCTCTCCGTCTTTAGAATAGAGACAAGTCGCATCAGAGAAAGTAAATGCGAATGGCTTATTGGTGTAGCCGTTATTAGGAATGACGATGCCATTCGATTCAAAGACTCCGGTTGATGGTTCTTTATCGATGACAACAGCAAACGATGACTCATTGCCTGCAGCATCCAAGACTGTTATTTCATAGGTCTTCACTTCACCATTATTCGCAGTTAAAGTCACATTTCGATTTGATAACAAATCATAAGTGCTTTCTTGTCCGTTACATGAGATGTAGCCAGTATTCACTCCTGAAGTGATGACAGAATCGATGTTCATCACGATATCTGCATCCTTGTTGAGTTTGATGGTTGACCCATCCTCATAAGATGTTCCGTTCACGCTCAAAGTTGGCTTGTCTCTAACGATCTTGAACTTGAATGTAGACGAAATTCCTGTTGCGGATGTGATTGTTTCTGAATAGGTTGAATTCGGATAGGATGCTTTATTAAGCATGTATCGAGTCCCAACATTGAATGTACCTGATGTATAGACATTCGATGAAGATGAATATCCGAACTTAATGGAATCTCCCTCATTGAAGTACAGGCCTGTATCGATGGTATTGTTCTCATTGGCGTTATAGCTATAGACAACTTCTCCGTTTCTTTCGATGGTGATAAGAGGCGAGGACGTCTCTAAGAATACCTTCGATGTATCAGAGATATTTCCTGCGTTATCGATAGAATAGAACTCATACCAGCCATCTCCGCTTGTCTTAGGGATGATTGCCCCATTGCTATAAGGGACGTATGAAGAAGAATTTGGTGTCTTGTAGTAGACACTCTTGATTCCAGATTCAGCATCGCTAGCAAAATAAGAAAATCCATCGGATACATAAGACCCACTGCTTACTTCTTTTCCATTCACATAGAGAACACCTTTAGGCTTTTCCATATCGATGTAAACCTTGTAATCATCGGATTTATTTCCGCATTTATCAGTTGCATAGAACGAATACCAACCACTGCTTGAACCTGTCGTATAGGTATTCCCACAGGCTGCATAATTGCTAGTATATGGTCCTTTGTAGAATAGGCTCACAAGATTGGTGTCTGTGGCCGTAACCATGACGGCTTCATTCGAATAGGAACCACTACTTACCAAAGTACCATCGCTCTTTCTCTTCATGGTTATTGCTGGCTTTGTATAGTCGATGATGAGATCAACGCTCATATTCGCAGTCGTCTTGATGATGGCTAGAT
>CAVALL010000100.1:0-4093 GCA_963589675.1 Alistipes onderdonkii | reverse complement strand
GAATGCCTTTCTCATAAAAAACACCTCATTTCATATTTATCACCAAAATTATAGCAATTTTTTGGCGATAAATAAAGAAATTTATGACTTGATGCTTCATTAGCCGTCGAAGTTTTAGGGGTCATTTTTAGGGACATTGCTCATGAGATTATCGTTTACGATTGAGATCTCAGCAAATTACAGCTCATTCATTAAGAAGACTTAAAAAACCTACCGCTATACATTTAAAGTTCCAAGGTTCCCTTGAGTTCGGCAATGTTGTTGTATCTTTCCAAGTTCCATCTAAATCTTTGAACTTTTTCATTTGATCTAGATAATTCATTATTAGTGAAAATGAATATTTTTTATCTAATTTCTTTTCAATAAATTTCTTTTCAGATTTTAAAGAAAAAATACTTTTTTGCACATGGGTACTAGCAGATGCAACTTTTAGTCACTTTTTGGAAATTACAGCCCTATATCGAATGATTTCCTTGTTTTTTATCGCCATGTCGAGAAAGTCCTTTACCATTTCGACTACTTTTCCGTTGTGGTTGTAGATGAAACTGAACAGGTTGCACCAGTCAATAAGACCATCCCTGTCATACGAGCCATGCCTTGACATGAAAATCTTGAAGCTCCTATGCAAGGCGTTTACAGTATTCATGGGGTTGTCATCATCAAGACCCTTTGTCTCGTCCGACGGATGCATTTCTCTTTTCAGGCTGTATGTCCTTACCAAGATGGCATGTGCCTTCTCTCCGTCATCGACCATCGTGGCATTCTTGGATATGTGTCCTTTCATGGCGCCAATCACTCTTTTCGACGACGGCTTTCCGTTCCCGATTGGAAACAGGATCGAATGTTTGCCGTCCGTGGCAGTGGCGATGCAGATCTTGTCATGTGACAGACCTCTGAGCTTCCTGCCTTCCTCATCCTTGGAGGTGTCGGACGGCTTCTTGCTCAGATAGGTCTCATCAAGCCAGAACCTTTCGCCAACAACGATGCTGCTCTGATAATCCTTCAGGACCGTGAAAACCTTCTTAAGCCAATATCTGCCCGTGGATTGGGCGTTTCTGTTGTCAAGAGAGGAGACCTTGCAGCTTTCGTACTGGAAGATATTAATGTCAATATCAACTTGTCATTTTCAATTTTGTAAATCAATAACCAATCTGGAGTGATATGACATTCTCTGAATGATTGCCAATTGCCAGATAGGGAATGATCTCGATACTTAACGTCAAGGCTTTCACAATTGGCTAAACGACGAATCAAATCATCAAGTAAATCGATGTTGAGATTCCTTTTGATTGCGTTTTTATAATCCTTTTTGAATTGAGTAGTCCATACGACAGCTAATTTGCTCATTTCTTAAGTTCCTTTAAAGCATCCTCGACATCATAACCTTTCAAATCAGGGGAATTAGAAATCTTATTTGCTTCTAGAAGAGCAAGAAGAGTCTCTTTGTTCGGCTCTTCCATTCGGACATCGAAGGGAAAACCGCCAACAGCAAGAGATTTGCGCAAGAATACATTTATTGCTGTAGTTAAATTGATTCCGAGTTCACCATACATTGCTTCGGATTTCTTTTTGATGTCGTTATCTATTCTGACACTGAAATTAGTAGTTGCCATAATCTATACCTCTTTTGTATCTATTATATGTGCAATGCATATATTATGCACTATATTGTAGTACTATAGAATGGCAAGAAACAAAGAAAACAATAGATATGAAACGAACAACACCTTTTGAGTGTCTTATTTGTGAAATAGGAGTCTGATGCTTGAATTTCCTTTCTAAGTAGAAGCGGTTGCTTTCTAATCTTTTGAAATGTTTCTATCTTCTTGTATGGCATCAGGTGTATTTTCGTTTGGTACATCATCATTGATTTCCCAATGACCATATCTATCTGAACCGACACGTTTGATTTTTACGCTTTTTTGCAGCACTCTCATTACAGTTTTTCTAGTTTTCCCAATGATGGTAGTCATTTCATCCATTGTGATTTTGTTGTTTATTTTTATGGCTTCAATGATTAAATCCTCATCACTTTTTTCTACAGGGACATTTACAGGGACATTTACAGGGACATTTACAGGGACATTTTTAGGGACATTCTCTTCAATGTAGTCATTTCTGATTGTCGCAATGGTCATGAAATCCCGTTTCTTGAATGTTGGCTGTGGAAGATTAGCTGCTGCCATCTCCCTATAGATACGTTTTACGCCTTCACCGAATTCTTTGACAAACTCGTATTCTTTCATATAAGCAGCAATCGCTTTGTTTCTAGAGAAGTGGTTAGAGCGGATGTTCTTCTCTGTCACTGTGCCTGCGAATATGCCAGGGCTCTCAACGACAAACTTATCATCGAACATCTTGATCTGAATATCTGTACCTACAATCGAGTAATCTCTATGAGTGACTGCATTGACGATGAGCTCCTTCCAACAAAATTCCGGATATTCAGGAATGGTCACGAATAAGCCGTCTTTTCCTAGGAATGTTCTTTCTTTGATTTGTGTTCTGACGAAGGCGATAGCAGCATTCAGCTGTTCAAGCAATCTTCCTTCGAATATCACATCCTTGATGACATTCATGTCAGGACCGGTCAATTCTTCTCTTCCATCAAATCGTATGAATCTGACACGGGCTCTTCCAAAGTATTTCATAGGATTCTTTCCGAAGAGAAGGATTGCTTTCACGGATACCTCTCCACGATTATCAGTCACAAATCCATTCTCATAGATGTAATTTGAATAGGACATTGTGTAACCAATCTTCCTCATATATTCCAAGACAAGATTCTTATCGATATCTTTGATGGAAGAACCAAAGACGGGAGAGGCTTCGTAGTTTTGTTCTCCTCGTGCATAAGCTAAAAGCAATCTCTCATTGAATGTCATTTTTGTGCTTTTGTCACCGACTCTGCAATATGCTTCTCCTGACGTGTCTTCATGAACTTCTGAACTCATTGGAACATGAATGAGAAGAACATGATTAGGCTGACCTAGTCTGTCCTTAATAGGAATTTCTTCGAAAACACATTTGATTGCTGGTTTGCATAGTTCTTTTGGAACATAGCGAATCTCATTGACTTCCTTTGTGTATTCATCGATTCCTGTGATTGATTTATCATCTTCGACACCGACTGCGATGGTTCCGCCTTCTGCATTTGCAAAGGAGATAATTGTTTTGGCTAAATCCTTTGGTTTGACTTGAATGCTTTTTCTCTCATAGTTGAAATCTTCATCTTTGGTGTTGAATGTTTTTTCGTTCCACTTTGCTTTCATTGTCTTTTCTCCCTGTTGTTAATGCGACTATTCTTGATTGTTAGGCAGACATCTTTAGTCGATGCTTTTATTTTTCTCTTCGTTAACCGATGATTTCTAAAAATAAAGTGATGATTGCTGGTATACCAGTGTATTTTCCCGTGCTTATAAATCTTGTCTTAATAATATCGTCTCATTGGAAAGTCTACTGATGTCTTTGTTTGTTCTATGTGGAATCATAGTTTCTTATAGAATTTAGGTAAGATACGTTTTAGGGTCTCGTTCGTGGAAACAATCCAGATGCATTGCTTGATTATGTATCGATAGAATCTGAACTTGTAAAAAGTTATCACTTTATGATGAAAAGGTTCTATCCCTTGTGTTTTGAATGTGACTCTTAAGCATAACTAAGTCTCCTTCATTATGAATATTTATGCTTAAAGTCACAATCGTACATATATTAGAAACAGAGAATTAAACTTTGTAGTAGAGATATATTGTCAATTCAAAAGATAGGAAAAACTAAAACCTATTCATCTAAGGGGATTTCAGTTGAGATGAAAAGATTTGCTGCTCTAACCTAGAAGAAGATTAAGATTACCTATCTTGAGAACATCAAAGTAGAATATATTTAAGAGACAACCGTAATTTGTTCTATACCAAAGACTAGCACAATTTTAGCACTAAAATGTAAGCGGTTACTCGCAAAATCGTTGAAAAGTCAACAAAATAGTCATTTGACAAAAAGCCAGTTTTGTCAAATTATTTTTGGCACTACTTTAGCACTTAAAAATCTAATTCAAGATATCTTTAAAGAAACACCTTTTTTCAATGTGAAATGT
>CAVALL010000099.1:0-4931 GCA_963589675.1 Alistipes onderdonkii | reverse complement strand
AGGAACGGAAAATGCCATGTCTCGCCGCTCTTATGCGGCAAAACATGGCATATAGCGATCGAAAACCGGCAAAAACTCTAATTCTATATAGTCCTATTGGTTGGGAAAGTATTAATTAATCAATATTCCAATTTGTCAAAGGTCTTCCATCAATATCGGTGAAGGATCCAGTGGCAATCATAACGATATCGATGATTGTACCGATACCGAAGAGGCCACCGGTAAGAAGCCATAAGACACCTGTTCCGATTTTACCGACATAGAAACGATGAATTCCAGAAATGACAAAGCATCCAAGCAAAGCAAATATCAGTGCAAGTCCTCTGGACTTGTCAGATGAACCATTTGTAGAGACCTTGGTTCCATTAGCAGTATAGAACTCTGTCTTGGTATAACTTCCATCTCCGTCCTGGAGATTCTCACCACAATAAGGACAGAACTTTGTTCCGTTTTCTAATTCTTTTCCACACTTTTTGCAAAACATAATTTACCATTTAACCTTTCTTTTAACCAATCAGATAATACGTTGTAGTAGCAGTCGCTGGACCATTGGCGATTGTAAGAACATAGGAAACAAGGAACAAGATAAAGGCAACCAACCAAAATGCGCCTAAGACAATACCGATGACACCTGTTATCTTTCCAACTTTAGAATATGATGTCGGATTCTGAGCTTTCGAAGAGAAAACACATGCAATGATACCTAGAATGATATTGAAGAACGGAATGATCAATGAAAGGATACCGCAGACCATGGATACCAATTCATATTCCTTATCCACTTCATTCTTGTGCTTATTTCCTTCCGGTGTAGAGAGGACTTTTCCATTCTCAATCTGAGCACCGCAATTCGGACAGAATTTTAAATCTTCTTTCACTTCATGACCACAATTCGGACAAAACATTTCACTACCTCCATAACACTACAATTATAACACATATAAAGAAATAGAGACCTGCCGAAGCAGGTCTCTATAATAGTCGTAAGTCGAATTACTTCTCAAGTCCGCCGTAACGGAGGATATCGTGATATCTTCTTTCAGCGTACTTTCTATTCTTCTCGAAGAGTTCTTCGGCATGATCCGGATTGACTCTAGGAAGCTGTGAATAACGAGTGGAAGTGAGCAAGAAGTCTTTGATCTTGGAGAAGTCAGGTGTCTTTCCATACATCTTAAGAGGAGATTCACCCTTTTCAGCAAGACGAGGATCGAATGTGTAAGTGAGGAAGTAACCGCACTCAACAGCTAACTTCTCCTGCATCATGGAGTTGGCAAGACCACCTCTGATACCCTGTTCCTGGCAAGGAGCATAGCACATGATGAGAGAAGGACCATTGTAGGATTCTGCTTCCTGCATAGCCTTGATAGCCTGTGTCGGGTTAGCGCCGATAGCGATAGAAGCGACATAGACATGGTCATAAGCCATAGCGATCAAGCCAAGGTTCTTCTTTGCTGTCTTCTTACCGGAAGCGGCGAATTTAGCAATCTGACCAGTCTGTGAAGACTTGCTAGCCTGACCACCGGTGTTGGAATAGACTTCTGTATCGAGGACAAGAATGTTGACATCATCTTCAGAAGCGATGACATGATCAAGTCCTCCGTATCCGATATCATATGCCCAGCCATCACCGCCGACGATCCAGACAGACTTATCGAGGAGATCATTCTTCATCGGTAAGAGAGCCTTGATGCCTTCGCAGGAAGATTCATTGATAAGATGGAGCATCTTAGGAAGAATCTCACGGACATGCTTTCTATTCTTGATGTTGGCGACATAATCATCTAAGACTGCCTTGAGTTCCGGTTCAACCTTGTCAGCATTATCTAGGATGATAGTGCAGATTCTCTGAAGCTTGAAGTCAGTGGCAAGTCGCATACCATAACCATATTCAGCATTATCTTCAAACAAGGAGTTAGCCCAAGCAATACCTTCATTGTTCTTGTTGGTGATGAAAGGTGTAAGCGGAGTGGAACCATTGTAGATGGAAGAGCAACCTGTTGCATTGGCGATGAGCATATCAGGGCCAAAGAGCTGAGATGCTAAACGATAGTACGGAGTTTCACCGCAACCTGCGCAAGCACCAGAGACTTCCTGATAAGGCTTATAGAAGGCAACTTCCTTGAGTGTTCCAGCAGGATAGAAACCAGTCTTCGGTTCGATTTCCTTATAGAGGATTTCAGCAGCCTTTTCATGGTCGCTCTGAGTCTTAGCATCGACCATCTTCAAAGCCTTATGGGCTTCCATGACAGTCTTGCCATTCTCATCTTTGACAAGATTTCCGTTTTCATCTTTCTTCGGAGTCATCTTGCCAGGGCACTGATTGACGCATAAGGAGCAGCCGACGCAGTTCATCGGAGAGACCTGGATACGGAACTTCAATCCCTTGACGTTCGGTCCACCTAAAGCAGGAAGGACATCTCCTCTTTCCTCTTCAGGGAGTTTCTCTAAATCGGCATCATCGAGCAAGAAGGCACGGATTGTAGCATGTGGGCAGACAAAGGCGCACTGATTGCACTGGATGCAGTTTTCCTTATCCCAGACAGGGACACGGTCAGCGATAGCTCTCTTCTCACGGAATGTGATGTTCGGTTCCATGGTGCCATCTTCCAATTCGCCATGTCTGAAGGCAGAGACAGGAAGTGAATAACCATCAAGGTTACCGATGACAGCAACATAGTTATCCCAATAATCCCACTGTTCATCAGCAGGCATCTTGAGATTTGCATTGACAGTAAGATCAGCCCAAGCAGGATCGACAGCTACTTCACGAAGTCCATCGGTACCAGAATCAATGGCCTTGTAGTTCATTTCAACAACATCCTGACCCTTCTTGGCATAGGTCTTAGCAGCAAACTTCTTCATCCAAGCATTTGCCTCTTCATAAGGCATGATCTGAGGATTGAGGTAGAAGAATGCAGACTGGAGAATTGTATTGGTATGACGACCCATACCGATTGCCAAAGCAATCTTATTGGCATCAATGACATAGAATTTGATCTTCTTAGTAGCCATAGCCTTCTTCATACGGTTCGGCATAGAGAGGGCAAGCTGCTCATCGCTCATATTGGTGTTGAGCAAGAAGGTTCCACCTTCCTTCAGATTGGAAAGCATATCATACTTGAAGATATAGGAATCCAAAGAGCAGGAGACAAAGTCAGCATTCTCAACATAATATGTAGAATGAATCGGAGTGTGACCGAATCTCAAATGAGATCTTGTGACACCGCCCGACTTTCTAGAGTCATAGGCAAAATATGCCTGAGCATACTGATGTGTTTCATCACCGATGATCTTAATGGAGGATTTGTTGGCACCGACAGTACCATCAGAACCTAAACCATAGAAGAGACAGGAAGTGTAATCGTGAGCGATGATGTAATTTTCATCAGCAGGGATGGAGAGATGTGTGACATCATCTTCGATTCCAACTGTGAATCCAGTCCAGGTCTTCTCAGCATTGAGGAAGTCATAGACGCCCTTGATATGCTTCGGAGCAGTATCCTTGCTGGAAACACCATATCTGCCACCTAAGACCATGATGTCGTTTCTTCCGCCCTGTTTCAAGGCAGCAACAACATCGAGGTACAATGGTTCACCATCAGAGCCGGGTTCCTTTGTTCTATCCAAGACAGCGATCTTCTTGACAAAAGCAGGAATAGCATTCAATAAATGCTTAACAGAGAAAGGACGATAGAGATAGACCTTGATAAGACCAACCTTCTCACCTTTCTTCAAAAGATCATCAACAACTTCAGTTGCTGTCTCAGTGACAGAACCCATAGCAATGATGACTCTATCTGCTTCCGGATCACCATAATAGACAAACGGAGCATAGGATCTACCAGTAGCCTGGCTGACCTTATCGAAATATTCGCAAGCGACATCAACAATCTTATCCTCGTGGATGTTCTGAGCTTCTCTTCCCTGGAAGGTGATATCATCATTTTCAGCACCGCCTCTTGTGACAGCGTGTCCATGAGGATTGAGAGCTCTCTTCTTGAAATTATCGACAGCATCCTGATCTAATATGGACTTCCAGAATTCATCATTCACGAATTCAACATTCTGAATTTCATGAGAAGTTCTAAAACCATCGAAGAAGTGAACAACAGGAGTAGAACCCTTGATAGCGACAAGATGGGAAAGCGGGGCAAGATCAGCAACATCCTGAACGGACTGAGAGCAGATCATGGCAGCACCAGTCTGTCTTACAGCATAGACATCGCCGTGATCACCGAAGATGGAGAGAGAACGGCTTGCCAAAGATCTAGCAGCGCAATGTAAGACAATCGGAAGTTCCTCACCGACCCACTTATAGATATTCGGAATCATGAGAAGGAGACCCTGGCTGGCTGTATAGGTAGTAGCAAGAGCACCGCCCTGGCTAGCACCATGGACAGCACCGGAAGCACCAGCTTCAGACTGCATCTCCATGACTTTGACAGTATCGCCAAAGAGATTCTTCATTCCTTGTGAAGCATAAACATCGACATTTTCGGCCATAGGAGAAGAGGGAGTGATAGGGTAGATGGCAGCGACTTCAGTAAATTTATAAGAACCTAAGGCAGCCGCAGTATTGCCATCGACAGATTTAAATGAGAATTTTTCTTTTTCCATAAACATCCTCCAATGTTAGATTCTCTAATAGTTATTATAGTCTTTAAACGCTTACATTGAAACGATTTTTCATCAAAAAGGCACGAATAATCACCTAAAAACTATACAAACGATCACGAAATAACCCTTAAAAATAAAAAGCGGCACCAAAATAGGTGTCACCAGGTTCATGATGTTGTGCAAAAGATATATTCCTCTAAATAGATTGAATCTCTATCTGCTTTTATCTAGCGGGTATGCTAGAAAAAAGTTCCAACACTAGAACTCTTTCACTCTGGCATTCGATTTCAATACTTACGATGTGAAGTCGAATG
>CAVALL010000098.1:0-5151 GCA_963589675.1 Alistipes onderdonkii | reverse complement strand
CTTGAACGCACGTCTTGCCCATCCGAAAACCAAGGTGGAGAAGACCTATCTCGCTTGTCCTCTCTTTCTGGCAAAGCACTAGTGGAGAATGAGACAATTATATTCATCGACGAAATACAAGAGGCAAACGATGCAATAACACCTATCAAGTTTTTGGTTCAGAACACGACGTTCAAATTTATCTTTTCCGGTTCCTTGCTTGGAATCAAGATGCAGGACATCCTATCCATTCCTGTAGGTTTCATGTCGGTTCTTCAGATGTACCCGATGGACTTCGAAGAATTCAGTAAAGCAGTCGGCGTATCCAAAAAAACTTTCGATTACCTAAGAGAATGCTTTGAAGGGCATAAGAAAGTTGATGAAGTCGTACACAAACAGATGATGGGACTCTTTGATACATACTTAGTGGTTGGAGGTATGCCAAAAGCAGTACAGACATTCGTAGAATCAAAGGATATTTATAAAGTCAACCAAGTTTTATCCGATATCGATTATGGTTATCGACAGGATATTACCAAATATCAAAAAGATTCAAAACTTATGATTCGAGAAATTTATGACTTGATTCCTAGTGAATTGAATTCACAAAACAAGAGATTCATCTTAAAGAACCTGAACGAGAAAGCTAGGTTTTATCAATATGAAACATCTTTCTCATGGCTTAAGAACAGTGGAGTCGGACTATTTGTTCACAATGTGGATAATCCCATTTACCCCTTGTTAGCAAGCAAGGAAAGAACTCTTTTCAAACTCTTTCTGAGCGACGTTGGATTACTGACCTATAAGTTATTCAACGGGAATCAGGCAGAAATTTTAAACGGAAAAACAACACTGAATTATGGTGCAATATATGAGGCAGTGGTTGCTCAAGAGCTTAAGGCTCATGGCTTTGATCTCTATTACAATAACGACAAAAAAAGAGGAGAGATAGATTTCCTGATTGAGATTGAAAATAAAGTCGTACCCATTGAAGTCAAAAGCGGCAAGGATTATAAGCGTCATTCAGCCTTAACGCAGTTGATGAGCAATAAAGATCTGAATTACGAATATGCATATGTGTTATGCAATGACAATATCGAAAATGCCGGAAAGATAACTTATTTACCTATCTACATGGTTGATTTTGTAAAAAAACTACAAAATAATGGGACAAAAATCATCAATCTCGACATTTCAAAACTAATATAAAAAAGGAACTCTTTCTAGAGTGCTTCTATGCTTCTTTTCAAGATAACTTTTTGTATCCTTGTCCTATTATGTTATAGTATGTGCCAAGGAGATTTATCATGAAAAATACAATCAAGAAAATTGCGCTTTTGTCTTTTACTTTGTTCCTTGCTTCCTGCAACCAAAATAAGGAATCTGTAATCGAATCCAAATCCGATCCTGTCAGTGATTCTTTTGTCTCGACAAGCTCTGCTGCTTCTACAAGCGATAGCAAAGAAGAAAGCACATCTACAAAACAAGAGTTAACATGGAGTGAGAGCGATCTTACTGCTATGTCTACCTATCTAGATGGATACACTTCTTTACCATTCCCGACTGGATTTACCTCAACCTACGTGGAAGCTAGCGGAACGGATGAGGACGGAGAATGCTTCATCGTATATGATTCCAATTGTGGTGACCTTTCTCAAAGTTATGGTGCTCAGCTTCTTTCTTCAAATTTCACCTATGATGAAGAAGAAAGTGAAGATGGATATTACTATTACTATCTTGCTTTAACCGATTCTACCAATGAAATCTGGGTTCAGATCGACTACTATCAAAATGATTTTGAGATCTTTGCCTGGGTAGAAGCACAGGTAGATTCTGTTGCTAGTTTTCCATATGATACGATTGCTACCTTTTTATCCATGTCTACTGTCGATGAGACAATCATTCCTTCCTTTGCATTAGCAAATGGAAAAGAATATTATGTCTATCCTTCTGGAACAGAGTATCTTGTCATCGGTGGAGAATATGACACGACGATTGAAGAGGAAACCTATGTTTCCAATTATGAGAAGAAATTAAAAGAGGCTTCCTATACAGTCGATTCCGAGAATGCCACTGCCACTAATACAACCTATTCCATTACTATGCAGTATATGGCAGGGGATGGTTTTTTCTCCATCCAGTTAAATAAGACACTTTAATAGAGACATTTAACGAGAGAATCATGTTAATCAGAAAACTAGAAGACAGCGATATAGACGCATGTCTAAATATCTATAACTACTATATCGAGAACACTTGCTATACCTTAGAAGAAGAGAGACTTTCTTCAAGTGATTTCACATCAAGAGTGAAAAGAATCCAAGCTCATTATCCGTTTCTCGTCTATGTAGATGATGAAAATCAGGTTCTTGGTTATGCCTATTTAGATGTTTTCCATGAAAGAAGTGCCTATAAGAAGACAGCTGATTTATCGATCTATGTCGATAAGGATCATCTTCATGATCATATCGGTGTTATCCTTCTAAATGCCATTGAAAAGGAGGCAAAAGAATATTCCATCACGAATATCATCTCTATTGTCACCAGTGAGAATGAGAATTCGCTTCATTTTCATGAAAAACATGGCTTTCTATTAGAAGGCAACATTCATGATGTAGCCTATAAACTAGGAAGATCAATCAGTGTCTACTATCTAAGAAAGCCAATACTTTGAACCTATCTATGTACATCTTCATCTATGTCTTTCTTTTTGGACAGAGGAAAAGTTAAAATAGATAGGAAGATATTTCCCAGTAAATAGGAGGAAGATGTGATTGGGAAAAGAAAGATAAATCACATCAAAAGGAATATGAATGAGATCTTAAGAGATGCCCACGGAAGAAAGATTGGTGAAATCGAAAGATGGGGTGACAGACAAATCATCCGTGATGAACATGGTAGAAAATTAGGAGAATACAATGGTCGTTACACTTTTGATGACCATGGTAGAAGAGTCGGTGAAGGCAATCTCCTTACCATGTTATTGAACAAGTAACTTGATTAGAACTCTCTAACTATATATGAACAAAGAGTTTTTCTTTGTTCATTTTTTTATATTTTTAGTCAGTATTATTTCTACAAAGCAGGCATCTTCTACGAATAATCTTAACTAACAATCAACCAAACAATCTAAATGAATCCTATAGGTTTTATATTGAATTTCTCTTCTATAATCATTATATAGCCACTAAGAATATTCCGCATTTCCTTCTTGCATTTGAATATTCAAATGGTAAAATAGTACACGTTCACCGGAGGGTGGGTTGTTCAAAAGAAACAACAGCTGGACAAGGTGTAGACTGAAATGTCTATCACCGGTCCAGCTTTTTTTAAGGAGAAAATTCAATATGGACTTAATCAACGGAAATATCAGAAAAAACTATTTCAAGTATCTGTTAGCCGCCTTTGGCTCAGCTATGATTGTTTCAATCTATAGCATTGTCGATATGGCAGTAGTCGGTCAATACCAAGGTCCGAATGGAACAGCTGCTTTAGCAGTTGTTGCTCCTATATGGAACATCATCTATAGCCTTGGTCTATTCATGGGTGTTGGAGGTAGTATTCTCTTTTCCGCAATCCGAGGAAAGAAAGATCAAGACCAAAAGGATGCCAATCAGTATTTTACTATTTCATTAATCGGAGCTATTATTCTCTCTATTTTAGCTACTTTGGCTATCGTATTATTTGAAAAACCGATTCTGGTCTTCTTCGGTGCGAGTGATGATGAGATTCTTTCTCTTGCTATCTCCTATTTGAAATCCATCCGATATGTACTTCCTCTTTTCCTATTCAACCAGTATCTCGCAGCCTATTTACGTAATGACAATGATCCTTTATTAGCTACTATCGGTGTCTTATCCGGCGGTCTATTCAATGTTGTCGGCGATATTGTATTTACCTTCACGCTCAATATGGGTATCTTTGGTGCTGGACTTGCCACAGCTATCGGATCTGTCATCTCTTTTATTGTCATGATGATTCATTTCTTCAAGAAGAAAAACACTTTGAAATTGGTCAAAACAGACCATTTCTTCGCTAAACTAACGACGATATCCAAGACAGGATTCTCGACCTTCTTTGTCGATGCTGCTATGGGTATCTTGACTGTACTATTCAATCGTCAGATCATGAAGTACTTAGGTTCTGATGCTTTAGCTGTCTATGGACCAATCATCACAATCAGCACTTTCGTTCAGTGCTGTGCCTATAGTGTCGGTCAGGCCAGTCAACCTATCATCTCTGTCAATTTCGGCGCCAAGAAACCAGAAAGAATCAAAGAGACCTTAAAGTACTCTTTGATCACTGCTACTTTCTTTGCTATTTTCTGGACTGTTCTAAGTCTCAGTGTTCCGAATCTATATGTGAAAGTATTCATTAAAGCTACAGACAGTATCTTAAGCATTGCTCCAAGCATCATCCGTGTCTATTCTCTTTCCTTCCTATTACTCCCTTTGAATATCTTCTCAACTTATTACTTCCAGTCCATTCTAAAGCCGAACATTGCATTTGTTGTCTCCGTGCTTCGTGGTCTAGTCTTAAGCGGTGCTTTCATCTATTTGCTTCCTTTGATCACTCCCTCTCTTATCTGGTATGCGATGCCACTTACTGAATTATTGACAGCAATATTCGTAGTCGTCTCAATCTATCGTTCTCTATCCAAGTTACCAAAAGAAGAGGAGATACAGTGAAACAAAGTTGAACCATTCAGTCACTAACATACTTTCAAAACACAACATTTGAAATGAACTCATTCTCATGTTATTTTAGAAGTGTGAGGTAACAATCATGGAAAAAGTATATCTGAATGATGCCATACAGTATTTAAGTGAAGACGGTAGATTATTGGCTGAGATCAATTTTCCTTCTACAAACGATAGGGAAATCACAATCACGCATACCTTTGTCGATTCTTCCTTAAAAGGACAGGGAATTGGAAAAGAGCTTATCCTTGAGGTCATCGACTATGCTAAAAAGAATAAGTTGACTATCAAAGCGACGTGTTCATTCGCAATTCATTATTTCGAGAAGAATCCATGTGATATCTATAAGGCTGAATAGGTCTTGATCTGCTTCTAATCACAAAATAATGTACAAAAACGCAAAATCCGTTTATAATATCCTGACTTTTGCAGTTGGCCGTCCAAAAACGGCGTAATATGTCGCGACTCTAAT
>CAVALL010000097.1:0-5541 GCA_963589675.1 Alistipes onderdonkii | reverse complement strand
GGCTCAGTCTGATAAAGCATCAAGCGGAAGCGGTGTTGTTCCGTTCTACCATGCTTCAACAGATTCAACAACCAATTGGAACAAAGAACACGTGTGGCCGAATTCTAGAGGCGCTGGAAAGACAGGACCTGGTTCGGATCCTCATATGCTCCGTCCTACTATTTCTACTGAGAATTCAAGCAGAAGCAATTACTTCTACGGAAATGGTGGAAGCGATGGATCCAACACATGGGATCCAGCCTCGTTTGGTTATGAACCAGCACGTGGAGAAGCAGCCAGAATCATCTTCTATTGTGCAACAAAATACTACAAGACCTGTGGAACAGGTGGAAGTTCATCCGGTTCTGCCGGATTAGAATTATCCAACAATCCAAGTGATAATAAAGATCTCCATACCATGGGTAGATTGGATCGACTCATTGAATGGAATAACAAATATCCTGTTACAGAACAGGAAAAGAAGAGAAACGAATATCTCTATTCCAATAACTTCGGAAGAAATCCTTTCATCGATCATCCTGATCTTGCGAATTACATCTGGGATGTCAATGGAATCAGATCGACAAAGTATACAGGTACAATCTCATCTGGTGGAAACAGCGGCTCTGACACTGGAAACACAGATACGGATAATACAGACTATTCCTATGAGTATGATGTCGTCTCTGATTTGACTAAGCTTTCTACCTACAATAACATTTCAATTATCGCAACCGATAACGACGTCACTGCTGCAATGAAGGATGAGCCGTCGAAATCTGCAACACCTTGGTATTTAGCCAGTGAGACTGTCACATTGGATGATCTTAAAGTCAGAACGAATTCTAAATTGGTCGAGTATGAAGTGACGAAGAACTCAAACGGTAAGTACACATTCAAAACCGGTGAAAAGTATCTCTATCACTATATCGAGGAAAAACATTATTCAATCGGTCTTGATACATCTACTACACCGGAAAACGGATCTATCTACTTTGATCTTACAATGAATGATTCTTCTCTTACTGTAAAAGGCGAACTTGGCGTTTATCTTAACTTCCAGAGTAAGTATTCTACCTTCAGCGGAAGCTCATCTTCTAATTCTAAGATTAAATTGGTTTATCGTTCTGCAAACTAATACCTCAAAAATAAATCTTAAAAGACCACATGATATCAAATGTGGTCTTTTTTGGGACTATATTCGAGAATCGACTATTTGTTCACATCTTTGATAGACATAATCTCGATGACTTTCTTTGTTTTCGTATATCGTGTCATCTCTGCTTCTAAGACTGTTGTTTTTCCGATTAAAGAGAACAGTTCTTCTGCGCTTTCAGGAGTGAAGAATCTCTTGTTATATCCGGATACAAAATAGAAATCTTCTTCAATCTTAGTTCCTTGATTCGCGCCGTAATTGATATCATTACATGAATTGACACGTGCTAATAGATGACCAGATGGAGTCAGTATCCGTTTGATTTCACCTAATATTTTTTTGGTTGTATTTAAATCAAAGTAATGCAAGGATAAGTCAGCAATCACGATATCAAAGGAATTATTTTCAAATGGTAATTCTTTTGATATATCAGATAAGACTGTCTTGGATCCTTTGATGTTATTCTTTACTATGTCTAATGCTGCCTTTGAATAGTCTAATGATATGACATCATATCCTCTTTCTTTTAGATATAGAGTATCATTACCTTCTCCGCATCCTAAATCAAGAATGCTGGTCTTTGCTTTTGATAGGATATCTTTGTATTTGTCTAACCAATCATCATAGATTATCTTGCCATTGAAGTACTTTCTATGGCTTTCATTCCAATATTCTTCAAATGCCATTATAATCCTCCAAGATTCTTATAGTAATCTTTTAGAAACAGATTGAGTTTGTTGACGAGTTCATTTTTCAGTTCAACTGAGATTTTATCATATAACTTTGGATTGAAAGCTAAAATGTTGAGAACAATGGTGTCCTCTTTCTCGTTTTTGTTTTTTCACTATAGTATACAAATCTCTTACGTTCAAATTTTTCAAAGGGATTTTCTAGCAAATTTGCAGTTTTGAGAGTTCTTTTCTCATGGTTTACTGATGATACTGAAATCAAAGATTGTGTGTTTGTTAGAGTGAATGTTTATGGACATTATCTGACTTCAAAGTAAGAACATTTTCTTTTTACTGCAATAGGTTTTACTCGGCCCTTGATAGAGAGAGCAGCATATCGAATTGTATTCTTCTCGTTTTCAATTGAATGATTCTTTCAATGGTGTCACATCGGATGAAGCTATCGATGGAGTGTTGAATGTTTCCATCATCAAAGTAGGTGACATTCACAGCGTCACCTTTTGAAAGAGACACAAGAAGGTTGTTGATGTCTTCTATTTCATCATCGGATAATTCAGGCTTTGTTACCTTCTCTTTTTCTTTTTTGTGTTCTTCTAGGATTCTATATTGCCCGCTCAATGATTTGAACGGCTGCCATTTCATCATACCTCTCATGCGTGATGTCCTCCTATTTGATTGCGCCTTTCTCTGAAATTCGATGACAGTGTTAGTGCAGAGCATGGCATTGCCATCACAGTTCCGTATTTTCGTCTAATCTGTATCAGTGTCTCTTCTAGGCTATATATTTCTCTATCATTATCAGGATTTTCGAATAATGACATCTGATAATGATTCCTGTCGTTTACATTGGCGGCTACGATGAATATTCCACGGAACAGAGTGTCATCCTCTATCTTTGTTTCATAGTATTGGTTTACGAATGCTTTTCCAATCTTCTCTGCGGAATCAGTCGGAGTTGTGAAACTCGCCTTTAATTGATATCCGGTATGGTCTTTTCTCTGCAATATGAGAAGGAAGGTAGTAGCAGACTTCTTCTCTTCGTGCAGGCGGTCGGATAGTTCAATAGCCATATTTCGGATCTGTGTCATCATCTCTTCCTTATGATAATCTCTTAGCAGGACTTGCCCACAACTAAGAGAGTGGTTCTTGCTGTGATAGCTTTCCTGTAACAATGCATCATCATATCCAAGAGAATGATAGTAGATTTCTTCTCCTATCACTCCTAATTCATTCTTCAGATATTCTGGATCGGAGACGGCGATATCTCCGACATAGTAGAATCCTAGATTGTTTAATCTTTTCTCTAATCGGCTTCCAATTCCCCACATCTTGCTTAGTGGTGTGACGCCCCAGAGATGCTCAGGAATGGAGTCATAGTTCCACTCTGCCAGAAAGTCGCTGTTATGCTTTGCTTCGATATCCATGGCAGCTTTTGCCATGAAGAGATTCAGACCGATTCCTGCAGTGACAGTAAGTCCTGTTCTAGAACGGACTGCTTCAATTATCTTCTTAGCGTAGCTTTTGGGTGTGTCATTATGTCTTTTCAGATAATGGGTGACATCGAGGAAGGATTCATCGATAGAATAGATGAAAAGATCATTTTCGCTTACGTATTCAAGATAGATGTCATTGATTGTTGCGCTGATCTCCAAATATCGTTTCATCTTGGGCTGTGCGATGATGAGGCCTTCAATGTTCTTTGGTACGTCATATAAGCGGCATCGTGACTTGACGTGGTATTTCTCCTTGATATAGGGAGAAGCGGCTAGGACGATGGTTCCATCCCCTCTATCCTCATCTGCGACAACAAGAGGAGTCGTAAAAGGATCCATTCCTCTGTCTAGGCATTCAACAGAGGCGTAAAAGGACTTTAAATCGATGGCTAAAATGATTCTATCGTTGCGTTTCATGCTTTCATTTTAATCTGAAAGAGGAAAATGAGAACAGGATAGTAAACAACTTGAAACATGAGGAATACTTGAACAAGGGGCAAACATGCCGAGGCATCGGAACATGTAATCAATTGATGACGGTGGTTATCATCCTGAAACAATCAGAAACAACCCCTTGACAGATAGGATGGTTTCAAAGTCAAAAGAAAAATAGAGGCGGACCTCTATTTTCCAATCATCGACAATTCTTTCTGATAGTCGATTCCTCTCTCTTTGAGAATCTCGATGTATTTTTCGTAAATGATCTTGGCAACCTGTGGAAGATCATAGATTCTAGTGTCGACGTTATAGTCAATCTGCTTTTCCATCTCAGGTGTGAGGTGGAAGGCTTCCTTGTCGTTTTCAATTCTGGATTCTACCTTCTTTGGATCGTCTCCTCTGGATAACATTCTCTCTTTGCAGGTATCCTCATCTAAAAGAAGACGGAAAAGAACAATCTTCGGATCATGGAAGGATTTATAGGTCATGGCACCATTGGTCTCAACAGCCATGCATTTGTCGATTCTGACCTCTTTTCGGCTTGTTCCATAATGATGTCCGTTATAACAGACATGTTCGACAAATTCGTCGTTGTCGATCATTCTTTGGAATTCTTCTTCACTGACAAAATGGTAATCAACATCATTCTGTTCACCCGCTCGCATCTCACGTGTCGTATGGGTAATGACCTTTTTGATTCCGTAATGCTGTTGAAGATAATAACAAGTAGCAGTCTTTCCTGATGCGGATGGTCCCGTTATTATAATCATATATACCCCCCAGTTAAATTTTAGATATTGTAATAAGGTGTCTTGATGTTTTCAAGATGAAAACGATATTATTCAAGCAAATGATGAAATCAGATGATGCCATCGACAACATCTTTAATCTCTTGTCTCTTTGTCAAATAGCAAGTAGGCTGAATCGGATAGGAAAGAAGCTTTTCTTTTGAATTATATCCCCAAAGGACAGAGTAGATGCCACCACAGCCTAAATTGTGTGCTGTCTGTATATCGGTAGTAGAATCGCCGAAATACATCGCCTTACTATAATCGATATGATAATCCTTAACGGCTTCAAAGAAGGCGTTAGGATCGGGTTTTGTGACTCCTCCTAGCGGAATACCAACCAAAAGATCGAACATACCCTTAGGGAAACAGCGTTCCATAACTTCTTTTGCGATATCGTGTGGCTTGTTTGTATATATGAAAAGAAGAATTCCTTTCTTCTTTGCGTATTCCAAGCTTTCGATAAGACCATCATAGGGCTTTGTCTTGACACAGAAATTCTTGAGGTAGTAATCATAATAGGTTTTGAACACCTCATCAAAATGAGAAAGATTCTCTTTTCCTAATGCGCGCTGTACCATCAATACAGATCCATTTCCGATAAAGGTAGCCACCTCTTCATAGGTGTGTTCTTTCAATCCGTGTTTTCTTAATGCGTAATTGACGCTATCAGCGATATCCTCTACTGTGGAAACGATAGTTCCATCCATATCGAAGATGAGTGCTTCTGGTGTTATATTTCTCATAATATGACCTCCGTAAACCATTTAATCTTACCATGAAAAACTTAGAAAGAAATCATTTTGATTGCAAAGTTTGAAAATATCTTGAAAAACGAGCAAAAAAACATAGAAAGATTTTTATTGATAAATATTTTCAAACTTATATATTCAGTAAAAAGTTTTTAAATTGTGTACTATATATCTATTGTCAATATTGGTTATAGATTTTGAAAATATGGACTTTTCATTTTAGCAACAGCATTTCGTTTTGAAAAC
>CAVALL010000096.1:0-5545 GCA_963589675.1 Alistipes onderdonkii | reverse complement strand
CGATGTTAGTGATGAGTATAATTGCATCTCTTAATTGTGAATTGCTTTATTAGTTGATGGTTAAAAATAGGTCATGAATTACTCTTTTTGACTATCACATTGAGTTCTTCTTCCTCTTCCTTACTATAGTCTCCCTTGTAGTTCTCATAGTGCTTGTACAATTCATTTATGTAATAGATGGCTCTCTCATCGTTATGATTGTTTTCTAAATAGTGCAGCCATTCTAATATTCCTTCTTTGATCAAAGGATAGGATGTGGATGCTATTGTTTCTTCCATCGCTTTCAATTGTCTTAATATGGAATAGGTTAGACATTCTGCTTTTAAATATTCCTCTTTGATTTTTGAATTGTTGTCATATAGGTATAGATCAGGATATAGATAAATATAGGGAGTATCAAGATTGTCATGGTAATGATCTATTTGTTGTATTATTTCAAATAGAATCTGGAAATGCATAGCTGTATACCTATCTATATCAAGGATTTCAATTGATAGATGAATATAGCTTTCCAATTGCTCTTCATCTAATGTTGGGAAGGAGTGCAGATAAATTGTGAATAGCTTTATACTTAGTAGTTTATATACTGCTGGTGCATTCTGAATTGTGCTTAGATAAAGAGACAAAAACTCTTTTTCCTCTTCCTTTGTTTCTCCTATTTTCATTCGATAATAGTAGAAACAGAAATAACTCTCTAATAGTTGATATCTTCTATCATATTCGAGAATAGGATTATCGTAGTGAAGATTTTGGATTCTATGTATGATGTCTAATATCTTTGTTTCAATGATTGGATTCTTTTTGTGTGGATAAAACTCTTCCATTGTTTGTATTCTTTGATAACGGATCAGATTCACTTCATAGTTTTCACTATTGCCACAAAAAGACTGGTACTGTTCTACTGCATAATTAGCATAGATGAGATTCTTTGTCATAAGATTCTTCCCTTGCTGAAGCAGAGGAAGGAATTCATAACCGTAATGATTGAGAAAATCAGATGTATCATTATCGCCATGAAACAAGATGATAGGCTTTGCATATTTTAGAACAATCATCAATTCCTGTTTTGTTTGATCGAAATCATTTTCAGCTTTGTACAGATAGTAATCAGATAACAGGATGGAATCCTCTGTTTCTGATTTGTTATATGAATCTGAATAGTAAAGGAAAGAAGAAGAGGCAAAGGAATTGTCTTTTATTTCATCTTCATCTTTGATGTTTGTATATCCATGATAGAAGGAATGCCCTTTTTGGTTTTTTAAAATGCGGATCATGATATTGTTATCCTATTAAACTCGGATCATAAAAGCAAGATGACATTATCGATCAATGATATTTACATCGGATTATGTTCGTTTTGATATGGTCAAATAGTTGATTCTATTGATGACGAATCCAAAAGTTCCTTTAAATTTCTAAAGACATAGCTACATTGTTGTTTTGAGAATTAGTATCTGACATAATCCTCCGAAAGAATAATTTATTTTCCGAGAAATTAATGCTAATTCCGAAAGATTATTTGACATCCCGAAAGATAATTTATATCATTATAATAGTGAGGTGATATTTATGGTTGATGATATTTTACATTTATCGAATTTAAAGGAAGGATTGAATGTCGAATTTAAAGAATCACTGACAAAGGTTCCGGAATCTTTTTATGAGACCTATTCTTCTTTTTCTAACACGGATGGTGGAGTTATATATTTAGGTATAAAAGAAGGCAGAAGAAATACAATCGTTGGTGTTCAGAATCCGATTGAGCAAAAGAAAGCCATCATTTCTGCATTGCATTCTAAAGAAAAAGTTAGTTATTGTTCTGTCACGGATGAAGACATTCAAATACTGGATATTGACGGAAAGAAAGTGATTAAGGTCAATGTTTCTGAAGCACCAAGGGAAGTAAAGCCAGTCTATATCAAGGGAAATCTATCTTTATCGTATGAAAGAGTTGGCGATGGTGATTTTCAAATGAGCGAAGAATGTATAACCAATTCATTGATTGATAGGAGACAAATCCGTTTTGATAGTTTGCCGAATCCCTTCAATTTTGATTTTTCCCGAATTGATATGGAATCACTTAAGGATTATCGTTCTTATCTGAATGAAATCTCACCAAATAATATATATCGTTCATTGGATGATCATGATTTTCTTGTGAGAATCGGTGCTTTTCAAATATTAGATAATGGAAAGGAGGTTTTGACAAATGGTGCTGTGTTCTTTTTTGGATACATCACTGATATTATGAGACTTTCTCCGAACTTCTTTTTGGACTATCAGGAAAATATAAGCGGAAGTTCTAGATGGGATTATCGTCTTGTTTCTGATGATATGTCATTGAATAGTAACATTTATAATTTTTTCAAGATTGTGTCGCAGCGATTGATTCAGAATGTACCAAATCCATTTAAGACAAACGGTGTTTCGAATATGAATGGAAATGATTTGAAAAGATCGATTGTTGAAGCATTGGTGAATGCAATCACGAATCAGGATTATCTATCTTTGCCAGGACTCGTTGTAAAGAAATCGATGTCATCAATTGCTATGATGAATTCGGGTGATGTTCTTACCGGTATTGAACAAGCGATAAGAGGTGGCATCAGTGAGCCGAGAAACAGAAATATCATGAATTATTTTCGCATCATTCAAGTCTCAGATCGTGCTGGGACAGGTGTGCCATCCATTTTCCACACTTTTAAATCCTATCAATTTCCGACCCCAGAACTTTTGACTAAGAAGAATCCCTTAAGAACGGAATTGTATATGAGCTTTTTGCAATTGCCGATGAATACTCTATACAGAGAGGAAAAACTTAAGATACTTGCCGCCTTAGATAATCATCCGGAAGGTCTCTCTTCCAATGATATTTCAGTTATGATTGAGAAGAAAAATACGGTGACAATTCAAATACTGAATGAACTTTTTTCATTAGGACTTTTGTGTACTAATGGAAAGAAGACAAAAGGACGCATGTATTATAAGATAGGTAATGAAAAGAGCATACAGTAAGCTTGTTTTAGGAAAAAGGAGTGTAAAATGTGATTTTCCTAGAATAAGCTTTACTTTCCTAAATAAGATAATATTTTTCGCAAATTACAATTTATTTTCCTAAAAACTTGAAAGCGTGTACTAATAACCTATAATAATAGTAAGAGAGGCTATTATAGTATGACAGAGGAAGAATTGGTTGAATTGGTTGATAGGGTCGTATCATTAAAGACAGAGACGAATAATATCGAATTTAAAAAAGCAAAGAATGGAGTGCCAGAAAATCTTTATGACACCTTCTCTAGTTTTTCTAATACCTCAGGTGGAATCATTATCTTTGGAATAGATGAAAAAGATAATTATAGTGTTTGTGGAATTACAAACCCGGATGATTTCCAAAAAAAGATTACTGAACAGACAAGAATGATGGAGCCGAATATAAGGCCAGCTATTACAATCGCTAAGTATCGTGGAAAAGTTATTGCATCAGTGGAAATACCAGAATTAGATGTTTTTAATAAGCCTTGTTATTATCGAGGAAAAGGAAAGATGAAAGGCTCGTATATCAGAGTAGGAGATGCTGATCTTCCTATGACTGAGTATGAAATATACAGTTTCGACTCATTCAAGTATAAATCAGAAGATGAATTAAGAATGAAGGATAGGATTGATTCTGATTTTTTGAATGATATTCTTATCAATTCATTTATCGATAAAATAACTAGCCTGAAACCGAATCTGATGAATATGGATAGAGATCAGATATTACAGATGAATGGAATATTGGATAAAAATAAAAGACCGACATTATGTGGCGTTCTGAATTTTGGCAAGTATCCACAATATTTTTCACCGAATCTAGATATTGTTGCAGTTAGATGCGCTGGCAAAGAATACGGAGTCGAATCATCAGATGGCATAAGATTTATCGATAATAAACGCTTGGATGGAACGATACAGGATATGTTAAAACAGGCAATGTCCTTTGTTATGAATAACACTAAGAAGTCGACAAAGATTGATCGGAATGGAAACAGGGCTGATGTATCTGAATATCCGGTTAAAGCGATCAGGGAAATCATTTTGAATGCTTTGATTCATAGGGATTATAGCATTCACACCGAAAATGATCCGATAAGACTGACCATATTTGATGATAGAATTGAAATTTCCAATCCTGGTGGCTTATATGGAAGGCTTACCTTGAATGAGTTAGGAAAGGTACATTCAGACATTAGAAATCCATTTATTGCATCTATTTTAGAGACATTGGATGTCACAGAAAATAGATATTCTGGCATTCCTACTATTTATGCCGAAATGAGAAAGGCTGGCTTGGCTGACCCGAAATTCGAAGACGAAAGAGGAACATTCAAAGTCACTTTATACAATCGTAAAAAGGATAAAACTCGTGATGAGGCATTTGTTGAGAAGATAAAGAAGTATTGTACGATTCCTAGGACAAAGGAGGAGATTGCGAAATTCCTGGGATTTGATGATAAGCATCCCGCTTATTGTATCAACACCTATATCATGCCATTGATCAATGATGGTATCTTATCTTTTACGATTCCTGATAAACCAAAAAGCAAGAATCAGAAAATTTATACGACTGAAATCAGAGAGTTTTGACCATATATAGTAAGAATTTACGAGTTGAGAAAATGACTGCTTTAGCTACACGAAATACAAAAATGGCTGTTTTAACACTAGAGTGAAGTGAAAAAATGGTAATATGATATCAAACACAGCGAGGCTTGATATGTTTAAGAGGAAAGTATACGATGAACTTAGAGAATGGAAAGAAAACTTTTCAGGCAGATATGCGGCTTAGCTAGAAGGCGCAAGACGTGTTGGTAAATCGACAATCGCAGAGGAATTCGCAAAAAACAACTATAAATCTTATATTCTCATTGATTTTTCTAAACTGACAAAAGAGGAAGAAGAAATATTTACTGATATTAATGACCGCGACTTCTTTTTTATGAGATTGCAAGCGGTACGACATGTCAAACTTGAGAGAAGAGAGTAGGTTATTATTTTTGATGAAATTCAGTTTGCACCTAAAGTCAGGCAAGCGATTAAACATTTAGTCAATGAGGGAAGATACGATTATATTGAGATAGGTTCTTTGATTACTATCAAAAAATGTCCAGGATATATTGATACCATCGGAAGAGCACAAGATTTCCGTTTATCCAATGGATTATGAAGAATTCTGTTGGGCCATAGGTTATGATTACGAGGTTCTTAAACAAGTCAATGAGCATAAAGGTGCATTAGGACAGGCGACAAACAGGAAATTGATGAGAGATTTCAGATTATATATGGCGGTTGGTGGAATGCCACAGGCCGTGGACACTTATATTAGAGAAAAAGATCTGATTGAAGTGGATAGAATTAAAAGGGAAATATTGAATCTATATCGCGATGACTTTTATAAAATCGATAAGAGTGGTAGATTATCTGCTTTATTTGATGCTATTCCAAGTCAACTGGAGAGTTGTCAATAATTATGTGTAATCCTTCTATATGTCAATGAATCAATTCG
>CAVALL010000095.1:0-5546 GCA_963589675.1 Alistipes onderdonkii | reverse complement strand
ATATAAAACCCATGAGACAAGGTAAGTGAAGAATCAATTGAGAATTAGGATGTTGATAGTTGAGTGTCTCACTGATAGAATGATTCAAATGGTTTTAGGAGAACAGTGTATGTCTAATATATCTTTTATAGAAATCAGTCATCGGGAAGAAAGAAGAATATGGACTAATTGCAATAGAAACACATTCGGATTCCTTGCTACAGTAGCCACTTCTGACGTTTCTAATGGGAAAGATGTAACGGATGATCTATTAAAGGGAAGATATGGATTGAACAGTGAATATACGATTCTCTATCTATATGATATAAAGAAAGATCCAGAGAGCATTGATTTTCTAGATGAGTATGGTGGACAAATTCATAATATCACTTCCTCTAATATCAATGTTTTGACTTACTTTACTAGTAGTACGATAAGTGGTTGGAAGAATGTTTATCATCGAGAAACATTGAAAAATGAAGCAGAAAAAGATGATAGCAGAGTCATGGATGCTATTCGTGATTTAAAAGACAGCTATAATGTCATGAATTTACCGAGTATGGTTGTAATAAAGAAAGATGCCGATGATAAGGAGCAATCCTTTATCATCGATATGCTTGGTTACAAGAAAGAAGATATTCATACTAAGTTTGTCGAAGTCATCAATGTCATCAATGATAACTGTGAAGTAGATTTTGAAGTGATACAGAAGAAACTGACATCATCTAAGACAGAGATCAAAGATCAAAGTCTGATGAGTAATTTCAACACATTTTGCTATGTTGAAGACTTGGTCAAAGCAAAGAGAAAATTCGTAAGTGGGTATAACCAGCAAAGCTTATCTGCTGTATTAGGGATTACGGATAAGACATTAAGAAACAAAAGAGCAAACAATAGTTTCAAAAGAGATGAATGCATCATAATTGGATTGGAGTTTTCTATTACAGTTGATGAGTTGAATCGTCTATTGACAGCGAATGAGAGATCTCAGTTATCAGACTCCGGAAGAGATGCTGTTTTCTTGAAATGCTTGAAATCAAAATTATCTGTTGTAGAAACAAATAATGAATTGATTGATAAGGGATTCTCAACATTGATTCGAATGGATGAATAGTATCAAACTTTAGTGACTTAAGCAAAAGTGTAAGATAAAACAACAATAATTACCTATTGTTTATTGTTTTCTATTGTCATTTTTGCCTCATCAATAACTAGTAACTATAGAGAAATCTATAGTCTTTTCAATGAAGATAATTATCTTGAGTTCTCTTCCAAATTTGCTGTGTACTAATTATGGGACATATCAAAACATATAATCTCTTTACTTCAATGAAAGCTACACTTGAACGAATAGGAGGATTTTGAATGTGATTCATCACAAAGTCTCATTTGAAAAATTGGAAATTTCCTTTCCGTTTTTTCTTTGTGTAATTATCTATAATCATCATGCGATTCACGAAAGTGGAAATCATAATGAACGCATTTGATTCAGCTTTTGATTATTACTATGCAGAATCGATTTCGAAATAAGGGGGATACATATATGAAAGAATTGAACGATAAGGTATTAGAGAACTTTCCGGGTAAGATAGTTCGCAAAGATTTGACGACGATGATGAAGAAGACGGCTAATGTTCCTACATATGTTCTAGAATATCTTTTAGGACAGTATTGCACAACGAATGATCAAGAAATGATCGATTCTGGCATAGCGAATATTAAGAAGGTCCTTACTGAAAATTATGTAAGACCAGAACAAAGTGAATACATCAAATCTAAAATCAGAGAAAACGGTGAGTATACGATCATTGACAAAGTCAATGTCCGTTTACATGAAACGTACGATAAGTACTACGCTTCCTTTACGAATCTTCACATCGCTCCTTTTGAAGTTTCTCCTGATTTAGTTGTCAATAATGAAAAGCTATTGCTTGGCGGTATTTGGTGCATCGTTAAGATTTCGTACAAAAAGAAAGGCGAAGAGGAAGAAGAGAACCTTTTCGGTGAAAATAAGAAAGTTAAGAAGAAGAGAACAGCATTTGAATCACCTTTTCACATTGAGTCTTTGAAACCGATTCAGATGCCGAATCTGAATCTAAGTTCAATCATTGATGCGAGAAAGAATTTTACGAAAGACGAATGGATCGATCTGATTCTGTGTTCTGCTGGTTATGAACCAAAAGGATTGACACAGAAACAAAAGTTCCATTATCTCTTACGCATGGTCCCGATGATTGAAAAGAACTATAACCTAGTTGAACTCGGTCCCCGTGGAACAGGTAAATCCTATATCTATAGTGAAATCTCTCAGTACACAATCTTGATGGCAAAAGGAAACACAAGTGTTTCAAATATGTTCTATAACATGGTTAGACGAAAGATCGGTCTAGTCGGCAATTGGGACTGTATCGCTTTTGATGAGGTTGGTGGTATGGCCGGTGCAACGATGGAATTCGTACAGACTTTGAAGACTTATATGGCAAACGGAAACTTCGCTTTAGGAACAGATGCATTGAATGCAGATGCCTCTGTCGTATTTGAAGGAAATACTTTCAGAACAGTTTCTGAGATGATCAAAGATTCCCATCTCTTTGAACCATTCCCTGGTAACTTCAATAATGATGCCGCATTCTTTGATCGAATCAATGCTTATCTCCCAGGTTGGGAGATTCCAAGACTAAGAGTGAACCCGTTTACAAAAGATTATGGTCTTATTTCAGATTGCTTATCCGAGTTCTGCCACGCCATGAGAAGATATGATTTTAGCAATGATTATATGTATTACTTTGATCTCAATCGAAGCTTCAGTACCCGTGATGATAAGGCAGTCAGTAAGACATTCTCTGGCTTAGTGAAACTCATTTATCCAGATGAGAATATGACAAAAGATGAAGTGAAAGAGTTGCTTGACTACGCGATTGAATGTAGACGCAGAGTAAAAGAACAAATGAAGAAGATGTGTCCTTCTGAATTTTCTTTAGTGTCTTTAGGATATATCGATAGAGAGACAAATGAAGAAACAATCGTTGATGTTCCTGAACAAATCAAACAGCCGAATCTTTCTGAAGCTAGTGAATCTCCTACTTTTGTCTACCCTCTTAGCAGTTCTATGAATGAGCAAATCAGTACCTATAGTCATAATACTGATATGAATAGTAAACCGAATGTTTCCGTAGTTACGATGAATACAGAAGCAAAAGGCAACAAGCACGCTAAATAACATCTATAGTGAGCCAAGAGACTATCTTAAGGCTTGTCTTAAGATAGTCTGGTTAAAAAGACATGTGTCTTTGGAGGACAGGAAATGAAAAGAGAAGAATATATCCTAGAGATAAAGAAATGTATATCAAGAGCAGAAGTGAAGAGAACGTTCAACGCTGATTTTACAACTAACAAAAAAGGAATGATAACATTTCCGCCTTTTGATAAGGTTCTAAAGTATGTAAACAACTCTGAAGGTTCAACAGAACTTTTTGATAAAATCAAAGAGACTTTAGAGGAGTACAAGAAATTCGTGACACAGGTGAAACCAAGGAAGTGTGAAGTCTTTTATAAACCTCTTTTGAAACGAATCAAATCATCGGATGAGACGCTCGAGAAGATGTTGAATGTTTTGAGTGTCAAAATCAAATTCAAACCTCTTAAGAAATATAAGATTCAAAAGGAAGTCACATTGACATTCAATGCTGAATATTCGGATTCTTTGAATTTTATCTTTTATCATTTAAGTGGCTTGGCCTCTAAAATTCAAAATCATATCATTGCAAATTCAATCTACAATTCTTCCTATCTAGTTGCATACGAGGAGAAGTCAAAGGATTTCAAAACCAATGAACCTGAGAAAGTGTTGTCTTCCATCAATCAAGAACTGAAGTTGATGATTGATAAGAGATTCATTTCTGATCTCTTTTCCGATGGAACGAAAGATGTTGTTGAAATGATGAACACCTTTTGGAAAGGTTTGTCCTGCCTTTTGTATTATACCAAGCCTTATGAATCATATTCTTACAGTATAAGCGGTGAAAATAACAAGAACCTGAATTCATTCATTGAACAAAGATTGCAAGAACACTATCAACCTGTTGAAGCAATCTTGAGTGATCCTGCTTTTTGTCAGAATCTTTCTAATTCTGAATTAACGGAATGTTATGAAAAGATTATAAAGATCAAGATTCCCAAAGAAGTTGATCCTACCAGTGAAAAAGACCTGGAAACATCTGACAGCCAGGCAGAACAGAAACTTGCAAGCTTAATCGGTTTGGATAGTGTAAAGGAATCGATTGAGAAGATCAAAGCTTATGTAAAGGCCAATAAGAAAGGGAATAAGCATACCAATCTCAATCTTCATATGGTTTTTACAGGCAATCCTGGGACTGGAAAGACTGAGGTTGCAAAGCTGATTGGTGAGATTCTTTATGATAACGGAGTTTTGCCAAAGAAAACATATGTTGAAGCCACACGATCAACTTTGGTTGCAGAATATGTTGGCGAAACCGCTTTAAAGACACAAGACGTTATGAAAAAGGCCATGGGTGGTGTTCTATTTATCGACGAAGCTTACTCTTTAGCTTATGAAAATGCTCCTAAGGATTTTGGACATGAGGCCATAGCTGAACTAATAAAGGGCATGGAAGATAACAGAGGCAAGTTCTGTGTCATTTTAGCCGGTTATAAAGGACCAATGGAGAAGATGTTGGCTACAAATCCTGGCTTTGACTCCAGAATTCAGTTTCATATCGATTTTCCTAATTACTCTAGAAATGAACTAGAAGATATTTTCAAGTTGATGTTAGAGAAAGACGGATATCTAGTAAAAGATGACGCATTGAATAGGATGCTTGATATTACGGATGTGATGAGAAAGAATCCTGATTTTGCTAATGCACGTAATGTAAGAAACATCCTTCAACATTGTGAGATGAATCTGAATGACCGTTCCACTGATAGATGTATTACAGTAGATGATGTCAACAGATACATCAAAGATGCAAAACTAAGTGTTCCAAAAGGCCGTGGTCCTGATGATAAGATCTTAATTGGTGATGAACAATTGATGAAGCTGATTGGATTAGATTCAGTTAAGAAAATGGTCAAGAAAATCAAAGCTTATGCTAAAAAGAACAAGGAATCATCCAATCTGAACCTTCATATGGCATTCACTGGTAATCCTGGAACTGGTAAGACTGAAGTTGCTAATATCATTTCAAGAGTTCTTTATGAAGCCGGTGTTTTACCGGAAGCTAAAGTCGTTCTTGGTAACAGAGAGACATTAGTCGGTAGATATGTCGGTGAGACTGCCATCAAAACCAAGGATGCTGTTTCTAAGGCTATGGGCGGTGTTCTCTTCATCGATGAAGCTTATTCTCTAGCAAATGGTGGAGAACATGATTTTGGTGCTGAAGCCATTGCAACCTTGATTGATGAGATGGAAAAGAACAAAGGCAAGTTCTCTGTTGTTTTAGCTGGCTATGAAAAGCCTTTGATGAATATGATTGCAACAAATCCCGGATTCAATTCTAGAATTCAGTTCTATTTGAATTTCCCAGATTACACAAGAGATGAACTAA
>CAVALL010000094.1:0-5552 GCA_963589675.1 Alistipes onderdonkii | reverse complement strand
GTGCTAGCCTATACACAGTGGTACACATGCAAGACATTTAACGAAATAATAAGTGCTTATCCTTGTAGCAAATTACTGCTTAACTATTTTCCTTACCATGAAATGGACGTGACAGAGATAGTAAAGTTGATTCAAAGCCAACTATCAACCGAGTCATCATTGAAACAGTTGAGGAAGAAAAGAAAACTGAGTCAGAGTGAGCTATCTAAGATTAGCGGCGTTTCACTAAGAGCAATCAAAGCTTATGAACAGGGAAAACTAGATATATCCAAAGCACAAGGTGAAACATTATATAAGCTTGCCAAAACTCTTGATTGCTCAATGGAAGACCTAATCAAATAATGGTAACAGAAAGCAAATGAATGCAAAGGATTTTTTGGAAATTGCCTAGAAACCAACTCCAACGGAATTATATAAATTATATCTATCTTTTCAGTTGTTGAATCTATTTTTAGATTTACGCTTTTTCATTACGTGGACGGATAAGGAAATGTTGATCAGCATTCAAAAAGTTCAGCAATTTGATCTCAATATAAGCCTCAACTAACCCAAACTCCCTTGGAAAAGTCTATGATCTCGTTGAAAACTCCCTTGGAAAAGTCTATAATCTAACTAGATTACAGGTGGAAATATGTTTAAGAGAAAAATCGAACAGGACTTAATCGATTGGAAAGAATCTTTGAAAATTAAGAAGAAAGCCTTTCTTTTGAAGGGTATGAGACAGGTCGGAAAGACAACTGTCATAAAGGATTTTGCATCGAAAAATTACAAGAATGTTGTGTATATCAACTTCAAGGTCGATATGAATCTGAAGCAGGCTTTTTCGGATAACTTAGAACCCTCAAATATCATCCAAGTCTTAAATTTGTTAAAACCGGATTTCAAATTCATACCAAATGAAACCGTCCTAATCTTTGATGAAATTCAAGAATGTGCTGGTGCAAGAGCCTCTATCAAACCATTTATGGAAGAAGGAAAATACGATATCATTGCATCTGGTTCACTGCTTGGAATCAAAGGATACAATAAGAAATATCAAGGTGGTGTTTCTGTCGGATTTGAACATACCGTTTATATGAAATCGATGGACTTCGAAGAATATTTATGGGCAAAAGGTGTGAATGAAGATGTATTGAATCTACTCCGAAAAAACTTCGAAGAAAGAATTCCATTCAATCCTGTCATTCATAAGAAAATGCTCGCATATTTCAAGGAATACATTTGTATCGGTGGCATGCCAGCTGTCGTTGATATCTTTTTGAAGACAAATAGTTTTGTAGAGGCTAGAAAAGAACAAAGAGATATCTTGAATGACTTTAAAGATGACTTTGCAAAGCGTTTAAATGAATATGGAGAAGAAGTTGTTGATTCTTCCTTGCTTGCAAGGATCAACAAAGTATATGATTCCATTCCTTCACAATTAGCGAAGGAGAATAAGAAATTCGTCTATTCGAAATTGGAGAAAAAGGCAACAAGTCAAAAATTCAGCCCTGCAATAGAATGGTTACACGATTATGGTTTGGTTGAATATTGTTATAATCTCAGTTGTCTAGAATCTCCTCTTGAGGGAAATAAGATCAGCAATGTTTTCAAATTGTATGTTTCTGATACAGGCTTGTTCGTTTCCATGCTTGATGATGACTCAATGAGTCAGATTCTATTCGGTGATATGGGAATATACAAAGGTGTGATCTACGAAAACATTGTAGCGGACGCCTTTATCAAAAATAGAATCCCACTCTATTACTTTTCAAAAGACACTGGTTTGAAAATCGACTTTATCATCAAATATAAGACGAATATAACATTGATTGAGGTAAAAGCCACAAACGGAAACACAAAAAGTTCAAAGATTGTGTTAAACGACAAAACAAAATATCCGGATGTCAATTATATGATCAAACTATGTGAAGCGAATATAAATAGCACAGAAAATCAATTGACTATCCCTTATTATTTGGCTTTCTTGATAAAATGATTTTCAATAAGATAAAGTAGAACATAAAATCTTAAATCACAAAGAATACGCATCGAAAAAGGCGCTAACGCAAGCGCCTTTTTCACTATGATAGACAATTGAATTTTATAATGCTTCAACACGGAGAATCGTATTTCCGTCTTGTTGATAGACGTAATACCACACACTGATCATCGATTCATATTCTAGATTCATGAAGGAATAGATAGTGGCATTTCTAGGTTCATCTTCTTCTGTGACTTCCCAATCTGTATCCAATGTGAATCCTTCCGCGATAAAGTCAGATGCAACTAGACTCTTCACTATTTCTACATCAACAGCAGAACCAAAATTGACTTCAAGCCAATCCAATTCACTAGTATGTGTGACACTTGGGGTATATCCTTTTCCTTTGATGAGACTTGCAATGCTATCAATTGCACTAGAAGGAGTATAGATTAGAATGTTCTTGGCTGTGACTGTGCACTGAACAACTCTAGGTGAAGATTCACCAGGAACATTCATCTCAGCTTTGATGATAGCTGTTGTACCTTCTTCAACATCACTAGCAACACTGACATTTCCTTCTTGGTCAACCGTAATCTTGCCAGTGGAATCACTAGAAGAATAGGTAATATCATAAGGAAGCATGTTCGATATCAGTTCAAGTTTCTTCGAATGTCCGATAGCGACATCACATGCTGTCTCTGTGAAATAGAATTCAGGAGTATGCTTCTTATTGGAGCCAGGACGGATTGTGACTTTCATCTCACCGACACCGCCTTGGATAGAGACAGAATCACCGGTAACAGTAAGTGCAATCTTTCCTGTAGGATCTTCAAATGTATTCTCAGATTCCTTATACCATGCAGCTTTATAAACCATATCATAGAATGCTTTATAAGCTTGGAAGTTTACATCATAGATGGAGATATCAATGCCTTGTTCCTTTCGTGCATAAGAGCGTGCCACAGCGGCGATTTGTTCTTCCGTCGGATCATCCGGAAGTCCATAACCTCCTGGGAAGGATTTAATATCATCATATACTTCCTTGTATTTGCTATCGTATGCTTCCTGTCCTTTTATCTCATATTTGATTTTCTTTCCTGTATCCGGAATAGACGCTGAGTCAAGGACTGGTATTGTGACATCACTGACATTAAGAAGAGAGGATAAAGTAGATTGGATAACATCATTTGGCCATGAGGTGACAAACGTGCTTGTCGGTTCCGTTACGGAGATGACGACTTGATATCCTACAACAGTGCCATCTGTGTCAGTGAGATCATATGTTGCGAAATTGACTGTCTCATCCCATGTCATCTTCAGAATCTGAAGTTGATTCAATGCGTACTCATCATAGTCGAAACTGGATGAACGATTCAATGTAGAGATGTAATAGGTGTCATTCTTGATAAATACAGAATAGGTTCCATTCTCAGCAACATCAAACTTAGGAACCTCTACTCCCGACTTCTCTTTGATCCGACTGATGATTTCAGTAGGCCAGGCATTGTAATTCGTTACTTTAGGAGTGTAATAGATTTTGAAATTGTTTCCGTTGCTATAGTAGAGCATGATGTCAATATAGGAACCATTAGAAAGTTTCTTTGTTAAGACATAGGCGTCATTTTTCTCGCTGAGTTTCTCATCCAAGACATAACCATTCTCTTTCAACTTCTCAGAATATTCTTTTGTCAGATCATTTACATAGTAATCAAAGATCTCCATCGCATTGTATGTCAGCTCATTGACTTTGTAGTCCGAACCTAAGGCGATGAAAGGAAGGATTTCTGTTGTTACCTTCTTAATGGACTTTTGTTCATCTGTGCTCCAAGCTTTCGCATTGTTGGTAGAAGCGGACATATCGTTATAGCAGCGTATGACATTGCATGCCTTAATTTCTTCTCCCCCGTCCAATTTCTGCTTTGGACTGAAGAAATACATCAAATCATATCCGACTTTCTTATCAGAGGATCCTTTTGTCACCTCAGCAAAGCTCGTACCGGAACTTTCCTGAATGACTTCACCGCTAAAAGTACGGATAGCATTCCATCCAAAGTCTTCCAAGTACTGATAGTAATCAATGATGGAGAAATATGTGGATTCATCTCTAATTTCCAGATAAGTGAGATCATTGTTATAATCATTGACTTCTTCCACAGTGACTTTACCACTGAATGGGCCAACAGGATAGGGAAGAATTTCACCACAATAGGTCTTCATAAGTTCCTGTTGTTCTTTTGTCCACAGGTCAAAATGGCCATCGATATCCTGATGTTCCGAATTCTTTGATTCACTATTTGTGCTTTCCGTTGGTTTAGAAGTCTCATTACTATTTTCCGATTTTTTCTTATCACAAGAGACAAGACAACAGCTGAGAGTCAGGATAGCCAAAAATAATTTTCCAATATTTTTCTTTTTCATATCATATCCCCTTTATGAGAATATTTTAAGTTTATTTCAATAAAAAGTAAAGTGAGCGAACAACAGTGCTTCACGAATTTAAAAGATAAAACAATACTTTTTTATCATTTTCTAGGCTTTTCAATCAAGTTTTCAGTTTTTTTCAAAAAGCATATCCATGCTGTAACCCCTCACTCATCGAACATTTCATAGTGTAAGATTCTATCAAAACGAATTTAGAACTGTCCTGAATGTCATAAGACACTAGATGGAATATAACGCAATTTATATCATCTTAGGCAGAAACGATATTAGCAAAAGATATCAAAACAATGATTTATATGCACATATCGTCAATCAACAACATAATTTTATCTTGTTTCAGAAAATCAAGGTTACTATAATATGAGAGGTCGTTTCACAATTTTTGGTTGTGAAAAAATAGACATAACATAGAAAAGAGGTAAACCTATGGGTAGAGCACACGAAGTCAGAGCGAAAAAGATCGCACAGACAAACGCCGCAAAATCGGCATTGTACAACAGAGCTAGCAAGGAAATCTATCTTGCTGCAAAGAGTGGTGTCCCTGATCCTAATGAGAACCTCGCATTGAGATCCGCCATTGAAAAATGGAAAGCACAGCACGTCACCCGTGACGTCATCGATAGAGCTATCGATAAGGCAAAGAGCAAAGACGCAGCCGCTTTTGTCGCCGGAAGATATGAAGGCTTCGGTCCTGGTGGAGTCGCCATCATGGTCGACACATTGACCGACAACGAAAAGAGAGCCTTCGCTGCTGTCAGAGCTTGCTTCACACATCATGGTGGCAAGGTCGGAAACAGCGGTTCCGCTGCATTCAATTTCGTTCGCGCAGGAGTCATTTCCTTCGATTGCGATAAGACTGCAGAAGAAATCGAAGAGGATTTGATCGTCAATAACGAAATCGATGTTCAGTCTGTCGACAAAGATGAAAACACCTTCGTCGTTCAGGTTGCTCCTACTGATTTCTCACGCGCCAGAGATGCCATCGTCAAAGATTTCGGCATCGGCGATGATGATTTCTCCACATGCGAAGTCACCTACATTCCGACAGGCGATACCGTCAAGGTCTCCGATGATGACAAGGCCAAACTTGAGAATCTCATCGAGGATATGGATGAGATTGAAGACGTTCAGGCTGTTTATCATA
>CAVALL010000093.1:0-5880 GCA_963589675.1 Alistipes onderdonkii | reverse complement strand
ATATAATAGATACCTATTATACAACTGGAGTTCGTCTCCTTACCATTTGGTGGAGCTAACGAGGATCGAACTCGCGACCTTCTCGTTGCGAACGAGACGCTCTCCCAGCTGAGCTATAGCCCCATAGCCATAAGATAATAGCAAAAACAAAGGCAATAATCAATTTAAGAAGGAGAGAATTATCGAATAATACTGACAAAGTCTCTCTAGTGACATACTGGCATTTGCAGCAGATGTGCTAGGTAGTGGAACCGCATCATTTCCGATATATCTTTCATATAATTCACTAGCTTTCTTTCCTGTTGTGAATACCTGAATGATGCTCTTGTTCTCGTCTTTGATTCTACTGATATCAGATGGTGTAACATCCTCAATTGTCGAATCAGAGGCTCCTTTGATTCTACAAGAATAGACTACATCATATAGTCCTATTTTGTGTCTTTCTAGAAATGACATACGTTCTTCTTTTGATTTTGGTTCTTCTTCATGAAATAGAGTGGATAGCACTTGAAAGAACCTATTTGTCTTATAGGCATAGTAAAAGGATTCCTTTCTTGAAACAGGAGAAGGGAAGGAACCAAGGATCAGGATTCTACAATCCTTTGGAATGAATGGAGGGATGCTTTCATGAGTTACAAATGTATATTCGCTTTTCATATAAAAAGGATGCCCTTATTATAAGGACATCCTAGAAGAAAGTTTACTTTTTCTTTGTAGACTTGACATTGATGACCATGATGTCTTTCTTGGTGATCAATGAGACAAGAAGAATGACAGAGTAGATGATGAAGAAGATACCTAACATCAATCCTGCGAATGCACGGAAATCATCGATGAGCCATAAGCAAAGTCCGATAGCAAGAAGAGCAGCACCGACAATGAGGACGACAATGTTACCGGCAACCATTCTATGATAGACAAGTCCAAGTAAGGCGTCGACCAAGAGAAGGGAACCGACAACCATCATGACCATAGAGATTCCGCCCATCCAGTAGATGACCTGTCCACCAGGAAGAGTAGGAAGGAAGAAGATACCCAAAGCCAAGATGAGTCCGCCTGATAAGGCAGTGTCAGTCATGAAGGAATGAGCAAGAGCGAAAGAGATGATGATGTAGACGGCACCGGCAACTAAGAATGTGATGGAAATCATCCAGTTCAATAACGAATCGGGATTGATCACAGAGCAGCATAAGAGAATGCCTAAAACCATGAAAAGCACGGTTTTCAAAATGTTTGAAGTTTTCATTAAATTTTTAACCTCCGTTGAAAACGAAACTATTTTATCATGATAAAATAAATTAGATGAATGTTTAAAGAAAAAACAATTCTTTCATTTTGAACATTGCACATATTTGGTTGTTTTGTTTAATTTTACGGAGGACTAATGAAAAGAATCTTGAATATCGCTACTGTTATCTCTTACTATCTGCTTCTCATCTCTTTTTGTATCCTTTATGGGTTATCCACAGTCAATGAAGAAGGCAAGACGATGTCTTTTCGTGATGATACGATCTTGATCTCCTGGGGATTCTTCTTCCTTTTTGTTTTAATTGCTATTATCAATATCATCTATCACCTTGTTCTCTATTTCAAAAAGAGGAATGTGGAGGAAATTGTAAATGAAGAAGAGAAGGAATTGATCTCCTATAAAGGAAAAGAGAGCAGATACTTATCCTATTTCCTGCTTGAATGGATGAAGAATGAAAGAGACATCAAGTTCTTTTCTTTTCATGTTGTCGCATTTTCGCTTTATTCTGTTTTGATCTATTTTCAGAAGACATTGGAAAACAGGATGTATTATTTCTACATTGTTTTCCTATTAGGAATGGTAATCTTGTTTATCTTGCTTTGCCTTATTTTCATTTCGCCGCTATCCAAGATGAAAGAAGAAGGAAAGATAGAATATGAGTATCATATCTATCTAGACCATCTTATTCGAATAAAAGAAGACAAAGAGGAAATTGTATATTTCAATGACATCAAAAAGATGAAGGAAAATAAGACATGTTTTCTTATCGTCACAAGAGATAAGAATGAGTATATCTTTCAAAAAGATAAACTCAATGAAGAGACACAAAGTCACCTTCATACCATTCTGAAAGAGAAAAAGTATGATAGACTACTATCGATAAAGAAACAAAGATGATCTATATTGTCAAAGTATTGATTGGTAGGTCGGTCTATGCACTAGATAGACCATTTACCTATTACAGCGAAAAGGAAGGCATTCATGAGGGAATGCGCGTTTTAGTGAGCTTCTCTCAAAGCAAATCCACGATTGCATTTGTCATTGAGGAACCGGAATGCGTCGATTCTACAATTGAAGAATATCAGAAAAAGGTTGGAATGAAGATATCCAAGATTCAAAGCGTGTTGGATGAGAAACCGCTATTGAATAAAGACCTTCTTCTTTTGGCAAGACAGATTTCCAAATACTATCAGTGCGACTTGATCAAAGTCTTACAGACTATGCTCCCACCATCCTTGAAACCAAAAGATTCCGCATTGAAGAAGGCTGGAAAGAAGACAGTGGATTTTGTCTTTGCTATGACATATGATGCCTCAACCTTATCCAAGAACGAAAAAACACTCTATGAGAAAGTTCAAAAAGAAAAGAACGGAATCAAAAAGAGTGATATTAGTGCAAAATCCTCTCTTGAGAAGCTGTTAGAGAAAGGTGCCTTAGAGATTCAACAAATACCAGTCAGCCGTATTCCGGAGATGGTGACAGAGAATCTGATACCATATCAACTGACAATAGAACAGGAAGATGTATATCACAAGGTACTTGTGGAAGATAAGAAAGTCTTTCTTCTTCAAGGTGTTACTGGTTCTGGAAAGACAGAAGTCTATATCCATTTAGCTGAGACAATGTTAAAAGAGAACAAGGGAGTCTTGATCCTTGTCCCTGAAATCGCATTGACAGATAGAATGCTCTATCTATTGAAATGCCATTTCAAAGATGCCATATCAATTTTGAATTCCTCTTTGTCGGATAGCCGCAAATATGATGAATATCAGAAAATCCTATCTGGTCAAGCAAAGGTTGTCTTAGGTACAAGAAGCGCAGTATTTGCTCCGGTTCAGAACCTATCTTTGATTATCATTGATGAGGAACATTCTAATAGTTACAAGCAGGATAAGAGCCCCTATTATGACGCTGTCCGTGTCAGCATAATGCGAAGCGAGAACGAGAATCTGAAGGTTCTTCTTGCCTCGGCTACTCCAAGAATCATCGATAAGGCAAGAGCGGAGAAAGGAATCTACTATCCTCTCTATATGAACAAGAGGATTGCAAAGTCTCAGGAAAAAGAGATCGTTTTTGTCAACATGAATGATCCCTCCTCCTTAGCACCGGAGAAATCGAGCATGTTTTCGATTCGTCTTATCCATGAATTAGAAGAGAACTTGAAAAGAAAAGAACAATCGATGGTCCTCATCAATAGAAGAGGATATTCTCCTGTGTATATCTGTAGAAACTGTCATAAGACAGTTCTATGCCCGAATTGTGGTATCCCTCTTAACTATCATAAAAGAGATGACTCCTTGCACTGCCACCACTGTGGATATAAGATGACGACAATTGGTCATACCTGTGAATGCGGAGGCAAAGATTTCCTCACTCTTGGATATGGAACAGAAAGAGCCTATGAGGAGTTAAGATATTTCTTCCCGATGGCTAAGATAACAAGACTCGATTCCGATGTCTCTTCTAATGCTGTAAGACATCAGTTGCTTGATGACTTTGCCCATGGTGAAACGGATATCATCGTCGGAACAGAAATCATATCCAAAGGACATGACTTCCCGAAAGTCACATTAGCAAGTATACTAGATGCGGATTCTTCACTTAGAATCCCTTCCTACAGGGCAAATGAGGATACCTTTGATCTCATCTCTCAGTTTGTCGGAAGAGCAGGACGAAAAGATCTCAAGGGAAGAGTCTTGTTACAGACCTATAACCCCGATAATGAGGTGATACAATTAGCAGCAAAGCAAGACTATAATTCCTTCTATGTAAAGGAAATGGAGGAGAGAAAGAAATATCAGTATCCTCCTTATACGTATCTATCCAGCGTCAATGTCAAAGGAGTGGATTTAAAGGAAGTGATCTCGATGGCAGATCAAATCAAGAACTACCTCTTGAAAGAGACAAATGGCCTTCGATTCAACATCTATGGACCCTCTGCCCCATATATTGCACACATTAATGGAAGATATTATCGAACAATCTTGATAAAATATAAGTCAGTCGATGAAGCGATGAAGATATTATCCGGTGTCAATGACTTCCGGTCAATGACTGACAAAGTGGATATCAGCATCGATGTCGATTGCGAAAGCGAAAACAATTGAAAGGATTTAGAAAATGATTACAGTTTCCTTATTAGGCATGGACTATTATCAGGCCATCGAAGTCACAAAGAAAATTCACAGCCGTTTAGTTGAGATCTATCGTTGCAAGGATGAAGACTTAGTCTTCTTCGCTCCGGAATCATTCCTCATTCATGATGGAATCGAACAGACCTCCTTCCGTCTCAATATCCGTGTTGAAGCACCGGATATGTATGCGGACAGAGAAAGAGAAGTCAAAGATGTTCTCTTTGATGCACTCAAGGATGTTGCCATTCACTTCAGAGTGTTATTCACCTATTTCGAACCGGAACACGAATATCTGAAGATTGATGATACTTATCCGGAATATATGACAGATAAGAATGTTGTCAAAGCAGAAGATGAACATGACCACGATCATGAAGAAGAGGATGATGACTCCTATTCCGAAGAATACGAGGAACCATATATGGGTGATATCATCGGAGAATTCGACACCTATATTCAGCAGCATCCAGATGCGACAAACGATGAAATCTATAAGGCTCTGACCGAGATCAGAGAAAAAGTCACCGAAAAGCATCACGCTAATGGTAACGACGGAAAAGAAGAATAATAATAACAAGAAAATCCCACCTCGTAAGGTGGGATTTTACGTTTGTTTAAGATTTTACAATCTAATGTTTCAATGATAGAGTGTAACTTATACTTCAGGACTTTTGATCTTTCCCCCATCCTCTACTTCGATATCATCAAATGAGAAACTCAGATGAAGTTCAGAGTCGGGTTCGAAGAGATTCTTACCATCATAGGATAAGGAGAGAGAGTTCTGATTATAGACCATGTCTTTTAAGACATAATTATCACATTCCTCACCTTTTGAAGTGAAGTCTTTTACGCCATGGAACGTAATGATATAGAGGTGGCCGTTCAATCCTTCCATGCAGCAGTCATGTTCTTCTTCTTCTTCTTCATGATGCTCATGTTCATGTTCTTCCTCTTCTTCCTCGTTATCGGCGACAACTTGGAGTATAAGGGAATCAGCTTTCAGCTCATAGCGGACAAGTTCACATTCCTTCAATAAGAGAAGGTCGTTTTGCAAATCATCTAGATTCATCTTTGTTTTCTTCTTTCACAATGACAGTCTTTCCTTCAACGATTTCCTTTTTGACTATCTTTTTGTCATCTGGCTTTTTGAAGAGAAGGTAATAGATGAAGAGGAATAGGACAATAGCAGTCAATACCCAAAAAAGAGTCAAGACAATGTAATCGTTCTTTGAGACAGCTGTCTCCATGACATTTTCATGATTGCTGCTATCTCCGAATAATGTCTTGCCGTTTGCTATGGATACGCTCATTCCGATAGACATATATAGTCCTAAAATAGAGGCTAATCCCATACAGACAACAGAGATGATGTCATGTTTTGTCATCTTTTTGAAATGTTCTTTAAGTTTTTCGTTTTTCATAATATAAGAATTTTACCAAAAATATGTGGAAATAGAAAGATATTGAAAAAGGATATCCCAAGCGGAATATCCTTTA
>CAVALL010000092.1:0-5910 GCA_963589675.1 Alistipes onderdonkii | reverse complement strand
GTACTAGGTCTAAAATGCTCAAGTAAGCATTTATTGAGCATGAAATTCATCTTCAATGGACTGGATAACAGAGAAATATTCTTCTTTGCTAGAGCAGTGAACCAATAGATTTCGATACTTCTTGCTATCGGAGAAACCTTTGACGTAGTTGACGGCAAAACTTCTCATGATTGAGGAGGCGCTTCTCTCATCTTTGATAGAGAAGATGAGATCAAGATGTTTTCTTAGATCATTTAACTGACCTGATAGTGTCTTTTCCACTACTTGTCTATTCTCTTCCTTTGCAATCATATCACTGAATATTTTTGGATAACCGATAGCGTGCTGACCGATCATGACTGCATCTGCGTTTGTTTCGTTTAATACATCAAGGAAATTATCCTCGGTGATTTCGCCATTGGCGATAACAGGGATGGATACATTCTTTTTGATATCTCTTATGACATCATAATGAACAGCAGAAGAGAAGAATTCATTTCTTGTTCTTCCATGTACAGCAATGGCTTTTACACCGGTATCTTCGATTCGTTTGCATAATGGAACGATATCTTGAATCTGTGTATATCCGATACGGATTTTGATAATGACCGGCTTAGAGGAAATGGATACCATTCTTTTCAGAAGAGGAATGAGTTCATCTTCTCTATTGAGCCAATAGCTTCCGGCATGCTGTTTGATGACTTTTGGAACAGGACAACCACAGTTGAAATCAAGAAAATCATAGTCTCCGTATTCTTCAACAATCGGTATGGATTTTAGAATGGATTCTTCCTTTCCACCGAAAATCTGCAAAGCAAGCTTTCCGTCAGGACAGTTTGCTTTGTCTAGTTTTGTATTTTTGATATCTTCGATTGTCAATTTTGAATTGAAACAGAGTGCTTCACAGGACTCCATTTCGGTATACAAAAGGCCTGCGCCATAATCATAGGATAACTTTCTCATGGCGTAGTCGGTAAATCCAGCTAAGGGGGCTAGAACGTATCTGTTTTTGATTTCGATTCCTGCGATGGAAAAGGGCTTCATTTACTTTCTGAATCGATTGTCTCTTTGACCTTATCGATATCTTCTTTTGTTATGCCGGTTTCGTCTTTGACAGCTTTCTTGATGGATGCAACATCTTCATCGGATAAGATTGTGTTGTCATCATCTTTCTTAGTACTAGTTGAGCCACTATTCAAGTCACTTTCATCAAGGAAGAACTTGTGATCAAGGTTCATCTTTTCGATGATGAAGGCAGGACCTAAGATATCATCTAAGATAGCGTTGATATTGTGATTATCAGACTTTTTGATATCGACACCTTTGAAGCATGTCGTATTGCTAGAAGCGACGAGGACAAGTTCCTGTCCGCGGAAGATGAACTTCAATCCGCCAGGGAGTGCTTTTTCAATATCAAGCATGGCTAACTGAAGCTGAGGAGTGATGATGTAGAAGGCATGTTCTCTATCATCGCAATAGGTGTTGAACTTCTTATTGAAGGCAGAACTTTCAAAATCGATTGTGTTGCCTTTGAAGAGGTTCGATCCTTCAACAACTTTGATAATTGATTCAGAAGGCTTATTCATCTTGAAGGACATGACAGAACCATAGAAGTCAGTCACCTTCTCTTGGTGCGCGTCTTTTCCACTTCCTCTTGTTTCATAGTGATAGGATTCGACATTGGCAATGGTGAAAGGAATACCGAAGTAATGACCTTCAATCAAGGTATCCTGGTTCAATCTGTTGACAGGGAAGCAATCGATGCCGACAAGGTAATCTCTTGCATATCCGCCATTCGGATTGTAATTGGCTTTTGGTCCGTACAATGCTTCGATAATCTGAGGAGCGATTACGGATGTGTAGTTTTTCTTTGCATTTCTATATACGACATAGATGCCGCCTAAAGTCATAAGGAGGACGATAACAGCAGGAATGATGCCGACAAAGATCTGCTTTTCAGATACCATCCATCCGGCAAAGAAAGCGACAACAGTGAAAATCAAACCGAGACATAGGATGATAAGGGAATTTGTTTTTCTCTTTTTTGTGAGTTTATCACGAAGAGTCTTATATTCCGAATTGTTAAGAATCTCTGTCATCTGCTTGATGACATACGGTTTGGATTTGATATCCTGTGTGAACTGTTGATCATTGAACATTGTTTTTTTCCTCCAATTGTTTTAATAATTCTATTGCATCATCTTCATCGATGACTTTGACGCCTATTTTTTCTAATTGTCTGACAGCGATTCCTTTGCCAGGTATGACTTTGCCATCAAACTTTCCGTTGTGTATCACCTTACATCCACAGCTTGGACTTCTTTCTTTCATGATAGCTAGCTTGATGTTATAGATTCTAGCGATGGAAGTTGCCCAGTAGGCGCCATCATAATAGAACTGAGTCTCATCTTTTCCTCTAGCATTGATGACTTTGTCTCCGACTATTTCAGAATTGAGTCTTGGTGTTTTCATGCCACCATTGACTTCTGGACAAATCGGAATCAAATCATAGTACTTGGTCAAGGCAAGTATTTCTTTTTTTAGATTGTTTTTTCCGTCATATCTACAGTTTTCACCGATAAGACATGCTGATACTAATATTTTTTCTTTCATAACTATGATATTTTACTTTTTTATGGACTGAATTTCATCAAAATGAGATGAAAATAGAGAAAAATAAATAGATATTTAAAACGTAAAGCAAAAGTAGTGCATGTTTTCTTTGTGCCATATACTGAAAACCTCTCTAGTGTTTAGCTAGAGAGGCATAGATTGTTTTAGATGTTGGTTATGAAAATAAATGTTTATAAATTTTGAGACAATAGTGTGTCTGATTGCTATCTAAAGTAATGGTAAATAAGTTTGAAATGCAGCAAGAAACCTTATACATTTAGAAGAAAATGCCTGCTGATTTATCTTTAATTTCTTTTGATGCAATGAACGGGATGCGAGTAGTATATCCTTCCTTAGCGGCGACATATTTCTTTGCCCAAAGGGTAAAGATTTCAGTGTTCCACTTTGCAACGGAATCATTGTAGACTTCTCTTGCAGCGGTGATTTCCTGTTGGAGATAAGAGTTCTGTTGTAAGGCGTCCTGGATTTCCTGATGTGCCTTTAGTTCAGGATATCTTTCTAAGACGACATTGAGAGATTTTTGAGCTGTATCCAGGTTTGCTTGTAATTCATTTCTGGCTAAGTCGTTGTCAGATGAGGTGCTACTACGCGCTTTCGCTACATCGACAAAGGTCTCTTTGTCCAAGGAAATAGCTTTATCAATCAGTTTGGCTGTGTTCTGAAGAATGATGACACGCTGTTCCATATAGTTATCAATGGTAGATGCATCATGCTGGATTTTCTGCTCCAATTGCTTGAAATAGGATCGTGCATGATTCTTCTTAATCGTGTAAGCAACACCTCCGATGATGAATAAAAACCAAACAGCGACATTGACAACCTTGTCTGTCGTGTTTAGTTCTACCGGTACTTTCTTGTCGATGACATGTACACTTCTTCCTTCTTTGTTTTCCAAGCTTACATCTGTTTCATCTAATTGTGGCATATTGTTTTAATTCCTTTCTAATTGACTGTGTTCAATCAATATTATATTTGATTTTCTAGTGTCTGTATCAGTTTTTTTCTTGGAATGTATCCTTCAGTAATTTGTCGATATCTTTTTGTGACAGTCCATCTTCCAATAAGGATACCATTCCTCTTCCTAAGAAGGCTCCTTTTGCAGTAGACATAAGATGCGTAAACGAATTCTCTTCGCAGAGTTTAGAATTCACTTTCTGTTTATTCGCACCTGTATATGCTAAATCAAAGGATTGATCATCATCGACTCTATCATATTCTATCCATGGAACCGGAACCTTGTGCCAGAATCCATCCCTTCCATATACTGAGATATAATCGACTCTTGGTGTTGTCTGATAAGAGTAGGAATGTACGTGGACACGGTCTACATTTCCACACTTTGATGCTGATTTGGATTTGATCATGACCGGTAAGGAAGGATCAGCATCATAAGGCATGAATAGATTTTGATCCATAGAATTTGCAATCGTTTCATGTTCACAGTAGGAGTAATTGGAGGAAGGTTCTTTTTCGTATATGTATTCCTTTGGTTTATGCATCTGATAAAGTGGAATGGATAACAGAGGAGCTAAGTCAAAGAAGAGATTTTTAATGAACTCATCACAATAACTGACAAATGCATTTCTGGATATAGTTAGGTCATAGGATGTATATAGACCTGGAGAAGCGGAATAGTCAAATGATTGAGAGTGTTTTGATACGATGCAATTGACCATATTCTGCTTTATCATATGGAAATCATCTCCGAAGGGCATAGGATCAGAGAGAAGTTCTACCATATTCTTTTCCGCAAGCGGTGTGAATAATAGACGGAACTCAACTTCATTGTTCCTATCTAGTCCGCCAAAGAAGACATCGAATTCATCGTTTCCTGTCGGAACGAATGAGGAACCATTCTCGACAGCTTTATCTGCAGACTTATTGATTTCCTTCATTTTACGTTTTACTTCTTTTTCTCTTTCTTTTGCATTGAGTTGATTGATGTTGGATGGAGAATGTGTGAAGGTAAGATGAGGAGCTGCTTCATTTCCATAGATAAGGACAGTGTTTGTAGAATAGAACGGAGCTTTGTGAACAGAACTGGCTGTCAGAACCTCAGAATGGTAATGTGTGACAGTTTCACCTTTTGAATTGATGGAGTAGGTTTCCCATGTGATTGTCATGCTTCCTACGTATTTCTTATTCAAGTATTCTTCAGTGAGTGTCTTTTTTAGGACAAACGGATTTCCTTGAATGCTTCCGGAGAGAATACCAAGAGTTGATTCGTTATCGTCACCATCTTCATCAAAACCGAATTTTTCAACAAGATAATTCAGACGCTTTCTGGAAAAGTATGGATCTAGTTCAATGATATTTGTTACCCTCTGCATTATCTTGTTAGGGATTGACCAGTCGAATGCATTGTTTAAGGCTTGCATATCCATATAACACTCATTTAGTTTGGAATCAGCTGATTGTTTCAATTTCTCTACTGCGGCTTGTTTTTGAGTGATGACATTATCAATATTCTTACGTGTGTAGATAATCAAAAAGATAGCTAATCCTATCAGTGCTGCCATTATGAATAGCGCCCACCAAGATTTTGCAATGTTCGATATAGCAACAAGACAGAAAATAAAAGCACCAATGAAACTGAAGACGGCTAAAACAATAAAGAATGCTTTTAATCCACTTGATTGACTTACACTGTTTTCTGCTTCCTTTTGTTTGGACAGCAGTTCCTTGTATTCCTTGACATGCTGAAAATTGATATCAGCATCCGTTTTCGTATCTTTGACAAGCTTATTGAAGTACTCTTCTGCGGCTTGGTGATATTGTTGCTTCAGCTGTCTTTCATAAAGTTCTTTTGGCTTGTAGAGAATATCCTTGGATTCCATACTTGTGTCTCTTTTTTCAAAAATATTGTAGCATAATGCTAGGTGAATGTTTAGCATCGAAGAAGGCTGTAATCACATAGCAAAGTGTAGAATGGTTTCTGATTGATTGCTATACATGATGAACGGTATCTATTGGTTAATAGCCGAAATATATATTTACGAATGATATAATTGTTTCTATTTCACGATCCAATGACCGTATCTTTTGGAACCCGATCTTTCAATCAGACCGAGTTCCTGAAGTACGACCATATTCTTTTTGACGCTGGATATACTGATATTCGCTTCTTTTGCAAGTTCAGTTCCTGTTAACCCAGGGCTTTCTTTTAGCACTTTCAATATTGTTTCTTGACCTTTTGTAAGAGTTTGCGAATCCCTTGTTGCTTCTGCGGCGATTGCCCATGTTGGTTTAAACGCGAATGGAATGATTACCGTCAGATAGTTTTCAGATATCTTAAAG
>CAVALL010000091.1:0-6089 GCA_963589675.1 Alistipes onderdonkii | reverse complement strand
ACAAATGCAAGCCTTGTTTATACATATAACATCTATGACATTGATACAGGGTTTAGATATTTGCAAGTATTATGTGTGAAAATTCTTAACCTAACGTTATAGACGCAATCTCTTATATCTTTCTTCCTGTTCATGAACAGGAAGAAAGGCCGCCGTCAGTCCTCTCAGTTCTTCAGCAGCAGGCTGTTCTTCTCATCATCGGACATCTCATTGAATCTCCTCAGCTTTATCCTTCCCGCATTCTTGTTGTAGTCGGCGCAACATGATGCGATCGTGATGATCGCGTTGTTCTCCGAATTCATCAGGATTCTCTTCCTTGTCTGCCTCTTCAGCTTCGAGTTGAATCCCTCGATCGCATTCGAAGTGTAGATTGTCTTCCATAAAGGCTTCGGATAGTCCATGAAGGTGAACAGGTCGGCCTGTCTTCTCAGCTTCCTGACCATGTTCGGATAGGTCTTCTCCCACTTTGTCTCGAATGCGGAAAGACGTCTTTCCGCTTCGTCCCTGCTTCCCGCGGAATAGGCTTCCCTGAATTCGCCGGCTACCGTCTTCCTGTCGCTTTTGCGGATGTCCCTGCATATCGTTCTTGTCTCATGGACAAGGCAAAGCTGGTGCCTTGCCCCGGGGAAGTTCCTCTGAATCGCCTCGGGCATTCCCTGAAGGCCGTCCGTGATGAAGAGAGAGGTGGAATACAGGCCTCTGGACTTCAGGTCCGGCAAGACATCGTCCCACGACCATGCGCCTTCATTCGGAGTGAAATAGAAGCCAAGAATGACCTTTTCGCCCTCTTTCGTGATTCCAAGGGCCACCATGACGCATTCCTTCTCAACCTTTGCCGTGCCGTCATATCTTCGCTTTATCGGCACATATGTCCCGTCAAGGAAGACAATCGGACAGTCAGGAATGACCCTGCTGTTGAAGACCAGGGCATCCTTAAGCACCTTGTTCACGGTCTTTCTGACGGTCTCGTGCGACAGTGAGGTTCCGAAGTCGTCGTTGATCTCGTCAACGATCTCACGCTCCGTCATTCCGCGCACATAGAGCCTCTGGATCATCTCGCAGATGTTGTCCGTCGTCCTCTTGTAAGGGGCTATGAATCTCGTCTTGAACTGTCCGATCCTGTCTCTGGGAACCCTGAGCGTGAGGGGACCGTAGACGGTGTTCAGCGTCCTTGAATAATATCCGTTCCTGAAGTTGCCTTCCGTGGCGTTAGACGCATCCGCGAAGAAGTCGATGATCTCATTCTCCATGAGGCCGTCGAGAAGCTTCTGTGCCTTCTCGCAGATGAACGAATTCGTCTCTCCGAGTATCATCATTCCGATTTCCTCTTCACTCATCCCGTCAATCAATGCTAAAATGTTCATGCCGCAATTTCCTTTTTGTGTTTTGTGAACGAAAATATGATAAGCGATTGCGGTTTTATTGTGCACATTTTCATTCATCGGCTAGCCGATGAATGAAAATAACCCCCTCCTTTTTTCACACATAAATATTGTAAGTGTCAGGGTTTATTGTATATATAGAGTTATTTTCATAGAAAACAGTGTTTTTTTGACTGAAAAAGGCACCTTTTACGGGTGCCTTATCATTATTAGTCGACGTACTGAGTATAGATATCAGAGACGGAACTATCATGATTGATAGCTAAGATTGCATTGCAGATGATATCTGCTAGTGAGATGACTGTGATCGGAACATCCTTGTTGTCAACGAATTTCGGGGCAAGAGGGATGGAATCTGTGACATAAAGTTTTTCAAAGACTTTGGCTGTTGTAAGTCTTTCAAAGGCAGGATCAGAAAGAACTGGATGTGTGACTGCCATGAAGATTTTTCTAGCACCAGCATTCTTGAGTGCTTTTGCAGCAGCAATCGCACTTCCTGCAGTATCGATCATATCGTCGATGATGACACAGTCTTTTCCATCAACGCTACCGATGATGTTCATGACTTCTGGCTGATATTTATTGTTTCTTCTCTTATCGATGATGGCAAGAGGAGCATTGAGTTTCTCTGCAATCTTTCTGGCACGATTGACTCCGCCATGATCTGGAGAGACTACGACTGTATTGCTCTTATCGATATCATGATCATTGAATAAGACATGACCGATCAGAGGAATTGCGGAGATATCATCTTCCAAGCAGGAGAAGAATCCCTGGATCTGAGCGGCATGCAAATCGAATGTGATGACTCTATTTGCACCAGCTGTGACGAGAAGGTCAGCAACCAATTTCGAAGAAATCGGTTCTCTCGGTTTGGATTTTCTATCCTGTCTTGCATATCCGAAGTAAGGAATGATGACATTGATTTCCCCAGCGGATGCTCTTCTTAAGGCATCGATGAAAATGAGCAATTCCATCAATTTATCATTGACCGGAGGGCAGGTAGACTGAATGATGAAAACCTGTTTTCCTCTGACCGTATCAATCGGACAGGCAAGAACTTCATTAGACGGGAATGTGGCAAGATGTACGGCAGCAAGTTTGGTATCAAGCTTCTTAGCAACGTTTTCGGCAAGTTCCGTATTGGCACTCAAAGCATAAACAACTGCATTCTTATCGAGCTTCATGTTGATCCTCCCAAAGCACGTCTATTAGTTTACAACAATTGAACAAAATTATTAAGATTGATTATGACGAAAATAGCAAAATGCATCAATTACCTTACATTCTCTTCCTGTTTTCGATGTATTTCATCGTTTGGTTCCACGATTACATACACATTCTTACAGTCATCAAAAGAGGCAAAGAGAGCGTTTTTCACCTTATCTGCAACATCATCGCTCTCTTCTAAGGTCATATTCTTATCCTGAAGGAGATAGATATCGAGGTAGAACTTTTCTGAGAAAATACGGGAATGAATCAGTTTCACGTCTTCCTTCTTTACGACAGTATAGAGTACCTTCTTCACTTCCTCCATCTTCTCGTTAGAGATGGCATGATCGGTGAGTTCCTTGGCTGCTGTTGTGAAAGTCTCAATTCCGATAACGATGACCATGATAGCAATCGGATAAGTGAATAAAGAGTCTAGGAAATTGTTCTTTGGAAGCCAGACATAGCCAAATAAGGCAAAGATTGCAGCAATCGAGGAGAAAGCATCGACAATCTGATGCCAGGCATCTGCTTTCATGGCTTTGGAGTGTGCTTTCTTTGCTCCATACATCGTGATGAAGAACATGATTCCTTTTACGACAATGCTTGCAATGGCAAGGGAGAGTGAGACATACCACATCGATGTGAAGGCGATCGTCTCTTCCGTTTCACTTCCTTTGATGATTTCAATCAGTGAGTGAGAGGATTCGATGATGATCTCACCAGCTGTGACAAAGAGGATGACGGACAGTATCAATGAGGCGATGCTTGCCCATCTTTCATATCCGTAATTGTATTTGTTGTTTCTTTTTCTCGCTGCAATCCATACGGAGATGACAGCGATGATGGTAGTCAACACATCACCTGTTCCATGGACACCATCCGAAAAGACAGCGGAAGAGGAAACAAGTCTTCCTACTACAATCTTTGTGATACCTAATAACAGATTCAATATGACCGATATGATACCGATGATGGTCGCTATTCTTACGGGTTCCTTTTCTTTTTCTTCAATGCCTGCTTTACGTTCTTCATTCATAGTAACTATCCTTTGGTACAACAAGGAGAAGCGTTCCATCCTGAACAGAGATTCTACCCTCTTTGGATATGAACTGATTTGAGATTCCAAGAGGCACATCCGAAGACAACTCTGCATCTTTCAATGTGTACATGAAATTCTCGATATCGACTCCTTTACTTAAGCCATTATAGCTGAAAACAGATAGGAATCCACTCTTTAACGGCTTAAAGCGGATACATGAATTATGTATCATATGAACGACAATTTGACTGTTTTCTGAAAATAAATAGCCTTTTGCGTTATTTTTCACTAGGTATGCTAACACCTGGATATTAGCGATAGTATGTTCTATCTTTCCACCTAAGCATCCGTAGAATTCAAACGTATCATATCCTTTAGACAATAGCTCCTTGACTGCATAAAGGACATCCGTATCATCTTTCATGACAGGTAAGATGATCATTTTCTTCGGATGAGAGATAGAGTCCTTATCCAATGTATCAAAATCCCCGACAAAGAGATCGGGTTCCATTTTCATCTTCAGAAAGCCTTTGTATCCGCCATCACAGGCGACAAAACAATCCGCATTACTCTCTTTCAGAAAGGAATAGTCATTTAATTGTAGTGCACCGACTATGACTGCCTTTTTCATTCTATTACCCCAGAAAGAACGATTCCGTTTCTTTTCGCTTCCTCATACACTTCTTTCTCTTTATCGATTTGATTCAGTTCCAGATAGATTTTCATCTCTCCTTCATATCCCTCTTTCCTTCCAGACATAGCTGCCTTCTTGTAATACTGAATAGCTCCATCAATATCCTTTTCAAAAAGGATACCGTAGTGCTTGCACTTAGCTATTTCAAGGAATGCTTCCGGATAACCGTAGTCACAGCAGATACGAAGTGCGTTTCTCGCTTCCACCGGTTTCTTATCCTTCCATAACTGATAAAGATAGAAGCATCCATAGTCACTGCCTTCCTTGACAGCTAAGAGAGCTTGCTTGATTGCATCTTTCTCAGTAAGTGAGAATAGTGCCTCCGTCTCATTGAAATAGCACTGAACCAAAAAGAGATGATTCTTTCCTTTGAAGGAAGAACTGTTCTCTAAAATCTGACCGATATCATACTTCTGTTCTGCAGTTGAGAAGATATCATTTGCTCTTTCGATAAGTTCAATGAGAAGTTCATCTCTTGTCAGTTTCTTTTCCATGGTTTTATCATAACATGAATAAAAAATGAGAAACAAAGAAAAAGGCTGAAATCGTTTGATTTCAGCCTATCTTTCAATCAGTTGGCTGTGATCGGCTGGAAGAGCTGAATGTTGTCCGGATTGTCATTCTTGACAAAGACAGAACGAGTCGGTCCATTCAACGCGAATGTGATGGTATCGCTTCTCAAAGCTTTGACAGCATCGATTGCATAATCGACATTGAAGTAGATTTCAAAGACTTCGACATTGTCATCCATGACGATGGAGCTGATGCGAAGCTTCTCTTCGGAGTTACCGTAATTGGAGCTCTTTGCAGTCAATGTGGCCCCCCCCTCTTTGGATAGTGTAAGCTTGACCTGAGAGTTTCTGCTATTATCGGCAGAGGAGATGATCTTGACACGGTCGGCAGAGGAGAGGAAGTCTGTTGTCGACATCTTAATGCAATAAGGATAGGAAGGAGGGATAAGGTTTGCAGTAGAGAGGAAGTCTCCATGGAGAAGACGGGTTGAGATCATGACATTGGATGAGACAAAGAGAGCTCTCTGCTCATCGAGATAAATTGTGCATTCACCAGACTCTGAGATTCTAGTAGCCATATCAAGAGATTTGACAGGGCATGTGAAGGTGAAGTTGACTTCCTGATTTGCTTCCGGAATTGTAAGAGAAGCAAGACGGAAGCCGTCTGTTGCGATGAATGAGAGTTTGCCCATCAAAGCTTTGACATTGATTCCGGTATAGAGTTCATTGCCCTTTGTCGATACAGCATAGGATGTCGTATCGAAGAGAGTCTTAAGATCCTTCAAAGGAACTGTGAATCCGACTTTGCCTTCCGGAATGTTGAGATTGACATTCGGATACTCTTCTCCATCCTTGGTGACAAGGTTGAAGGTAGAGATATCATCGGAAATATTCAATAATCCGGTATCGACCATATCAAGAGTGACGATCTCTCCGCCTAACTTGCTGATGATGTCTAGTAACATCTTGGCAGGAGTCTGAATCAATCCCTTTTCCAAAGAGAGGATGACATCATTGCCTTTCTCATCTTTGATTCCTTGGGATACTTTAGTAGAAATGGATCCATCACTTGCAATGATAGAGACACCATCATCATTTACATCGATAAGATAATTCAAATATTGATTCTCAGCAGAACGGGAAGGAATGGCCTGGGAAGCATAGGTCAATAGCTTGAGAAGTTCTACTCTTTTTATGGTAAGTTTCATAATAGCTGAGTCCTTTCTAAATATATGTATATTATAAAATAT
>CAVALL010000090.1:0-6206 GCA_963589675.1 Alistipes onderdonkii | reverse complement strand
TTTATATATAATATATTCAGGTCCCCAAAAGGGATTTTTTATTTGAATCAGTGAGGTGACTTTATATGAGAGAAAAAGTATCGCTAGTCTGCACAGAATGCCAATCAAGAAACTATAATGCGACGAAGAAAAAAGGAGATGGTGTTCGTTTTGAGACAAAGAAGTTTTGTCCAAAATGTGGTAAACATACAATTCATAGGGAAGGAAAGTAACCAATGAAAAAAATAACAAAGTATTTCCGTGGAGTTGGAGAAGAAGCAAGACGTATTCGATGGCCTGACAGCAGAACCTTATGGAGATCTGTTGGCATCGTTATGGTCATTTCTGTTGTTGCTGCACTTGCCATTGTCCTCAGTGACTGGCTTGCAGCTCAGATTATGAAGGCCTTTGAGGAAGCATTCCCGAAGTCTTCTGATTCTTCGAGTGAATCTGCGGCAGCCGCAATTCGTTTGGTCAACTGGTTTAGAAATGGAGGATTATTCTAATGTTTGATGAAGAAAACGATTTAAAGACAGAAGAAACTGTCGAAAATGGAGGAGACAACTATAATCCTTATCTCGGTAAGGTTAATTCTGGTGATGATGACGATGAAGGCAGCAAAGTCGAAAGTCTTCCTGCTGAAAAGGCATGGTATGTTATCAACACCTTCAATACTAAGGAAGCCAAGGTTGCCGAAGATTTGGAATTGAGAAGAAAATCATTCCATATGGAAGATAAGATCTTCCGTATTGTTGTTGCTAAGTATGATGAACCTGTTCTCGATGACAACGGCAATCCGAAGATGACAAAGGATAAGGTCACAGGTCAGATGAAACCGAAGGTCAAGACCAAGAACTTCTATCCTGGATATATCTTCGTTGAAATGATCATGACGGATGAGACATGGTTCGTTGTCCGTAACACTCCCGGTGTCTCTGGTATTACTGGTTCTTCCGGTAAAGGTGCTAAGCCTTTCCCGATTCCTCGTGAAGAGATTGAACCTGTTTTGAAGAGAATGAACATCAATGATCCGGATATCTATTCCGATTACAAGATTGGTGATGAAGTCAAACTCATCTCCGGCATGTTCCGTGATTCGGAAGGTGTCATCGAATCCATCGATACAGAACGTGGAGAAGTCACAGTTCAGATCATGCTCTTCGGTAGAACAAATGATATCCCTGCCAAGTTCTCTGATATTGAGAAGGTTCAGGATATTCCGAACTATAACGAAGGAAGCAAACTCTAAATTTCCATATGAAAGACATTTTAGTCATCGGTGGCTCTAATATTGACTATGCTGCAATATCAGAAAATGCGCTGATTCCTAATGACTCCAATATCGGAAAATTGAAAACATCTTATGGCGGTGTCGGTAGAAATACTGTTGAGAATCTGGCTCTATTAAAAGATAGAGTCTCATTCATCACCGCAATAGGAGATGATGCATTCGGTCAGAAACTGAAATGCGATTTAAGAAAGCTTGATGTAAAGCTGTACACTCCTAATTATCATGGGCCATCATCCTCTTACCTAGCGATATACGACAATAGACATGATATGTATGTCGCAGTGTGTGACACTGCAATCCTTGATAAGATGAAGTATAGCGATATTCTTCCTTTCCGCAAAGTGATTGAAAAACATCATAACATTGTCTTAGAGGCCAACATCAATCAGGATGTAATCGACCATCTGTTCCAGGATTACTTTTCCCATCGCTTCTATGTCGAGGCTGTTTCTGCCAATAAGGTTGTTCGTTTCAAGAAGCACCTTCAGAAAATATATCTGTACAAATCCAATGTTTTAGAGGCTAGATATCTTCTTGAGATGGATGCAGAGCCTGTAAAGCTTGCAGATGAACTTCTTAAACGTGGTGTTAAGAACGTTATCATCACAGATGGTTCTGGTCCAATTACAGTCGGATACAACAACACAGTTGAGATGATACCAGTTAAGAAGGTTGAGAATGTAGTCTCTTCCAATGGTGCTGGTGATGCCCTGTTTGCAGGTGTCTTACACGGTCTACATAATGATATGAACTTTAAGGATTCCATTGAGTTCGGAAAGAAACTTTCTGAAATGACACTTCAGTCTTCGATGGCTGTCAATCCTCAAATCTCAAAGCTTGTCAGTGAAGAAAAATAAGAAATATAAGAAGGACTCTGTAGAAATGCAGAGCCCTTTTTCGTTACAAAAAAAGATGCATCTCTGCATCTTTATGGACGTCTTATTTAGCGTCTTCGATTTCTTTAATAAGCTCCGGAAGAGCTTTTTCAAACTGAAGTCCGTAGAGTAGACCGTCGATATTGTTATCGATATCGTATTTCATTGACTGATGGACAAAGTTATGTGAGATTCTGATACAGTCATCAATAGATAAATCGTTGAGCATGCAACCGACGAAAGCAGAACAATAACTATCTCCTGCACCATGATATCTTCCAGGATAGCATTCTGTCTCATAACGTGTGAAAATGTCTTTCTCTTTGTCATAGCAGATGCATCCAATTTTATTGCCATCGAACACTGTTCCGGTCAATAATACCTTTTTAGGTCCTAAGAGACTCAGCTTCTTTGCAAGGCTCTTTAAGTATTCATCATCAAAAGGACCTTCACCTTTGTATTCTTCACCGGCTAAGAAACAGGCTTCTGTAAGATTAGGACAAGTGATGTCACTGATGGATAGAAGGTCTCTCATGTTCTTGACGTGTTCTTTTTCATCAAAGCCAGGATACATCTTGCCGGCATCTCCAAATGCGGGATCGATCATGACAAATGTATCATCAGTCTTCAGCTTTGTGATCAGATTCTTCACAATCGGAATCTGCTCTGTTCCAAGATATCCTGTGTAGATGGAATCGAAATTATGGTCATAATCCATCCATTTCTCAACAGACTTCTCCATTTCAGAGGTCAGGTCGACATAGGTCCAAGATGCAAAAGCAGTATGATTGGATAAAACGGCGGTAGGTAAACCGATGGTTTCTACTCCGCAAGCGGATAGAATCGGAAGTGCTACAGTGAGGGAGCAACGTCCCATGCAGCTATAATCCTGAATAGTAAGGCAACGTTTCTGGTTCATAGTTTATCTCCTATATGTATGGAATCGAGGACAACTTTTAACGGAATAGCAAAAACATCTGCAAAATCCTTTGCTTGTTCTTCACTAGGCAATAGGGTGCCTTTCTCCCATTCTTCTACGATTTCATCTTCAAGATGAAGATTGTCTGCGATATAACAGGCAGTAAAATTATATTGTTTTTCAACAGCTTTTAAAATCTCTTGAAATGTAATCATTTATTTGTTTTTCTTCTTTTTCTTAGAAGACTGAGATTCATTTGGAAGTGCAAGAGGAGTCTCATCCTTCTTCTCATCTTCACTCACTTGTTCTTCTGTGACTTCGTCTCCATTTGTTTCATCATCGCTATTATCACCATCTGTCAATGCAATTTCTTTTGTATAGACTTTCTTTCCGTTTCTTTTTCTCAATTCGGAAATATCGATGATCTTCGTTTCAACATTCTGATTTTCTCTAGCGGCTTCTGCTTCCTTCATGCGCTGGATTTCCTGATTCTTCTCGACTTCTTTTGTGTTCTTGATCTTGATCAAGAGCAGAACGATAGAGGTTATGCCTAAGGCGGCAAGCAATACTCCTAAGCCGGCTAAGGCATAGTTCATGATGGAAGTGTCTTTCTTGTAGAAGATGTACATAGATGCAAGAGCGATAAGAGCAGCTGCGAAGATGAAGATAAGTATTGCCAAAGAAATATTCTTCTTAACCTGTTTGCCTAATATTCTTTCAACACCGGATACGATCAGTACAGCGCTGAAGAAATAGGCACAGGCGATGATCAGAATCGGGAAGATATCTGTAACGATATCTGGCTTAACGACGAAGCAGATACCTAAGGAGGAGAAGGCAACACCCATTAATACTTCACGATTATTCGGTGTGTGTTCTAATAGATATCCGGAAACCATATTGATGATACCGTATGCCATGAAAGCAACACCGATACAGTACGATATGGATTCGACGGAAGTAGTCATTTGCTTGTTGATTCGAATGACTGAGATCAGAACCAAGGTCAATCCAAGTATGATAAGAAGGAGTGATTGTACAATCTTGATCCACTTGTAAACGGCTATCTTAATGTTTTTGTTTTCTGTTTCCTGCATAGTAAACACCTCAGTCATTTATTATAATGATTTATTGAATTTTAATCACTATTTTTGAACGAAAACGTATAGAAAAAGAGCCTCCGCCATAGAGGCGAAGGCTCGTTCGTCATAGATGTTTTAGGGGGTATTATTCTGTGACGTGGTAGTAGACGGCATCATTATCATTCTGCATGACGCCTTTATAGATGTGGCTGAGGACGTCGGAGGAGCTGCTTCCACTTCTATCTGCGATCGTCCAAGTCATATGGCCATACAGTCTCTGATTGTCTTCATCGATGAAGGCGAGCAACTTTTTATTGACGTTGTCCTGATAGACATCATCGCCATCGTAATTGTTCCAGAAGCTGAGACCGACTCTGCTGAAGTTGTTGGCGGAGAGCTTACCGTTCCAATCGTAGTAACGATAGGAAGCATAGAAGTCTCTTCCTCTGAAGACACCTCTGCTGATCTGGTCAACCTGGATGTCTTTGTAGATACCGATAGCTTCATCGAAATCTTTCTGTCTGGATGTCGGGATACGGAAGCCTAAATCTCTGAGATAGTATTTGAGATTATATCCTTCTTCGACTTCGTAGGAGGTGATGTAGGTAGTGTAGTCATTGTAGATGACCTGATAGAGATCATCGTTGGCGGTGAAGGTCTTGAATTCGTGAGAGTAGTTATCGTTATAGAATTCAGTGGATGTGTTCTTGAAGATGACGTCATCGACAGAGATGGTTGCTAAGTAGGCGGAAGTGGTGAAGTCTGTAGAAATATGAACAAATCCGTCGTCATCGAATGTTCTCTTAAGGTGAGACATTGTTGGTTTATCCGTGTCATCGTGTCTTGTCTTGATGTCATTAAGTTTCTGTAACTCTTTCTGGAAGACACCATTGACATTATTGACGGCTTTGCACATATCGCTGACATTCTGCTTGATACCTTCGATGTTGGAATCATCTTCATCGCATAAGCTGATCTGATATGCACATTCAAGTTTACCGAGAATAGCTAAGGAATTGACTAAGAAGGAGCATTCCTGGATGAACTGCATTCTAGGAGCATAACTCTGGTAATCCCAGATATCGTTAGCACCTAAGGTGTTATCGTAAAGATCCATCAAGGACTGGCTCGGCTTAATGCCGTTTGGTCTTGCTAGTGAATTGGCAAGAAGTTCAGTTGTATGCCATACCTGGTTACTCAATGTGTAGAAGTTCAGCTTATCTTTGAATTCAGTGATGAATTTGATCTTCTGTTTTTCCAAAGAGTCTTTGTCGTAGTCAGGATCCTGTTCCTTTCTAGCGATATCTTCGAGAGTTTTCAATTCACCTAAGATAGGACTTCTGACATCTTCTAATTTATCAAGGACACCTTGCATGACGGTCTGATCTCGGACCTGCTGTGTCTTTTTGGTCAAATCTCTGAAGCCTTGGTCAATCTGTTCTTTCATCTCTGTAAGCTGATTGATGATCTGGTCAATCTTCTTGGTTGTGGCATCACGGACATCGATACCCATTTCAGCACAAGCTGCTTTGAATGCATAGGTGGCTAAGGAAGAGATGCCGGACTTCAAGAAGTCGGTTCCTTTGTCTAAGATGGACTGGGAGATCCAATCCAATTCTTCTGTGCTAGAGCTTGTTGTGAGGGTGTGAGGAGGGTTGTTGACGCTCATATCGACAGCAATTGTTGGTTCAGACTTAGCGCTTGTGTTGGTGTTGGATGCACATCCTGCCAACATTCCTAAAGCGGTCAATCCTAATAATGCTTTCTTCATAATGATTTACCTCCTTGTGAGTGACGATTTTTTGTTTACCTTTCCTTATCGTCAGTTACATTTTATCAAATTAAATTCTTATGTCAACACTTTTTGATACATTTTTTATAATTTTGTAAATTACATCGTTTTTAAAAGTACAAATATTGGACAAAACATATAATAATGACTAATATTTGAAACAAAAAAATCAATATTTATATTTGAGAAATGATTTGAATCTCTCACAGATAATATAAATTGAGATTATGAATGCCGACTGATGCCTTTTCTTTTCACTCATAATAAC
>CAVALL010000089.1:0-6369 GCA_963589675.1 Alistipes onderdonkii | reverse complement strand
CGAGAACGTTGATCTTTAACACTTGTTTTCAGGGGTAAATCCTAAAGTCAGGTTCCATAGCAAACACATTCCTCCAATATTGAAAATTATAACATTCTACGGATATTCAAAAAAGACTCAGTTTCTAATATGTCGTTGCTTTGCAACCATATGTCTGCTTCCTGTAAATTCAGGAACAATACCTCTTATTTTAGCAGTCCTGATTCAACCTCATCATGATTCAAAGCCAATTCCAAAGGTGTCTTCTTTGAATACACTTTGCCTTTATTCAGTATGATGACGGAGTCAGCAAAATCAGATATCTCCTTAAAGTCATGAGATATCATCAGTATAGTTGTATGATATTCGTCTTTTAATTGTTTAAGCATATCAAAGAGAGGTTTCTTTCCACTAGGATCAATGCTATGGAACGGTTCATCCAATAATAGTAAAAGGGGTTCACGGACAAAAGCTTTTGCTAAAGCAACCTTTTCCATTTCTCCACCAGAAAGATGTCTTGGTTTATAGTTAACCTTAGATGTCAATTTCAGAAGAGATAAGACTCTCTTTACCTTGATATCTTTCTCTTCCTCTTTCAATCCAAAGTAATTCAATCCCATCATAACATTCTGATATACAGTAAGGTGAGGATATAGTACAGGATTTTGAAAGAGCAATGCTAATTCTCTTGTCTGAGGAATATCATTTGTCACATCTTTGTCATTCAGATAGATATGCCCAGAATCTGGATAAGATAGACCAGATATCAATCGAAACAGTGTTGTCTTTCCACTACCGCTTTCTCCCATAAGGACATTGATTGATTCTTTCTCCAATGATAAAGAAAGAGAATCGAATACCTTCGTATTCTCTTTCTTATCATGATAGGTAAACGATATATTTTCCAATCGCAGCATATCATTCATCATCTTGTTCATTATAGAGTCCTCTACGATACATATCAGGATAATCTTTTTGATTGATAACCTTATCAAACTTACTGACAGCATTCAATTGGAAAATCAGTGTTCCATTCAACTGGAAAAAGAAGATTTGTAAAATGATTCCTATCAGTGTCAGGAATGTAAGACGAGAGAAGAAAATCAGATCAACCAGGTATAGGATTGAAAATACTCCTATCTCGATAAAGAGTATTCCGAATGATGAGAATAGAGAATGGAAAGTAAAGAGAAAGCTGTTTTTGATGTTTCCTAGTGCACTCTGATAGTAATAAAGAGAAAAGAGATTCTGATATTGGAAAAGAACAAAAGAAATTAGAAGCATCAGAACCATAATGAAGCACAGAATCAAAAAGAAAGTAAAAGAGATATATGGATATAAAGAGAGTACACCGATAACAAGTAAAGCCATCAGAATAGAAAGAATAAAGAACAAAAGGATTCCTTGTTTTCCTTCTTTGATTCCTGCCTTAAAATCACGAAGTAACAGAAAGCCATCGTTATAGATTATCTTCTTCAAGACATTGTTTATACCGATAAGACCGATTGAAAAGATAGGTAAGGATAAAGGTAAAAATAAAGTGATAATCTTGACTAGATTCAATAGGGAAGTGAACTTGTCACTATCAGAAAGACTGCTGTTAGCAACAATAGGTCCAGTATAGATAAGCAGCACAATAAGTTGAGCGAATATAGGTAAACTAAAAGGTATTAAAAGCAAAGAACATTTAAGAAGCGTCATAAAGTTGGTTTTATAAACAAAACCATATTGTCTTCTTCTATCGATAGGTAGAGATAAAGGGGAGTCTGTTCTTTTCATGTTTAAATAATGGATTTCAGTTTTTCAATTGAAATCTTTGGATTGTAATCCTTATCAAACAATCCGTTTGTTTCCTGATAGGTATCATTGAACTGAGTAATACAGTAACCAGTGAAATAAGGATGATTTCTTGCAGTGGAAATCAAGCCTCTGATTCTTTCCTCATACTGATCATCACTATTGACAGTGGATCCATATCCCCAACCATTTGATCCAGAATAGCTTGTACCGACAAACTCATCCAATAGTACAGGCTGTCCTTTATAGTGGCATCCAACATCATTCAGGGCTCTACAATTCATCATCTGATTCCTATCTTTCATGACAGAATCAAAGTCCTTATATAAAGCCTCAAGACGAGCAGGCTCTTGTTCATAATTGTGGATTGTCATCATATCGGTTGTCTCAACATGCTCCCATCCATCATTATCAATACACAGTCTATTGGGATCATATGCCTTGGCAAGGTAATAGAGAGAAGAAGCTAAGTTCATCTCCTGAACAGAGGTAGAGATATGCGGAACACCCCAAGACTCATTAAGCGGAACATAAGCAACAACGGAAGGATGATTTGAATACTGCTTCAAAGCTTCCATCAATGTAGAATGAACACTCTCGATTGTTCTAGAAGAGAATTCATAAGGAGATGGAATCTCTAAGAATGTCATGATTCCCATCATGTCACAATAATAGTAGAAGAGTTCACTCTCCAACTTCTGATGCATACGGATACCGTTGAGACCAATAGTCTTGCAAAGATTTACGACACGTTCATATTCATCTTCTGTTTCAGGTGTCAATCCAAGATTTCTATAATATCCCTGGAATAATACCATCTTCATGAATACAGGATTGTTATTGATATAGAGTAAGGAACCTTTTGCTTCGAATGACTTATATGCGGAATAGCTCTTTACTATATCCATCATGTTTCCATTTTTGTCTTTCACTTCATAGACTAAGTCAAAGATATTCGGATATTCACTAGACCACTGTTGTACACGGAAGGATTCATATTCATTCTTGATTGAGATTTCAATATCACCATGTTCACTCTTTGGGAAAAGGATGACATCCGCGATAGGATGAGATGCATACTCAATATGAATGGCTAATTGAATTCCAGGAACAAAATTCTCGATTTCATATTCAAAGCGAAGAGCATCCTTCTCTTTGATAGGATCCACTCTCATAGAAGATAGTCTTACATGAGAGACTTCTTCCATCCATACGCTTCTCCAGATACCTGTCGTTTCTGTATACCAGCAACCCCACGGCTTTGGCATCCAGGACTGTTTTCCTCTGACTTTATCCGCTTCTTTACCATCAACAACAAGAACAACAATTTCATTTTCACCTTCATTCACATATTTTGTGATGTCAAAGGAGAAACGAGTATATCCTCCTTTATGTGTTCCGATGTAGTTCCCGTTCAAATAAACAAACGCTTCATAATCTACCGCTTCAAAGTGAAGTAGTAAATCTTTGTCTTTGTTTTTTGTATATGTGAATGTCTTTCTATAGCCAACACATCTATGGTATTCACTATTACCGATTCCAGATAACGGACTTTGATAAGCATAAGGAACTTTGATAGTCTTATCAAAGTTGATTTCAGCAATATTCAGATTGGAGATATCGTCATTTAGGAACACAAAATCCCATTGTCCATTCAAATTCCTAAAATCCTGTCTTACAAACTGGATTCTAGGATATCCTGGGACGTAACATTTAGCATGATTCATATTTCTTTTTCCCTTCTATACTTACATTAAATTATAAAGAAAGATTGCACATAATTAAATAGAAAACTATAATCAAAATATACAAGGAAACACCATATTATGAAAAAAGAAGTGATCTCAAAATATACGGATGATTTTCTCAAAGGCAGTGTAACTGTCTACAATTACAATCCAGTACAGACAAAAGACTACCTAATATACTGTCAGATCGCCGGAATTCAGAAAGTCGGTGATTCCTATTTCAATGAGCTCAATAATTTTCCTAACTATATGATCAACTATACAATCAAGGGAAAAGGATACTTCAAGATCGATGGTGTTGAAACCATCATCGAAGAAGGAGATCTGATCTTCGTTCAGAACTCCAATCATCATATTTTAAAGAAATTACCCGATACCGAATGGACCTTTTCATTCGCTCATATCTTTGAGTCTGCAATCGTATCCAATATCTACCGTGAATTCGTCAATAAATATGGCTTTGTCCTCAAAGGAGTCAAAAAAGAATATATCGTTCCATATATTCAAAAGATTATCAAATTATTGAAAGAAAAAGACACAAATTATGAAATGATGATTTCTCTTCTTGTTTATGAGATGCTTTTGAATATTGTTGTCAATACTCCCTCTGCAAACAAAGAGAAAATCGATGTATCCATCAGCAATGTTGTCTCCTACATCAAGAATAACTTCGACCAAAAGATTACAATCAAAAACATATTAGAACACACCACCTATTCCAAAAATCATATGGAAAGACTCTTCAAAGAGAAGATGCATATGACAATGAAAGACTATCTCTATTCCTTGCGTTTAAGACGTGCTCAGGAATTGCTCATATCCACCGATATGTCATTAAAAGAGATTGCGGAAGCTACTGGTCTTACTGAATATAGAGCCTTGTATTATCTATTCATCCATAACATCGGTTGTACACCAAACGAATTCCGTATGAAGCAAAGAGCAGCTGAGAAGAACAAAAATGGATAAACAATACTATGTCTATTTCAAAGAAGATTACGACTTTTCTGAATTGAAAGAACTTCTTTCATCCTATTTTTCAGTTGATAATATCCGGAAAATCTCCACTAAGATCATATCATTTATCGCCGATGATATCCTAAAAAGCACCATTTCAAAGAGCATCCATACCCTATGCAATGACTTAAACAATTCTCTTTTGGTTCTAATGTGTCCTATCGATATTCCATTCTCAGAATATGTTCTTATGAAACTATCCGCATATCATTCTGAAGGCGTATTCTCCTTGTCACAAGGTGTCATTGAATTATTGATGAAACAGGATGAAATCATGAAAAATCATCTATTTTCCTTCTTTAGTGGTATGGAATATACGTTAGCAATATCCGGAAAAACCTATATTGAATATGGATTCTCAATCAAAAAGAGCTGTGAATGTCTATCCGTACACCGAAACACAATGGAATATCGATTGAAGAAGATCAAAGAAACATTTGGATTGGATTTGACTTCATTTGATGACAGCATTTTGTTTCTGACTTATCTATATCTATCAGGCATTTGTGCATGATGCACAAATGCCTCTTTTCATTTTTGATACAATAATCAAAACGGAGGATAGCAGTGATGAAATTATTCAAGACAAAATCAAAAGAACAGAGAGAACATGAGAAAGAGAATGTCCGTGTCTATAGAGACATGGTCAAAAGTGAAAAGGAAAGTCTTAACCACTATAAGGAAGCTCCTTCCGATGACTTTCTCATACTTGAACATGTCAACAAAATCTATGACAATTATGTTCAGGCTGTCTTTGATTTCAATCTATCCGTAAAGAAAAATGAATTCATTGTTTTTGTCGGTCCTTCTGGTTGTGGTAAATCAACCACATTGAGAATGATCGCAGGTCTAGAAGACATAACAAGTGGAAACCTGTTTATCGATGGTGAATACTCAAACTACATTCCTCCAAAAGATCGTGACATCGCTATGGTGTTCCAGTCTTATGCTCTATATCCCCATATGAGTGTCTACGATAACATGGCATTCGGTTTAAAGATCAAGCATGTTGATAAAGATGAAATCGATAGAAGGGTCAAAGAGGCAGCTGAAATTCTCCAGTTGACTGAATATTTAGAGAGAAAGCCAAAGGCCTTATCCGGTGGTCAATGTCAAAGAGTCGCCTTAGGAAGAGCCATTGTCAGAAACGCTAAATTATTCCTTATGGATGAACCGCTTTCGAATCTTGATGCAAAACTGAGAGTTCAGATGCGAAGTGAAATAGTTGAATTACATCAAAAGATCCATGCAACCACCATTTATGTCACTCATGACCAGACAGAAGCTATGACTATGGCTGATCGAATTGTTGTCATGAACAAAGGTTATGTACAACAGATTGGTACACCTTTAGAAATCTACAATCATCCTAAGAATACCTTTGTTGCAACATTCATCGGTTCTCCTAGTATGAATATCGTAAATGCACATCTACGGGATGATCATATTATCCTCTCTGATAAAACCACACTTTCGTTATCTGATGAGCAGAAAAACTTGGCAAAGAAATACTATGAAGAGGAGAAAGTAAAGATTCAAGATAGAATCAACGAATTGAAAGAGAAACTTGCCGATGACAATCGTGAAATCACCAGTAAAGCAATCTCAGGGTTAGAGAAGCGATTGGATATCGCTGATCAGTATCTTTCCGGAAACGAAATCGATATCATCTTTGGTATCCGTCCAGAAGATCTTGTACCAAGCACACAGTCTAGCGGGTATTCGGATTTATCCGAAGAATTCAATGCCACTGTCTCAATGGCTGAACTATTAGGATGTGAGTACTATCTCCATTTCCAGACTGAATTTGCTCACCTGACATCCAAAG
>CAVALL010000088.1:2642-6686 GCA_963589675.1 Alistipes onderdonkii | reverse complement strand
ATTTAAATTCGCTGCCGTGCTTCTCTTCTCAGCTGGTGGAATATCACTAGCATCCTGTAACGGAAACACTTCTGTTACAACCGAGTCAAAGACATCCGATACCGAAAAGACACCCACTCCTGTAACGGATAAGAAAACAGATGACACCTCGAAGACTGATACGTCTACAACCGATAAAGAATCACAGAATACTGATAAAGATAGTGAAAGCACATCGGAACACACTCACACCTATTCCGAAACCTATACTTATGATGAATATCATCATTGGAGAACATCTACATGTGATGATGACGCAATCACGGATTTCGGTGAACACGAATTCGATGATGGTGTCCTTACCAATGTAGGAACAAAGTACACCTGCAAAGTATGCCATTATGAGAACCTAGTCAAATCTCCTAATCAGGTAGATGAGGAAAAATGGAAAGAGATTTTCTCCCATGCTGATAACTTCACCTTCAAATCCACAGTCACAACTCCGGAAACCACAGTAGAAAGAAATGTCTCTGTTTCTGAGAATAAGATCTATGATGGTGGCACCAACTCTTATGAAAGCAAGGAAGGTGACAAATACTATTCGTACGAAACAAACAATACAAAGTGGATTAAGAAGGAATCTGACAAACAAAGTTTTGAAAATACACGTTACAAATTCGAATACATCACAAAGTTTGAAAACTTCTATTCTTCTTTCCAGTATGACGAAGAGAGCAAATCTTATAAAGCCGATTCCTTAAAGCTTGCTGATCTCACTGCACTAAATGTTGTAGCAAAGATTGAGAACAACAGATTAGTCAGCCTTGAATTCAATCAGACCATCTCGGAAGAATACAAGTTCTATGCCAGCTATCAGATCATTGATATCGGAACGACGGATGTTGAGCTTCCTATCGATGCTACAGCTACAAGATATGAAGTCACCGATCATAAATGGAAACAGATCTTCAACAACATGACTAACTATTCCTTGAAGGTCGAATATGAATTCGAATCCTTCTCGAATACGGAAGAATACAGTTTTGATGGGGATAAGGTCCTATATGGTTCCACCTACTATTCCAAAGAAGGCGACAAGTACTATGAATACTCCTATGACGGAAACAAAGCTTTAAAGCGTGAAACCACAAAAGATGTATTCGATTTCCGTCATGATAACTATAACAATTACTTCAATGCCATCGCCGATGCCTTCTCATCGCTTGTCTACAACAGTGATACACAGACCTACACTTTAGATTCACTTGATTTCAAGACCAGCGATAACAAGGATGCCAAGTTGACTGATATCTCAGCCTCTATGTTCGATGATAGACTTGATAATCTCACCTTCAACTATACAAACGATGAAATCGCAAAAGCCGGATTCAAAGTCTCTTACAAGATCACCAATGTCGGATTCACAAATCTCACTCTTCCTACCAACACAACAGAAACCACCTACGAAGTCACAGAGTCCTCATTCAGAAGCATCATGGAAAATGCAAACAACTTCCGTTATGAGATGAGCGGTGAAATCGATGGTGTCAAATACACTGAGACGACGAAAGTCATGGAAGACAAGTTCCAAAGAGAGATCAATGGTACAACGGATTACTTCACAAAAGAAGGAAACAGTTACTATCAGTATATCCAGAGCGGAGACAGTTGGAAAAAGACCTACACCAATAGTTCCTCCTATAGTGGAGCAAGAACACCTTATGAGGTCACAAAGGAATTTGTCAGCTATTTCTCTGACTTCACCTATAACAAAGATTCTCTCTCCTATCACTGCGATAAGGTCGAGAATGTCTATATCAAGTTTTCCGATACCCTCATGAAGGTCAACATCACGGATATCACAATCAAGTTCAGAAGAGATATTCCTCTCTCTATCTCTTATAAGATCACCGATTCCTCTACTAACTCTGACCTCTACAACGTCTATATGTATCTCTTCGGTGCTCAGGCTTTCTCCCTTCCTGAAGTCACTGAATAATTGACAAAATAAGTTGAATAACAAAATAAGCGGACCGATTAAGGTCCGCTTATTTTTGTCTCATTCCTTAACCAACAATCGCTTTTGCGTAGATGAAAGTGGAGATGTAGGTTACCATCGCCTTATTCTGCTCTTCCCAGGAAATAGAAGGTGTTCCATCACCTTTTTGAATACCATAATCACCGAAGTAGGAATGAATTCCGCCCTGGATTGTCATCTCAGTAAGAGAAGGAAGATACTTTTTGTTTGCGTTATATTTCTCCATATTGAGAACCTTGTCGTTCTCAGCTAATAGAGATAATGTAGACAAATTCGTATAGGAGGAAAGATCCTTTGTCGAATAGCTTCCTAATAGCACAAGGCCTTTGTAGTCTTCATGATGAGAGGAAAGATAACTACAAGCCATCGCCCCACCTAAGGAATGTCCACCGATATACCAGGATGTGACATTCGGGAAAAGATTCTGTTTCTTATCGGCTCCATTCATATTGAATACGGCTAGGTTGAACGGCATCTTCACTAAGATTGATGTGATGCCTAAATCAGAGAGATTTCTTAATAAGGGAGCATAGCTCTTGTATTCGACTTTGCCACCTGGATAGAAGATGAATCCCTGAGTTGTCACTGTGACTAGTTTGTTGGCTTTCGGTTGGAAAGTCACATAATCATCCTCATCCTTTACTTCACTTAGTGTAGAGTCCTGAAGATAACTCACTGCATTGTCTGTCGCATGATTGTAGATAGACGCGTAGATAAAGAAGCTCCCAACTAATATTGCAAGAACACTGAATACACTGATAAGAGATATCCATAATCCCTTCTTATTTTTCTTTTTTGACTTTGACATATTTACACCTCACGTAGACTACTATACACCAAGATACAAAAAGCAGTAAGTTTTTTGGAAGAAAAGAGGATATTGCCGTTGAATTATAGACAATTCATAGAATTCTGTTCATGTTTATCAAATTGATTTTCACCAATATCAGTGATGTTGCAAACAAGGTACTGTTTGTTTTCCTTCGAATCAAAAAAACAGCAATTGGAATTTCATCTTTTGTTCAATATTTTTATGTTTTCTGAGTCTAATCTCTTTTCGTTAAAGTTTCAATTTCGTATAATGTTATTAACTAACCGAAAGGAGTATTTATGTCCACTCAGCAGATATTAGAGAAGAAAGCAGAGGATGCACAGGTAATCTATGATTACTTAGCTGATCTTTTAGGGATTGATAGCAAGATACCTGTCGCCTTCGTCGCCAATGAAAGCACAGAAAAAGAACTGAAGAAGAATTATCTCAAAGAGAATCCTTTCCCGAATGTCATCGCTGTTGTTTTAGCCAAACTTAGAAAGAAGGCAGTCAATCGTCTCTTTGAAGAAGAGAAGGTTCTTCAGACACCAGTCATTGCAAGTGTCCTTTCTCTTTGTGCCGCTGTCGCTACGGAGATTGGAGAAGTGCGTGGAGATGATGTAAAAGCCAGTGAGATCTATTCCGATATCTCCTATGCTGGATTACAGGCCATTCGTCTATATATGGCAAACTACTATGATAAGGAATTCAAGAAATCCAGATTGAAGAGTGCAATCCGTGTCGATAATGCAATCAATGGTTCGTTCTACAAATACCAGACAAAAGATAACCGTTATATCTCATTCCATACCTACTATCAGTCTCAGCAAAAGTGTTTAGTCGAAGCATTGAAGTTAAAGAAGCCATATGACAAGTTCACACTTCTATCAACTAAGAGAGACATCCGCTATCTCAAGAATGAAATCAGAAAATGGGATTCTCAGGAATTAGAGGATCTTTCTTTTCAATGTGGTGCCTGTGCCTGTATCCTAAGAGATAGAGATGAATGGGAATCCTCTCCTGTTGGAAAAGCAGTCACAGAAATGCCTCTTATCCGTTTCAAAGAAATGGAAGGACATAAGATGGATTTACCAACCAATACAGATAAAGGTCCACTTACAGGAATCAAGGTTCTTGATTTGACTCATATCATTGCAGGACCTGCGTGTTCTAGAATCCTTGCGGAATACGGTGCTGATGTTCTCTTAGTGAGAAG
>CAVALL010000088.1:0-2632 GCA_963589675.1 Alistipes onderdonkii | reverse complement strand
AGTGAGAAGAGGAAAATTCGTAGAACAGGAACAAGCCATGCTTGAACTAGACGGATGGGCAGGAAAAGATTCCATCCAACTAGATCTCAATAAGAAAGATGATTTAGAAAGAATGAAAGAACTTATCAAAGAAGCCGATGTCATCACCTACAGTTATCAAAATGGATGCTTTGACAAATTCGGATTATCCGAAGATGAGATCAGAAAGCTCAATCCGAATGTCATCTACTCCAACCTTATGTGTTTCTCAGACAGCATCTGGAAAGATAGACCTGGCTGGGCACCTTTGGCCGAAGATATCACGGGCCTATCCATCCGTAACGGAAGCAAAGAGAAACCAGTCAATCTCAATGGTGTTCCACTTGACTATATCCCTGGTTTCATCTTAGCTTTAGGCACACTTATTGCAATACGAAATAACCTTAAGACTGGTAAGGTATATAATGTAACGACTTCTTTAACAAGAGGTGCAATGCTTCTCCATGAAGCAACCGATCTATGCAATTCAAATCCAAAGCCATCTAACAAAACAAAAGTCAGCACAACACCAATTGAAGGCCAGTTCGAACACTCTAGAATCTATGTCGATACCAAAGCGATTGGCAAAGTCGGCTTCCCGCATCCTGCAACCTACCACACAAAGTATAATGACCTGACTAAGAATATGTCTTTCTCTGACGGAAACAAAGATTTCAAAACCTCGAAGTAAAATCAATTGAAATAATGAAAAAGAACAACCTTACATCAAATGGCTGTTCTTTTTCATATACGAAACATTTATCTTTCAATCCAATCAATCAAAGATGTATGCTTCAGTTTTTTAGAATCATAAGAAACACCTAATAGAAGCACTTTGCCATGGTAGTTTCCTAATGAGTTCACATACTCTCTATCTTTTATCTGTTGGATTGCATTCGCAGGACTAGAGTCCACTTTCAATTCAACTATGAATGGAACATGCGCTGAATCTCTGGGGTTGAAAACGATATCCGATCTTCCAAGGATGGAAGTATCTTCTTTCTTAACTTCATAGAATCTCTTCATATAATAGTAAGATATTTCAACAATCACTCCTAAGATTTCTTCCTTATTCTTATTGAATGGTCCCGCTAACTCACGATGATTCTTATCTAAAGTCTCATCGATGAATTTTGTGTTTCCATTCAGAGTTTCGCGATACATTTTCTCGGAATTCAATATCGGATTGTAAATTTCCTTCCAAGACAAACTATCTACAGCAGCAACAAATTCTTGCCTGATTTCAAAGTTAGGAATATAGCATGATTCATTTTCTTCATCATATGCCAAATAGCCTAAGTGGATGAGAACAGTCAAAGCTGAATCGGTAGAATTCACTTTAGTCAAATCGTTTTCGAATTTACGAACATTGACATCCACCTTATCGCCAATGATCATTTTGCAAATAGCGTCTTTCAGAACACCATTATCGTAATTCATATAATTCGTAACGGCCTCAAGGGCACTAGTTTCCACCCAATAATCATCATTTTTGCCAGAAAGGATAGCTTCAACGACAGACTTTGGATTGTAGATATCCGTATGGTTCAATCGATATCCATCATACCAGGCTTTAATGGAATCAAAGTCTCTATGATAGTGGAGACATAAATCTTTCACTTCCTCTTCAGTGAAACCAATGTAAGATTCCAAGCCACGTGGCTTTATCATGTTATATTCCGTGAACATGTTCAGCGTTGATTGAGTAGAATATCTCCTGATTGGAAGGATTCCGGTCATATATACAAGATCGACGCAGGATGCGACATCACTTGATTTAAACAAATTTCTTAAAAATTCAGTGTATTCATCACACAATTCAGAATCATTATCTGATTCTCGATATAAGACATCCCATTCATCGATCAAAAAGATGAATCTCTCATTCAGTTTAGAGTTGATCTTAATGATGCATTTTCGAACCGTATCATCCGTCACGGAAAGTACCGACTGATATTTTTCTTTCAGGTCTTCAATTATTTCGCTTTGCAGAACATTTACAAACTCTTTCTTATCCTTGATGCCTGTATATAGACTAGCCATATCAATCCAGATTACATTATGTGAATTAAGGTGTTCAGAATAAAAAGAGTCATCCGTGATTTTCAAACCAGAAAAGAGAGATCTAGAATCACATCCCTTTGAATAATATGCATTAAGCATGGACAATGCCATCGTTTTACCAAAACGACGAGGACGAGTCACACACATAAACTTGTCAGGCTTTCGTATCTTGTTATTGCATTCTTTTATCAATAAAGATTTATCTACAAAAATATCTCCATTCCTGCAATCAAAGAAAGCATCGTTGTTTTTATTCAAATGTAATGACATTGTTGGCTCCTTTCCTTAATTGACAAAAATATAGATTAAAGAAAATCTCTTGTTTTTCTCAATAATTTTAGCATAAATGAAGATAAATGAATAGGCAAGCATATATCTTTAGTAAACCAAAATCATTATAAACTTCAGCCATGAACAAGGGTTACCAGCGTTAAAAATTCTTACCCTTATCTTATCCATCTGCTCTTTTTCCATTCTACTAATTAAAGTTATTGAATCATTGAATGCTGCGAAAATATTTTTCATTGAATACGTACTTCATCCCTAATAT
>CAVALL010000087.1:0-6724 GCA_963589675.1 Alistipes onderdonkii | reverse complement strand
CTTTAGAATGAGCATTTGGATATCAAGGAGGAAATTATGAAATCCAAACATTTGAGCTTAGGGCTTTCTTTCATCGCCCTTTTAGGTCTTGTCGGATGCGGTGGCGACAAAACTTCCACTGGTGGAACAAGTGGTGATTCCACAAAGCCAGCTGAGACAACCACAAAAACAGAGGACACATTAGACCTCATCGCCGGCTGTGAAGAACCCTACATGAACGCTGTCGCTGATGCTTTTGCAAAGAAGTACAACGTCAAGGTCAATAGAATCCGTAAGTCTTCTGGTGAAATCGAACAGCAGATCACAAAGGAAAATGGCAATCCGAGTGCTGATGTCATCTTCGGTGGTACTACTGATCCTTACAACGCATTGAAGAATGCCGGATTATTGATGAAGTACAAATCTGCCAATGATGATCAGATTGAAGATGCACATTTCAAAGATAAAGACAATTATTGGTATGGTATCTACAAAGGCATTTTAGGCTTTATGTGGAACAAGGACAAACTTGCCGAATTGAAGTTGACTGCTCCTTCCACATGGGATGATCTTCTCAAGCCGGAATATTCCAAGTACATCACCTGGTCTCACCCGACCACTGCCGGTACAGCAAAGTTAGTTGTCAATACCATGGTCCAGAAGAAAGCCAATGGAGCGAAGACAACCTATAGGAATGACGATGATGAAGAGGTCTCTTGCTATGATGATACTGCCGCCATGGAGTACTTCAAGTCCTTAGACAATAACACAGCTAAGTACACCAAATCTGGTTCTGGCGCTTCTAAGGAAGTCGGCATCGGTACAACTGTTATCGGTATCGGTTTCTTACATGATGTCATCTACCAGATTGTCGACAAGGGATACACCAACATCGGTATGTGTGCTCCTTCTGATGGAACCTCCTATGAAGTCGGCGCTACTGCCATCTTAAAGGGTGCAAAGCATCCTGAACTCGCAAAGAAGTTCATTGACTTCGCAACCAGCCCTGAATGCGTCGAATTAGGCGCTAAGAACGGTTCTTATCAGTTCTTGGTCCTCAAGAACGCAACGCAGCCTCAGGCCGCCATTGATGCCGGTATCGACCAAGTCAATGTCATGGATTATGACTTCGATGACGCAAAGACTAACACTGCACATTATGTCGAAGACTTCACCAAAGTCGTCTCCACTGGTTATACCGAATAATCTGATTCGTAGTTAAGTTTTCATTAGGCCGAGAGAGGAATTCTCCCGGCCTTTCCCCTTATTGGAGGTTATCATGGGTTCAACATCAACCTTATCAAAAGAAGAGCAAAGAAATAACCGAATCAGAACGAGGAAAGCACAAAGACAATCGAAATTATTAGATACAAAGAAACTGCTTAAAGAGCCTTTCACTATCACAATGATTGTCCTTCTGTTTGTCTTCCTTTTCTTCTTTGTCGTTTATCCTTTGCTATCTGTCTTTGTCAACGGTTTCACTATCAACAAAAAGACTGGTGTCGATGAAGATGGCTTGCCAATTTATAGTGCTGTCGCTTCTCTAACAAATTTCCCTTACATTTTCAACACACTATCCTATGGAGATTCCATTAAGAATTCCATTATCATTGGTCTCATTGTTGCATTTGGTGCAACAGTCATCGGCTTCTTATTCGCTTATGTTGAAGTTTACGTTCATTTCAAAAGTAAAATCATTACTGTATTATTCAAAATTGTCTCAATTCTACCTACAATTTCTCCGCCGTTCTTAATCGCTATCGCTATCATTCTGTTATTCGGTAACTCAGGTATCATCACGAACAAGATATTCCATATGACGATGAATGCTGGATTGTTCGGTATACCTGGCATTGTCGTTGTCGAAATCATCACCTTCTTCCCAACTGCATATTTGATGCTCCGTGCCTTATTGAAGAATATTGATCCTTCATTAGAAGAGGCTGCTAGAGATATGGGTGCATCCAGATGGAAAGTCTTCTGGACTGTCACCTTCCCTCTCTTGATTCCTGGATTCGGAAATGCGTTCCTTGTCTCCTTCATTGAATCCTTAGCTGACTTTGCTAACCCATTCATCATCGGCGGTTCTGTCGACACCATGTCAACTACAATCTACACTGCTTATATGGGTGGTAACGGAAGAAATGCTTCAAATAGAGCTGCTGCTATGGCAATCATCTTGCTTTGCATCTCTATGTTCTTCTACTTCATTCAGAAATATGTCTTAGAAAGAAAGACCTACTCTACTCTTTCTGGTAAAGCGACCAGAGGAAGAATCCTCATCGAAGACAAAGGTGTTGTCATTCCTCTTGGCATCTTATGCGGACTTGCTTCCTTATTCGTCATTTCCTTATATGTCCTCGTCTTCCTCTGTTCCTTCTGGAAGAATCTCGATATCAACAATCTTGTCTGGACAACAGATAACTGGGTTGAAATCGGAAGCAAGATATTCAAGAGTTCTTCTTCTTCCTTATGGAATACGGTATGGACATCCTTGCTTGCATCCGTCATCACTGCCTTCATCTCCATGCTTGTCGCCTTCTTGGTAGTCAAAAAGAAATTTGTCGGAAAAGGTCTCATGGAATTCATATCCATGCTCGCCATGGCTGTCCCTGGAACTGTCTTAGGTATCGGTTATGTTTCTGGCTTTGTCCAAGGCTTCTTCGGAACCGGATTCTTGAAATTCCTCTATGGTGGAATGGGAATCATTATCATCATCTTCATCGTCCGTTCACTTCCTATCGGTATCCGTTCCGGTGTCACAGCCTTGAAGCAGATTGATAAATCCATTGAAGAGTCTGCTTCTGATATGGGTGCTGGCTCAGGCAAAGTCTTTGCCTCTGTCACCGTTCCGCTTATCAAAGACTCCTTGTTCTCTTCTTTGGTCACTTCATTTGTCCGTTCTATGACTGCACTTTCTGCCATCGTCGTTGTCTCTTCACCTCGTACCATCCTCATCACCTACGAAATGAATGAACTCGGTGATAAGGGGGCTTATGAACAGGCTGCCGTCTATGCAACCGTCTTGATTATCATCGCCGGTTTCGCTGTCGGTATGATGGAACTCATCATCCACTTCTTCGGAACTAGCCATGTCAGAAAGCCGAAAAAAGAACGTATACAAAAAGGAGAATAACCATGAATATCTTCAACAAAAAGAATGCTGCTCTGATCTACTCTCAGGAAAAGACATCCGTTGAAGTCAGACTTGAGCATGTATCAAAAATCTACGAGGATCCGAAAACACATCGTCATTTCTACGCTGTCAAGGATTCCAATATTGTCATCGAACCTGGTGAATTTGTCACATTGTTAGGTCCTTCCGGATGCGGTAAAACCACAACGTTAAGAATGGTCGCCGGTTTCGAATCACCGGATGAAGGTCAGATCTTCATCGGTGACACACCGATCAACGCATTGACACCTAACCAGAGAGACACCGCAATGGTCTTCCAGTCCTACGCCTTGTTCCCTCATTACAATGTCTTCGACAATGTCGCTTATGGTCTCAAATTAAGAAAATTAGCCGTCCCTAGAGTCGATGCAAACGGTAACCCCGTCCTTGAAATCGACCAAGGAAAGATTCAGCAGACAAAGAAGATCATCCAAGATCTTGAAAAGCAGCTGAAGAAGCAGAAAGACCCAACTCAGATTGAAATCAACACGAAAGAATTAGAGCGTCAGAAAGTCATCTTGGAAGAAGCAACTAAGACTCCTGTCCAGGCTTATGATTATCGTTCCTTCACCAAAGAGGAAATCTCCGAAAAGGTCTTGGCGATGCTTGATCTTGTCGAACTCTCCGGCATGGAGACCCGTATGACTAACCAGCTCTCTGGCGGTCAGCAGCAGCGTGTCGCCTTAGCAAGAGCACTCGTTCTCAATCCTTCCGTCCTTCTCTTCGATGAGCCTCTTTCTAACCTCGATGCAAAGCTTCGCGTCTCAATGAGAACAGAGATCAGAAAGATTCAGCAGAAGGTCGGTATCACTGCAATCTACGTCACCCACGATCAGAGTGAAGCTATGGCTCTCTCTGACAGAGTCATCATCATGAACAAGGGATTCATCTCCCAGGTCGGTTCACCGAAAGACATCTACTACACACCGGATAACGAATTCGTCGCTGACTTCATCGGTGAAGTCAACTTCCTCGAAGGAAATGTCACAGAAGTCCGTGATGGTTCCATGGTTGTCAAAACCGGTGAACACACCATCGTCACTGAGAATCCGTTCTCGTTCAAGGAAGGAGATGAAGTCAAACTCGTTCTCCGTCCAGAAGCTGTCCACCTCAAAGATACGGGTGACATCAAAGTCAAAGTTGTCCTTTCTACCTTCATGGGAAGCTATCAGCTCTACCATGTCATGCAAGGCGACACCTTAGTCAAAGTCACCGAATACAACCCGAGAGGTCAGAGAATCTACGAGGTCGGTGAAGAAGCTTACTTGGCGTTCGAAGACAGAAATGTCCATGCCTTACCAAAGCACGAAGCCTTCAAGCCTGAAACACTCTACATCGATTAACAATCATTGCTGTGGTAGAATAAATGTCTGCCACAGCTTTTTATGAAAGAGGACCTAAAATGGATTTAGTCAAATTAAAGCCTGCTACAAAGGATTATATCTGGGCCGGGACAAAACTGAAAAAGTATGGAAAAGACGCTCCTTATGACAACATTGCTGAATGCTGGGAATTGTCCTTTCACAAGGACGGACCGTCTCTTATCGACTCCGGAAATGACAAAGGAAAGACATTAAAGGATGTCGTTACAGTGAAAGACTTAGGAAGCAATGTATCTACCTTTCCTTTCTTCCCTGTGCTTATCAAGCTGATCGATAGCGGAGACAATCTCTCTGTTCAGGTTCATCCAAATGATGAATATGCATTAAAGAATGAAAACAGCTTTGGAAAGACAGAGATGTGGTATGTCCTAGAAGCTGAAGAAGGAAGCGGACTCTATGTCGGATTAAAGGAAGATTCCACAAAAGAAGAGATTGAAGATGCTTTAAAGAATGGAACCATTCTTGATAAACTGAACTTTTTCCCGGTCAAACCAGGTGAAGTCTACTTCATAGAGAGCGGAACAATCCACGCAATAGGAAAAGGAGTCACTGTGATCGAGATACAGCAGAATTCAAACCTTACCTATCGTCTATATGATTACAATCGTCTTGGAAAAGATGGAAAGCCTAGGGAACTTCACATTCAAAAAGCGTTGAATGTCATCCACTATAAGAAGTATCAGAAAGTCACATTCCCTGATGACATCATAGGAACCTGCAAGTATTTCACAAGCAGATATCAGAAAATCAACGATTCCATCACATTGAATGCACCTAGTACAACGTTCTACTCCTTAACATTCCTCGACGGAGAAGGAACGATCAATGACTTGCCATATAAGAAATTTGATACCTTCTTCCTTCCTAGCGGAAAAAGTGCTCAGATAAAAGGAACAGGAAGTTATATACTTACCTCTGTCGAACATCGTTATTGATGGAAAATTCTTCCATAAGAATGCTGTTTCCCTTATAATGTATATGTTTTTCAATTACAAAGGACACAAATAAAATGAATCACGAAGAATATGGAATCAAAGAGAACAAGAAAGATCCTATCTTAATACTTCTTCTCTTTCTCATCGGTTGGATCGGCATGGAAAAGTTCTATGCAGCAAAGAGCTTCAAAGGCGGATGGAAATACGCTCTTGTCAAGTTCCTCTATTGCCTGATCGGTTTAGGACTTCTCTGGAACATCTTCGATATCGTAAAAGCCTTCATGGGCAAATACGAGCTCGATTTCAGAGAATATTTCCGTTAAACCTCAACATCTATTCGAAAACACGAAGCATAACTCAAAACGGGTTATGCTTTTTCAATACATTTGAGCATCTATTCCATTCTTTCATATCGAGTATGTTAGAATGTAAATATAGGAGGTCTTCAATTTATGGAAGCAAAATTCTACAAAAACAAAGTCACCAACGAGATTTCCTTTACACGAGAGGAAATCAACAATCCTGATTTCATCCTTTTGAAAGCAAACACAACAGATGCCGCAGTTGAAAAACATGTCCCCGCTGTCACAATCGATCATAATGATGTGCATGTCGAAGTCGGAAGTGTCATCCATCCGATGACCGAAGCCCATCATATCGCATTCATCGCACTTGTCACTGATAGAAAAATGGTGAGAAAGAATCTCTCCTTTACCGGAGAACCAAAAGCAAATTTTAAACTAGAAGACGGAGAAAAAGTCCTCGAAGTCTATGAGTACTGCAATCTCCATGGCCTTTGGGTAAAAAAGTTCTAAACAAAAAAGATGATTCGAAGCTAATGCAACAAAGCAACGAAGCTTGCTATTGTTTTAGGTGTGAAGATTTTCAGTATCACAAATTTAAGTTCGTAATACAATCTATTTGGAACATAAGAAATGTTTTACTATAGTTAACAATGAAACAACAATAAAGTTTTCTATAGATTGAATCGAAAATCAACAAGGCTATCGTCGCAACAAATCATAATTTTGTCTCATTTAGTATATTGATAATTCCCTAAAACTATGTTTTGAAAAGTACTTTTAGGGAATTATAGATATAAAATCATATGGTTGAACCACCATCAACAGCTCCTTTTATTTTTCCTGGAAGAGCCCGTGTTTTGGAGATGAGTAGTAGATTCTTTTGGCTTTTGTTGACTTAGGAAAAATATTTTTCGCCGTATTTCGCACACGATTGTGTGCTTTTTTTAT
>CAVALL010000086.1:0-6726 GCA_963589675.1 Alistipes onderdonkii | reverse complement strand
AAACCGGCAGTAGGGAAACCTAGCCAGGGTTCAAATCCCTGACGCTCCGCCATTGAATTTTTATCCGAACAATTTAAATCTGTTCGTGTAATCATAACTCTTCCAAAAGGAAGAAAGAAAAGATCATTGATGGCATTCGCCTTGATGATTTTTTTAGTTTCAGCAGATAAAACGACAACACAAACGCTTAGCTGAAGCACGAAAACATCAATTAGCGTTGGAACTTTATAAATTTTGCAAAAATACCAACGCTAATTATTTGTCTGATTCACGATTTCCGAAAGTATCGTGCGAAGAAAATGAAATCAAGGCATTCCATCCAAAGACAAACAGCACAATCGATATCTATATCGGATATCAATGGTGCTGTTTTACTGCCATCAGAAGAAAGATACTAGGCATCAGATTCCGGCACAGATTCAAATTCAAAGACTTCGATATTCTTGTCTTCTTGATAATTTGGATTGCTTAAGTAGGTATCCTCTAATACTTCCTTCAGTTTGACACAGCATGGCTTGAATGAGACATAGGTTAGTCCACCACCGATCACACCTCCTACTACTGGTATACCTTTCTTGAAGAAACCGGCAAACACTTCCTTTGTCATTTTGACACCAAACCATTTGCTGACGCTCTTGACAATCGGATAAATGGTTCCTTTTGTCAGCGCTCGTTTCAACAACTGCTTTTCGACTCCTACTCCTAATGCTTTCGATAGAGCTAAAAGTGCATTCTTCGCATTAGCGACTCCATACATGACACCAAGACAAAGTATGATCTCATTCATAGTTTCCGCATCAAACGTCTGTTCATTCTCTTTGTATTCAATCTGTGGGAAACCATATAAGTACATCAGTTCCTGAGCCACTCTTAGCATACATCCATAATACTGAGCAATGTCCGCTGGGATTGTAGCAACCATCATGAATCCACCAGGTGTACTGAGCAATGCAGAAAGTCCAGAGACTTTCAGTCTTTCCTTCTGAATAATGGAATCTGCAATCTCTTCAATGTCATCTGACTTGATTTCAGCTTTCATCGGTGTTGTAGTAATCGCTTTTTCAATCACTTCTTTTGGATATCTCTTCATCAGTTCCCGTCTTAAAAATTGTTCCCTATCGACACTGACACCAGGCACTTTGAAAGATAGCAAGATAATATCTTCAATATCAACCTGACCATCTCCATTGACATCAATTGCTTGATAAATTGCATCCTTTGTATCCTTTGATACTTCTACAAGATCATTGGATAAGCCTGTCTTCTCTCCTATTGCATTTGCCATCTTCTTAAAGGTATTTCCTAAACCAAACTTCTTCTCTTCTTTTGAATCTTTGTCTTTCTTAAACATAGGTTAGCCTCCGTTTCCATAACAGATGTTGTTTTTGCTGCGAGATAGACATCAAACATTAGTCAAAATTGCTTAATGATTAGATTTATCGTTAATAAATTAGTTGAATAGGCTAAAAGGAATATCTAACAACCTATGTAAACTAATCTAAAATGATAATCTTTAAACCATTCAATACCTGTTTTGTGACCTAAAACAATCACCGAAACTTATCTTTTTCGTACCATACTTATCCAATTCTTAGTCCAAGAAATCATATAATAATAATAATAATAATGCAACTCTCTTCTATGCTCTAATGGAGACTAGAGTAAATGATGAGTAACAACAAGGAACTTCTTTCCATCATTTCTTTTCTTCTTAGTCATTCACGACTATCTCTTTGCTATAATGGTGACATGGATATCAAATCAAGGCTTTTTCAGAACGAAGACATAGATTCTCTTATCCCTATCTTATTGAAGACATGGGATTATGATTATTTCTTTTCATTGGATAAAAGACAAAAAGCAACAAGATTATTCCTTTACCGATGTTTGATACATTCCAATTACAGGAGAGTCATCACCGTTTCTAATCAAGTCAAAGGTATCATCCTTTCTAATACTGTTTTTGATTATCAGGATGAATATTACTCTTCTCTATATCAAAATCTATCTATTGAATATAGAGATGACAGTGAATTGAATGAATTGCTTCAGTACAACGACATTGTCTTCCTTAGCAACAAGACATTAATGAAAGAAATAAATTACAATCATGATGAGATCATCCTTCTCATCCTTGATAAAGATAGCCAAGGAAAAGGATTTGGTAAGACTCTATTGGAAGAATTCTATTCCAAAAGAGAAGACGATCTTCCCATCCTTCTATCTACAGATGATGACTGTGACTATCCATTCTATGAAAATTGTGGATACTCTATCATCAATGAATGCAAACTACCCTATGAATTCAACGGGAAGAAAGAGATTCTACATTCCTATTTGTTTTATCTAAAATAAGTGTATCATTATTCTATCTATCGAAAGGAGATATGCATGACTAATCCAATCAAAGCCATAAAAGAGAAGAGTAAGAGCTGTTCAGACTTTCTGCACAATCTGTTTGATAAGAATGTCTTATGGATATTCATACTTGTTGTAACCATCCTTGCCTTGACTGTCCGGTATCTTGTCATCACCTACCCGACCAACGATGTCGTAGGTTACATCCTGAATGGTTGGATGAGTGAAATTGAAAAAGTAGGATTCAAGAACTTCTACTCCATCAACAGCGACTATTCTCCGCTCTTTCTCTTCGTAATCGCCTGCTTCACCTTGCTTCCGAAAGGCGAGAAGATATCCATCAACGGATATTCCTACTACATCAACGATATGTATTATGTGAAGTCTGTTTACTTTCTTATGGATATACTGATTGCACTCGGAATCTACCTGATCGTGCTCCATGTCACAAAGGATAAAGTCAAAGCGACAATCGGATACTGTGTATCACTCCTTCTCCCTGTTCAGTTTACCAATTCTGCATTATGGGGAAACGCAGACAGCATGTACTTCTGTTGTTTCATCTACTGTATCTACCTCCTGTTGAAAAGAAAAGATCACCTTGTATGGTTCTTCTTCGGATTATCTCTATCTCTGAAGATGCAATCCGTATTCATCCTTCCGTTCCTCTTCTATGTGATGTTCTCTAGAAGATTGAAGTTCTATCCGATTTATATGGTCTTTGTCGCTATGATGCTATCATTCTTGCCAAGTTACATTTGCGGAGCAAACTTTAAAGCTCCATTCCATTACTTCATTGCTCAGGTCGGAGGATATAGTCAACTCACACTTGGCTGTGCAAACTTCTGGAAGTTCTTCTCCGCTGTCAATATGGATTCTTCGTCTTCTCCTTTAAACAAAGCAAGCGTCTTCATCGGATTATCCTTGATCCTGCTCTTTACTGCCATTGTCTATATCAGAAAGATCAAACTGACAGACGAAAACCTTATCTATACAGCCTGTTTCTTAATCGGCATTGTCCCCTTCTTCCTTCCTCATATGCATGATAGATACTTCTACTCTCTTGATGTACTCCTTCTCGTCTATGCCTTAGTGAAGAATGAAAAGAAGAAATACTTACTAGTTCCTTTGATGCAGGTATCATCCGGCATTGCCTATTACCACTATATGTCTGGATTCAGCATCTATATATTCGACATACTAAAAGAGGATACTGTCACAATAGCAGCCATCATCAATCTAGTCATCCTCTCTATTCTCTTTATGGATCTGATGCAATTAGATCATTCGTCTTTGATAAAAGATACGAAAAACAAGAAAATACTGACTCAGAATCTATTGAAGTGATCTCTTTTTCTTCCTATAGTCCATGTAGATAAATACGACAAGCCCAGAAAGAGACAAAACGGAAATCACAGCACCGATCACAAAGCCGAGGTCCGTATAACGGATCTCGATTTTGTGTTCTCCAACACTGAGAGAGGAGAAATCGACAGCGGAAAAGATATTCATTCTAGTCACAACCTTCTGTTTCTTTCCATCGATGTAGATAGAGATTCCTCTTTCCGAAGGAAGAGTGAAAAGAAGTGTCTTGTTCTCCGTTCCTTCTTTGATGTTGAGTGTTCCCTTATAGGAGAAAGAAAGAAGGGAACTGCAATTGACTAAGTCAAGGCTAGAGGTGGATCTCAATGTATCAAGATACTCACCTAATATGGTCAGATCTTCATAATAGGCAAATGGACGGAAAAGTTTGTTATCAATATCGGATGTCAGTGTATAGGTCAAAGTATGACTATGAGTCGAATTGTCTTCAAATCCTCTGATGCCTTCATGCCAGTAAGTATTGTTCTCATAGTATCTGTTATCGAGATAGACACGGTATGCTCTTGTCGCATTCTTGTCATAGAAATAGAGATTGTTTCCTTGTCCTTCCTCAGAAACAGTAAACTTGAATCGAATCGAAGTACCTTTCTTAGCAGTGATATGATAGAATCCGTCCTCATCGATGGTGTAGGAATAATTGGTGGAATCAACGATGGAAAGCGGTAAGGCATGGAAGATGTCTTTCTTTTCTCCGTTTTCATCGACAACAGAAGAGACCATCGTCTTATACATCTCGTTCTGATATTCGAAGTGGTCGTAGTAATATACGCTTCCATCTTCTTTTCTTCTGCCTTCTGAGACATAGCTGTAGGAATCATCATCAATCACAAAGCCATAAGGAAGAGCTTTGTCATTCTGATAATAGGTATATCCTTCAACTGCATTATCGATATCGATCTTATGGAAGAAATTATTCTCATTTGTATTCTTCATGAATATCGGTTTGTTCGTCGTAGAGGAACTATCATCGATGAGATACTTGAGATTGAGGAAACTATTCATTGCTAACGTGCTTCCGCCATCATATCGTTCAAAGAAGTAGTTATAGTGGAAACCTAGTTTCTCATAATATTCTTCAACAACTTTCTTCTCATTGGATGAGAAATGACTTAATCCACTGAAAGAATAGAAGAGAGGATTGTTATTGATCTGATTGTAGTTTCCAGGACGATTGAATGTTGACTCCATCCTATAATTCTGATTGCTGTCATAGGTTTTCACAGCATTGAACACAGGTGCAAGTTCGAGATCTTCCTGATAAGTAGACATCTGTTGGTACTGATCATGTTCGATATTCTTGCTTAGAATACTGCTTTCACCACGATAGGAGGAATAACAGGCAAGAGGGATAAGAGAAAGAGTCAGTATTCCTTCCATGATCTTTCCTTTTCCTTCCAATCCCTTGATCATCTTCAAGAAGGGAGGGATGCCAGATAAGACAGTAGCTGAAAGATAGATGAGAAGAGAAGGAAGAGAGAATGTATAGCGAGTATACTTTTCATATCCAGTGAAATGATTAGAATTATCTGTATAGAGGACCAAAGGAAGAACGATTGCTGATACGACAAGAGGAAGTAGGAATGCGTACCATTTGCTCTTGTCATACTGAGCGATATCTTTGCTAGCAAAGAAACATGTCAAAAAGCAGATGACAAAACTGTATCGAACCGGAAACCATGTCGGTTCTCTTCCTCCATGGAACAAAGCATTTAAAATGGAGTTTGTGACAAAGAGATACATCACAAAGACAAAGACGAATGATGCAATTCTCTCCCTTCTTGTATAGCCAGGATTCAAGAAGTAACGCAAACAGAAGACAAGAGAGACAACACCTGTAAACATCGAAGCATAACCAAAATACTGCTGTATCTCCTGCGGTGTCGTATAGTTGTTCTCTAAGAAACCGGTGAAGAATGTAGCTATCGTGAGGTTAGAGAAGTTTGGGAATGACTGTGTCGCCTTCGTACCACTGAAATGAAGGAAAGCAGCAAACCAAAGAATTGAAGCCATCAATCCTCCAATCACGGATAGAATTATGGTATTGATGAAGTATGTCTTCTTCTCTTTCCATTTCCTGTCATCAGCGAAGAAGACATATAAGAAGAACAAAACAATAAACACACAGAGAATGAATCCAATATACCATGTAGTCATGAGGCCATAGAACACACCAAGAGGGTAAAGCCAATAATGTTTCTCCTCTTTGATGAAGAATAGTCCAAGAATGATAAGAGGAAGAATCATGACACCATCCAACCACATGAAGTTCGAGATATAGATCATAGAATAGGAGCATAATCCATATCCGATTGCAAATAGGATATTGCCTAAAGAGCATTTCTTATAATGATACCGTGCAAAGAGATAGAAGTTCAAAGAGGCAAAGGACATCTTCAGCATAACCGTGATCAAAAAGAAGTCTGGAATGGTCTCAGGTTGGAAGAAGACAACCAGAAGATTGAAAGGAGAAGCCAAATAGAAGGTAAAGATAGATAAGAAATCCCCACCGAAGACCTTGCCCTGTGTATAGATCAATGAACCACTATTGACAAGGATATTCCTATAATAGTTCATATAGGCGATATACTCAGACTGCATATCAAAACTGATGATAGTCAGTCCACCCTTCTTAAAAGGAGAGAAGCCTAATGAACTGAAAAGAATGCATAAAATGAGTAAAGGCACAAAGAAGGCAAGGAGCATGTAAACGATTTCCTTGACAATCTTAAATACCTTGTTTTCCATAAATGAGAATGACTTGACGTTCTCAGTAGAATTCAGACTAGTATCCATAAGCGTTCTCCCATCAATTCATAAAACAAAAAAGACAATCATATCTCTTTCAAATACATAATAAATTCTACCATAGTCAAAGATATGCGAAAAGAAGTGATGATTTTTCTTGTCTTGGTTGCACAAATGTGTTATATTCCTGACTTTTGCAGTTGGCCGTCCAAAAACGGCGTAATATGTCGCGACTCTAAT
>CAVALL010000085.1:0-6942 GCA_963589675.1 Alistipes onderdonkii | reverse complement strand
CATTGGAGGCTTTTATGGAACTCAAAAAGACACTTACGATGCCGAAAGGCACTTTCCCAATGCGTGCCAATCTTCCTTCCTGGGAAGGCAATATGGCAAAAGAATGGGATGAAATGAACCTTTACCAGCTGTTATTGGAAAATCATGATGCAAAGAAACCTTTCTATCTTCATGATGGACCTCCTTATGCAAATGGTGAAATCCATGCTGGACATGCTTTGAACAAGATTGTCAAAGACATCATCATCCGTTCCAAGAATCTGGAAGGATATTATGTCCCTTATACACCTGGCTGGGATACACACGGCCTTCCGATTGAAAACTGTGTGACAAAGTCCGGTGTTGACAGAAGAACAACTCCAGCCGCTGAATTCAGAAAGAAATGCCGCGAATATGCTCTTACCCAGGTCGATAGACAAAGAGCACAGATGCTTCGCCTCGGTGTTTTAGGTGATTATCATCATCCTTATCTCACACTCGACAGAAAGTATGAGGTTGACCAGATCAAAGTCTTTGCCAAGATGGCGATGGATGGATTGATCTATAAAGGCTTAAAGCCAGTCAACTGGTCTTGGTCTAGTGAATCCGCTTTGGCTGAAGCTGAAATCGAATATCATGATGTCACAGCGACAACCATCTATTTCCGTTTCCCAGTTGTGGAAGGAAATGAATTTGTCGGAAAGGATGATTCTTTCTTAGTTTGGACGACAACAGGATGGACCATTCCTTCTAACCAAGGACTTTGTCTCAATCCTCGTTTTGTATACGGCCTCTATCACACCGATAAAGGCAATTTCGTCATGCTCAAGGAACTCAGCGAAAAACTCAAAGATGAAATCGGCTTTGAGACGATGGAACTTCTCAAAGAGTTCACTGGAAAAGATGTGGAAGGTGTCAAGGTTTCTCATCCTTATCAGGATAGACTTGTCCCTGTCTGTGTCGATGACTATGTCACATCCGATTCCGGTACCGGTATTGTCCATTTAGGTCCGGGACATGGTGCAGACGACTATCGTATCGGCAAGAAATATCATCTTCCGATCATCTGCACAGTCGACCCGAAAGGCTATATGAATGAAGGTGCTGGAAAGGAAGTGGAAGGCCTCTTCTATGAGGACTGCTCTCTCAAGGTTCTTGACCTCTTGAAAGAGAAGAACAATCTGATCAAGACCAAGGATATCGTTCACGCCTATCCGCATGACTGGAGAACAAAAAAACCGACCATCTTCCGTGCCACTGATCAGTGGTTCTGCTCTGTCAGCAAAATCAAGGAACTGCTCCTTAAGGAAGCTGACAAAGTGAATTACATCCCCTCCTGGGGCAAGGTTCGCTTTGAGAATATGCTCTCCGACCGTGATGACTGGTGCATCTCCCGCCAGAGACTTTGGGGCGTTCCGATTCCGATCTTCTACGGCGAGGACAATGAACCGATTTTGGATGAGAAACTCTTCGAACACATCGAAAATCTCTTTATGGAATATGGTTCTGATATCTGGTATGAGAAATCCGCAAAGGAACTCCTTCCGGAAGGATATACAAGCGAACATTCTCCTCACGGCGAATTCACCAAGGAGAAGGATATCATGGATGTCTGGTTTGACTCTGGCTCTTCCTTCTTAGGAAGCGATATCGAATTGGATCATCCATTCCCGGCTGATATCTATTTTGAAGGAAACGATCAGTATCGTGGTTGGTACAACTCTTCGATGATCCTTTCTGTTGCCTATACCGGAAAGGCACCGTATAAGAATATTCTCACCCATGGCTTTATCGTTGACCAGTATGGTGAGAAGTTCTCCAAATCGAAGAAGAATGGTATCGATCCTGTCACCATCTGCAATAACTTCGGTGCGGATATCCTTCGTTTATGGACAACGAGCATCGATTACACCACTGCTGAAATCAAACTCAGCCAGGATCTTTTGAAAGCCTGCTCGGATCAGTATCGTAAGATCAGAAACACATTCAAGTTCATGCTCTCCAACCTCCAGGACGATGATGAAGGACATTACTTTGATGCTTCCTATACTCCAACCTCTCTTTCCTTGATGGATCAGATGATGCTCAACCGTCTTAAGGAAGTCTTAGCGATGATGAAGAAGGGATATGACACTTATGACATCATGGATGTCACCAATGCCATCACCAATTTCTTCGTCAACGACCTTTCCTCCTTCTATCTCGATTTCTCCAAGGATACTCTCTATTGCGAAAAGAAGGATTCCACTAAGAGAAGAAATACCCAGTATGTTCTTTTCCAAATCGTCAAGAATATCGCAATCGCCTATTCTCCGATTCTTTGCTTCACTTGCGAAGAGATTTACCGTGCTATCCATATGGATGGCAAGAAGAAGTCTGTCGCTTTGGAAAACTATCCGGATTTAGGTGAAATCGATGCTTCTCTTTCTGAGGAATATGAAACCCTTTTTGCTTTAAGAAGCCATGTCAACAATATCATTGAACCGGTCAGAAAAGAAGGAGTCATCGGCTCTTCCTCTGAAGCAAGCGTTCATTATGTCGCTTTAGACGACAAGGAGAAACAGCTTGTCGAGAAGCTCGGCGAAAAGGAAATCTGTCGCATCTTCATCGTGTCTCACTTTGCACTTTCCGATAAGAATGAAGCTAAGAAGCATGATGGCGAACGCTGCGAAAGATGCTGGAACTATTTCGATAGTCTCAAAGAGGACAAGGAAGGACATCATCTCTGTGATCGTTGCCTTGATGCTGTGAAAGACTATCCGGAGGGGGAATAATATGGGAGAGAAAATCAAACAATATTTCCTTTCCTTCCCGGGCAAGGTCAAACAGTATTTTAAGACACTGAACTATCCTTTCTATATCGGTATGGTAGTTCTTGCTGTTGGTCTATTCCTGACGGATTACTTCTCGAAGCATGTTGCCTTTGAATTCATGACCAATGGAGACATCGACAATCTTGTCATCAATACCAATCGCATCGGAACGACAATCATTCCAGGCTTGATCAATCTGACCTATACAGCAAATGATGGTGCGGCATGGGGCTCCTTCTCCGGAAAGATGTGGGCTCTTTGCATTGTATCCTTCATCGCTTCTATCGCATTGACGGTCAATCTCCTATTCCGTTTCAACAAATACAATATCTGGATGACAATCGGTATCACATTAATGGCTCCTGGTGCTATCGGTAACTTAGTCGATCGTATGGGATGTCTTACTCAATCTGGTATCTATAAGAAGGGTGTCATCGACTTCCTTCAGTTCACATTCTGGCCGGGCTTCCCAATCTGCAATCTTGCTGATTACTATCTGACAATCGGTGTTGTCTTCCTTCTTGTCGGCTTTGTCTTAGAATTCAAGAAAGAATATAAACAGATGAAGGAAGAGGAAAAGAAGGAAAAAGAGATGGCTCTTATTTCTAATACCTCCTCTTCGGATGATAATAGTGATGATGATATGAAAAAGAAACTCGCCGATATGGATAAGAAAGGCGAGAATGATAAGTCGGATGAGGTGAAAGATGAAAACGACGGAAAGTAATAGACTTGATATTGCTGTCAGTAAATTGTTCGAGATTTCTCGTTCTCAGGCTAGCAAAGCGATTCGTCAAGGCGCTGTCAAAGTGGATGGTGTCATCATCGACACTCCTTCCTTTAAAGTGAAGGAAAACGTAGAGATTGACTATACTCCAGTGATCGAAGACAAACCGGCTGTTGAAAAGCCGGAAAAGAGCGTAGAGCTCGATTATGTCTATCGCGATGAGGATATCGCCATCATCAATAAGCCACGTGGCATGGTTGTCCATCCTGCCCCGGGTCACAGCAATGATACCTTAGTGAATTATCTCTTTGATGAGGACAGCTTTGATTTTGATCCTCAGGACAAAGAGAATATCCGTCCTGGCATCGTCCATCGTATCGATAAGGATACATCCGGTCTTTTGGTTGTAGCCCAGAATCCAAATGCACAGCAGACTTTGTCTCAGGAAGTGAGAGAAGGCGATTTCCATCGTAACTATCTTGCTTTGGTATACGGCAATGTGCCGGATAAGAGATTCCGTATCGAGGCTCCTCTTACAAGACCGAATCATACCGAGAGAAAAGCACTTGTCGATGTCTATAAGGGAAGAGATGCTATCACACACTGTGTCACTTTAGGAAACAATGGAAAAGTCTCCCTTCTTCAGTGCTCGTTGGAAACAGGAAGAACGCATCAGATCCGTGCTCATCTAGCCTATATCGGTTTCCCGATTGTCGGTGATACTTTATATGGACGTGCACAGGATAAGGTTGCGGATAAAGGACAGGCACTTCACGCCTATTCTCTTTCCTTGATTCATCCTCGCACCTTGAAGAGAATGACTTTTTACGCTCCGATTGATGACTATATGAAGGAACTTCTTCGTTATTTCTATCATTGATTTTTCTTATCTTAGGAGGCTTATATGACAAATCGAATCAAAGCGACTGCTTTTTTGCTTTTATCAGCATCCCTTTTCTGTTCCTGTAATGGAAACAAAGAGAGTGAAAAAAGTGATTCAAGCAAAGGAACAACGGATTCTGAAAAGAATACAAGCACATCAAATTCAGCAATAAACAAGTCTGATGAATTGACCTGGGATATGCTTTATGAAGTATCCGAGGGTGTCAGTGTTGAGTCTCAGATCATCCGCTCTTCTACTACAGATGCTGGTGATGATGTCGATAATATTGTCACATATAATTCCTGCCTTTTGGATTATGAGACGACAAGTGAGGAATACTCTTATCGTCTCTACTCCGACAGTTATGATGAGGACTATTACAAAGAAAGTGATCCGATTCCCTATGACTCATTAAAGCCGACAAGAAACAGTCTCTCCTTAATGAGAGATTATATCAAAGGGAAAGACGGCTTGCTTGTTGATAAAAGACTGACTAGAAACAATACTCTTGTCAACAAATATGGAAGGAAAGATGGTTCGACTAGTGATACTGTCGGAATTGATTTTATAACTTCCGGTTTCTACAATTTCTTCTATTCTTTCTCACCGACTGATTTCAGAAAGGGTGACGAGAAATATTCCTTTGTCTTGGATACAGAAAACATGCAGGAACCAACATCCTTAGCGTATACTGCTTCCGCTCTTACTGCTGGTATGAGTGAGACGAGTCTAAAAAGCCTTACTCTTTATACAGACGGATATCACATCATTTCCTACGAAGCTGAGATGGAACCCGTCATTGCTGATGACTGGCTTCCAGGAGTCATTTACACCTTTAAGACATACGCAAAAGGAAATATTATTGCTTTCGGAAAAGATGATGAAACCGTGACAAAGCATTTCCTTAAGGCGAGTGAAAAGAGTGAAGACGAGAATCTAAAATCTGCCTTTGATAATTTGAAGATTGGTAACTATACTGAGAATGTCACATTGAAAACAAAAGGCGAAGATAAGAACGGTACAGAAACATTCGAGTACAGAAGAGTCTCGAATACGATGGCAGTCCTCTCTTCTGATGAAATCACATCTTCTTATTATGTGACGAATGAGAACAAGAAACAGAAACTTCGTTATCTGAATGGTGGTTACTACAAAGATGGCGGTGAAATTGTCGCCGATTCTCTTTTTCCGACATTTGATATCAGTACAGCATTATTTGAAAAAGAAGAAGATGGAAAATATAGTTTTTCCATGGTTGATACGGGTGTCATGGATTGCTATGCGTCATTATTCACGGACTATACGATCACTGCGACTGTGAAGAGTCTTGTCATCTCTATTGACGATGATACGATCACCATTGATATCGATGGAAAGGATAGTAACAACTCCTCTATTCAGTTAACCGCTGTATATTCCAATATCGGCAGTACGGATAATGGAATCGATATCAATAACTTGAAATCGATGGATGACCTCACTTGGAAAGATATCCTTTCCAGTGAAGATTATTTCCTTTGCACGAGTGAAATCAGTGAAGCGAATCTTAATTTGATTCCACTTTTGAACAACGGATACTTTGATGCTGTAGCTAGCACTTATCAGAACCAATTGAGATTGGATTACTCCATCGGTAATGTCTATTCCCTCTTTGATGCGGATCAAAATGGAATCCTTTCGAAAAAGGAGACAGAGTCCTATTATTCATTCTGTGATGGACTTTATTCCTTGTATCAATCAGCATTAGAAAAGAATGGATATACGAATATCACATCAACGAAAGAAAATGATCATGTTACCTCAATGAATGCGACTAATGCCTCCTTATCGATTGCCGTTACGATGTTAGAGAAGGATTCGACAAAACGAGATATCACATTCCGTATTGCTGTTACACTATAGATAGGATCAAAATATGGAAATCAAAGTCAAAGGCTTCTCATCTGTGTTATGCAAAATCGATACAATCGATTTCAATCTGTCTTTAACGACCTATGCAAGTGACACAAAGACTCTTATCGAAAAGGAAAAGATAGTGAAGGAGAAAATGCTATCATCCTTAGATTCAATCAAGGATGACATTCGTCTTGTATTCTTGTCTTCCGATGTTCGAAACGACTATAGAAACGAACACAATAAGAGTGTTTTCATCGGTTATCGCATGGAGGAAAGATATCGTTTCTCGATTCCATATGATGTATCTTCAGTCGTTTCATTCTTATCATTGATCTATAAAAATGAAGATAGTGAACTGTTTGTCTCTTATTCTTTCTCTTCCTCGTTGGTAAAAGAAAACAAAGAGCAATCGATTGAAGGCGCTCTCAGTGACGCTAGAAATAAGGCCGATGCGATTGCAAAGGCGTTGAACAAGAAAATTGTCGCCATCAAAGAAGTGAGACTTGACGGAAATGATTCTCTTCCTTATGTCTGTGCTTCTGATTCTTATATTCCAATTGAGGACAGCAAAGTCACTTCAGAAGTAGAAGCCGTATTTGAAGCGGAATAGAATTTAAGAAACAACTTATTATTCTAACTGATAA
>CAVALL010000084.1:0-6998 GCA_963589675.1 Alistipes onderdonkii | reverse complement strand
ACTCAACAAACAGAATACATTTGTTCAAAAAATAATTAGTTTGCTAGAAAGACGAAAAAGCAAATTGAAAACATGCAAATGAATAAATAGTTAAAATATATTTCTAAGGTTAATTTTACTCTTATATATAAATTGCCATTAAGTATAGATATAATTAATTAACCAATCTACTTTAATATGATTAGATTGTCTAGTATCTACATAAAATTGATGATACCGCTTTCAACGGAGAACGCTATATTTCTCTTCCTTTTTCTTCATTTCGTTTCTTATAATGGAAGAGGTTGAAGAAGTGACTATTCGTATAATTGCCCTAATCGGTGGGAAAGTCTCTACGCTGAACCGTAATTCAGCACTACGAATAAAACTCCTTATTCCTCCTTTTTTATTTTCATCGGAGTTGTCGGGACTTTCTTTCTGACCTTGGCGGTTACAAAGACCAAAAAAGGAGAAAGAAAATGAAAAAAGGTCTCAAGTCTGTCGGTGTCGCTCTGTTATCTGTCTTGTCTTTAGTTGGATGCGGTGGCAGTACAAATTCTGGTGAAGGAACAAATGACCAGACTAGTTTCAAAGCTGGATTCATTTTGGTAGGAGATGAGAGCGAAGGCTATTCTGAAGCTCATATCAATGGCATCAAAGCAGCACAGACTGCTTTGAATCTTTCTGATTCCCAGATTTTGATGAAGAAGAAAGTTCTTGAAGATGATGGCGCAAAGACAGCTGCTGAAGAACTCGTTGCCAATGGATGCAAACTCATCGTTTCTAATTCTTATGGACATCAGTCCTATATGGCTGAAGTCGCAAACGAATATCCGGATGTTCAGTTCGTTGCTGCAACAGGTGATTTTGCTGCTATTTCTGGCATCAATAACCTTTCCAACGCTTTCACTAATGTCTATGAGGCTAGATATGTTTCCGGTATTGTCGGTGGAATGAAGTTAAAGGAACTCATTGAAGCCGGTTCTCTCACTGATGCCAATAAGGACAGCGATGGAAATTATAAGATCGGTTATGTCGGTGCCTTCACATATGCGGAAGTCATCTCCGGTTACACTGCTTTCTATCTTGGTGTGAAATCCATTGTCGAGAATGTTTCCATGGATGTCGAGTTCACGGATTCTTGGTTTGATATCGATAAAGAAGGCAATGCTGCTGCTAACTTGGTCAACAGAGGTTGTGTCATTATCGGTCAGCACGCTGATTCCACTGGTGCACCTAGCAAAGTAGAGTCCTTATTGAGTGAAGGAAAGGTCTGCTATTCTGTTGGTTACAACGTCGATATGCTTAAGGTTGCTCCGAATGCTGCCTTGACTTCTTCCACTAACAATTGGGAAGTCTATTATGAATATGCAATGAAAGCCGCTATGGAAGGAAAGACTGTTGCTAAAGATTGGTCTGAAGGATATAAGACTGGTGCTGTCGGTATCACCGCATTAGGTTCTTCTGTTGCAGAAGGAACGAAGGGAGCTGTTGATGCTGCTGAAAAGAAGATCAAGGATGGTTCTTTCCATGTCTTTGATACAACCAAGTTCACAGTCAACAATCAGAAACTGACTTCTCACAAGCATGATTTCTCATTCATGGATTATTCCACCAATCCTGCTACAACAATCTATAAAGGTGAAACAATCGAAACGGTCAAGACAGAAGGAAATGAATCCTATGTCGAAGAGAGCGTAGTCCGTTCTGCACCGTATTTCGATATCAACATCGACGGAATCAACTGGACAAACAAGACAAAATAATTATTCGAAGTCTATTTTCAGGAGGGCATCTGCCCTCCTGATTTATTTAATACAGGAGTGATATATGGGAAATCAGATACGCTTACACCACATCAGCAAACGTTTTGGTTCCGTCTATGCAAATAAAGATGTCAATCTCACCATTTATCCTGGTGAGATTCTTTCTCTTTTAGGCGAAAACGGATCGGGTAAAACGACATTGATGAATATGCTGTCCGGTATTTACTATCCGGATGAGGGTAGAATCACGTTGGATCATTCTGTCATCAGTATCGCATCTCCAAAGGATGCCTATCGATATGGTATCGGAATGGTGCATCAGCATTTCAAATTGATCGATACCTTCACAGCTGCACAGAACATTGTATTAGGCTTAAAAGGTTCTTTCTTCTTAAGCAAAAAGAAGATAAATGAGAAAATCAATGACATCGCAAAGAAATATGGATTCATCATCGACCCGGAGAAGAAAATCTATGAGATGTCAGTCTCAGAAAAGCAGACTGTTGAAATCATCAAGCAATTATATCGTGGTGTGAATACTCTGATTCTAGATGAACCGACTGCAGTTTTGACTCCTCAGGAGTCCGAAACCCTCTTTACTGTCCTTCGTGCAATGAAAAAGGATGGTAAGGCAATTATCATTATCACTCACAAGCTGAATGAGGTCTTATCCTTATCTGACAGAGTCGCCATTTTAAGAAAGGGCGAAATGATTGGATGCATTGATACAAAAGATGCTAACGAAGAAATATTGACCGATATGATGGTTGGACAACACGTTCATCTTGAGATTGATAGACCAGAACCTACTAGAAGAAAGAAGAGAATATCCATCAAACATCTGACAACATACAATCAAGAGAATATCAAGACATTGGATGATGTCTCATTTGACTGCTATACTGGTGAAATCTTAGGTATCGCCGGTATTGGTGGAAGCGGACAAAAGGCGTTACTAGAAGCAATGTCTGGACTTCAGAGATGCGAGAAAGGGTCATCCATGATATTCTCCAATGGTGATTTGGATGAAGAGATTGTCGGCATGTCTCCTAAGCAGATCAAGAAACTTGGAATCCGTCTTGCCTTTGTTCCTGAGGATAGACTCGGCATGGGCCTTGTCGGCGACATGGGAATGACTGGAAATATGCTGCTTAGAAGCTATGAGGAAGGTAGAGACAGTAATCTACATATAAAAAAGCCACATGCTCTTGCCGAGGATATCAAAGCAAAATTGGATGTTGTCACTCCTTCTATTGATACACCAGTCAGAACATTATCCGGTGGTAATGTTCAAAAGGTACTGGTTGGCAGAGAGATTGCAACAGCTCCAAGACTTCTTCTTACTGCCTATGCGACTAGAGGTCTTGATATCAATACTTCTTATCTGATTTATGAGATTCTCAATGAACAGAAGAAAAAGGAAACTGCAATCATCTATGTCGGTGAGGATTTAGATGTCCTTCTTGCTTTATGCGATAGGATCCTTGTTCTCTGTGATGGTAAGGTGTCTGGTATTGTAGATGCTAGGACAACAGATAAGAAGACAGTCGGTCAGATGATGGCTAAAGTCATGGGAGAGAACGGAAATGAAAGATAAAACTACAAAGGTATTTCCATTTCGTGTCGCGAAGCGAAATGATGTAACCTGGAAAACAAAGCTGCTCAGTGTCTCTATTACCATTGGAACCGCTCTTCTTCTTTCTGTTTTCTTTTTGTGGGTGGTGTCGATGAAGAATCCCTTGCCAGCCATCAAATACATCTTCATGGGAACATTTGAGAATAAAATCAAATTCTGGTCCTTTGCGAAGGAACTTGTCCTTCTTTTAGGAATCGGTCTCGCTTTAGTTCCTGCCTACAAGATGAAGTTCTGGAACATCGGTGCTCAAGGACAGGTCTTGATTGGTGCGTTGATGACATCATTGTGCATGCTGAAACTTCCTGACAGCATTCCTTCCTATGGTGTGATTCTGATTTCGTTCTTCCTTTCTATGATCGGCGGAGGTCTCTGGGCATACATTCCTAGTATCTTCAAAGCGAAGTGGAATACGAATGAGACATTATTCACGTTGATGATGAACTATATTGCTATGGCTTTGGTTACATTCTGTGTCGATCGCTGGAGAGGTTCTAAGAGTGCATTAGGAACAATCAATCCATCGACAAAAAAAGGATGGGTTGACTTTAAGACCGGTGTCACGAATATTGATAACTTTGTTACTTCTTATCTCAATAGCCGTGTCATCATTCCTTTGTTAGTGGTTTTATTCCTTACAGTGTTCATTTATTTCTACATCAAGATGAAAAAGCATGGCTATGAAATACGCGTTGTCGGTGATTCCGTTGCTACGGCAAGATATACAGGAATCAACGTAGGACATGTCATTCGTAGAACCATGTTCTTAAGCGGTGCTATTTGTGGATTGATGGGATTCTTCTATGTTGCCTGCTTTGATCATACGATTTCTGCAGCAACAAGTGGAAACTATGGCTTTACGGCAGTCATTGTATGCTGGCTATCCAACTTCAATCCATTTGTTATGATTGGTTACTCATCTTTGATTGTATTCTTAGATAAAGGAGCTAGAAACCTATCTAATGCTTCCTATGCTACAACATTGAATGAGTATTCCTCTGAATTCATTCTGTTCACCATTATCATCGCTATTATGTTAGCTACCTTCTTCATCCGTTATCATATTGTCCGTTCTACTCCAGTCAATCACGATAAGCGATATAAGAAGATATTGACGAAAGGATTATTGAGCAAGGAGGTGTACCATGGTTGAAAGTATTATTTCCTGGTTATCTATCGCCATCGGATTTGGAGCTATCTTGGCTTTATCCGGATTAGGCGAAACAATCACAGAGAAAGCCGGACATTTGAATTTAGGTGTCCCTGGCATCATGTATTTCTCCGCTATCTGTGCTTATGTCTGCTGTATGATCTACGAAAAAGATAATGATAATCCTATAGCCATTGTGACAGTATTGATTGCTCTATCTGTGTCCTTTGTTGTTGGAATGGTATTTGGTCTTATCTATTCGATTGTCTGTGTGACATTCCGATGCAATCAGAATGTTATGGGACTTGCTATTGCTTCCTTTGGTGTTGGATTAGGAAAATTCTTTTCTCTTTCTTTGGGATTGAGAGACTACAAGCTGTCTTTTGCAGGAAAAGTCTTCAATCAAGGAATTCCTTACTTAAAGGATATTCCCTATGTAGGTAGAATTCTGTTCGATCATGGTTTCATGACCTACCTTGCTATTTTCTTTAGCATCATTGCTTATATCTTCTATACGAGAACAAGAATCGGATTGAATGTGTCTGCTGTCGGTGAATCGCCGGCTACTGCAGATGCTGCTGGTATTCGTGTTGGATTATATAAGTATGTCTCCACATTGATTGGATGCGGATTCTGTGGGCTTGGTGGTATGACCTATGTTCTCGATTATACTCATGGTTTGTGGTCAACTAATAATAATATTGAAGCAATCGGTTGGCTTGCTGTTGCTCTAGTCATATTCATCGCTTGGAAACCGATTCATTTGATCTGGGGAGCTCCCTTATTTGCTTTCTGCTATTGGGCATATACTTATGTACCAGTCATGATCTCTTCTCGATTCAACTTTACTGGATTCAATGACTTGCTTCAGATCCTTCCTTATCTTGTTACGATTATCATTTTGATCATCAACTCTTTAAAGAAAAAGAAAGAGAATCAACCGCCTCAATCATTAGGTGTTGCCTATTTCAGAGAAGAAAGATAATGAATATGAAAAACAGAAGTGGAATAACTCACACTTCTGTTTTTTTATTTACCCTAATGTTTCATCGATATAATGGCTTATAGGTGAGGTCTTATAGTCGAACCCAATCACAATTTCAGATACGATCTCAGGCATAGGACAAGATGAGACGCTGATCCAATTCACGTCATCGGTTCCTGTGATTCGATAAGAGTTTGAATCAAATAGTGCATAGACGGTGTCGTATCTCTTATCCTTCAAGTCCTTTAATGTGATTTCAGTTTCATTAGCGGTATAGATTTTTGTTTTGTCATTCAATAGACCATGGAAACCATGTTCTGTGATATTGGTATTAACAAAATAGTATTGGTTATTTTCCTTAATCAGTTTTCCTTTAAAGAGCTGTTGTGGATAAGCAATCGACCATCCACTATTTGAAATGCCTGCACAATAATATGGCTCATTAGATGGAACCTCTGAAATGGAAGAACAAGATGTCAGCAATAATGTTGAAAGCAACATTAGTTTTTTATTCATGATAGTTTCTCCTTTTTATTGTTCGAATGCGCTTCCGTTATAAGTGTTGATTCCTATCAAGTCATCGGGAATATCACCGATAATCAGATAGGTAATGTTCTCAGCCATAGGTGCAATTAAGACTTTTAACCATTTTGCATCATCTGATTTATTCTTTGTACTGAAATATGCTGTCACGGGTCCTGTTTCAGCGTCAATTTTATCTATTATTGATTTGTTTTTGTAGATGACAGTCTTGGAATCAATGATTCCTGAAAACCCGTGGTAGGTATTCTGGAAGGATACAAAGGAATAACCAGTAGAAGCTGCATCGTTTTGTCGGACTGATCCAGTGATTGAGGCAAAATCATAGGTAGGAGTCTTCAATGGTGATGAGCAATAATATGGTTCATTTGAGGGAATGTATTCTGAAGTTATTTTGCTTGATGTTTTGCTTCCGTAACTGAAAAGAAAGAGAAAGGAAAGAACTATAGGTGATATCTTTTTCACTTTGAAATTCCTCCGATAATATCAATCATTGAAATGTAAACCTTGTTGAGAATGATTACTTTAAAGTCTTATTGAATTAAATAATGATTCCGATTTGATATTCTTGCTTAGTATAACGCTTTTTAGTACTTTGTAAAAAAACATTCTTTATTGTAAAATTACGATTTGCAAAATTATTTGTTATTGAATTCCTCATTCGTATTAAGTGACGAATAAAGAATATTCTTATCGATAAATCCTAGCTTTGTGTATTCAAAAAATGGCTTTCAAATCCTAGATTATGTTTGCTCATTGAATGATAAACTTTAAAGATCAGAAAGAACGATATGATATTTCATATCTTGTATTTCATCTTTCTTGAAAAACATGATCATGTATATTGGAAGATAGATTTTTTTGTTATCACGCTCTATGTTGCTATTTGAAAGGATGTATCCTTTTGGAATGCTTGAATCATTTGATAAAAGATTGTCTAATGCA
>CAVALL010000083.1:0-7244 GCA_963589675.1 Alistipes onderdonkii | reverse complement strand
AGATGATATTGAAAAACTGTTCGAAGGGAATATGCTTCGTGATTCAAAAGCGGGACAGAATGGATTGCTGGTTTTCACGAGGTGTCCACAGAATTGGATTAAAAATTCTAAACGTAAGGCGAAGCTTTGCAAATTTAGTAATTATGGATATGTTAGAACATTCGTCAAAAGAATAAATTATATCAAGTTATTGAGTGAAATCCTTCATAAAACTGATGTGTATGATTTTAAGTTGTATCTTTGTGATGCGAAGGATATAGATACCGCTGAATATTCTAAGACATATCAAAAACTTCTTAAACAATATAAGTTGAAGAAGAGGTATAAAGTTAAAAAGGGAAACCTATTTGTTGGTCGCATCAACGCTGAAATACTGACGCCACGGGAGAAACTATTCAGTTATATAGAAAAGGAATATGATTCAAAGGTTTTGCTTGGTGACATTATATTAGATGATGAACAAGAAAAGATTTTGAATGATTACATGAGGGAAGAATTAATCCCGGTTTCCTTTGATGATCCTTGTTTTAATTCTTATTTTTATTACTGCGAAATTGTTTCTAAAAAGACATTTGCTTATGGATTGGTCCATTATGCTATAAAAAACTATAACAAAAATCATAATGGTGAGTTTTGGCCACACTTCTATGATGAGTATAGATTAAGAATTCCTATGTTTAGACAAAAGGACTTACATTATGTTTATCGCGAGATTCTTCAAAATACTGGAAGAGAGGATTTTCTCAGTGATAATCCTAGTAACTATGTAGATGAGATTACAATGCAAGGATTTGTTGCAAATCATTCTTCAAAACAATTGTTTGATTATCTTTTTGATTTCTGGAGACTCGATTTGAATCGAAATGTCCTCGCACTTTCTGAAAACCCTGAATGCTTTGATGGTCTTATAGAGGCTATGAGCTTTAGAGGACAAAAGCTCATGTCACATACTGCACACTTATTAGCCTTTCCAAAGATTCGACCTATCTTTAAGACAAGGGTAAAAAGAATCATGAAATTGATGGACGACTGCTTCTGGCACGATAAGAAGTGTAAGGAAAACGGAAATAGAATCAATCATCTATTGAACAATTGGATGGAAGATTCCAGCCATGCCTTTGTCAAAGAGAAAGCCTATAAAGAAAGACATAACCTTTCTAAAGAGAGAGACGGAATAATGTTTCATACACCGGTGCTGAAACTATATGGTTACGATAACTCGTTGTCTCTTATTCTTCCGATGCAACGTTTGATTCGATGTGATAATAATGATCATCCATATTGGGTTATTAAAACCTCTGATGGCTCATTTTCTAAAGAAATTCGAACGAATTATAAGCATGACGGAATCAGTTATTATGTTGATAAATCTGATATAGATTTGCCTATTGAGTTGGTGTTATCGGGCTTTGAAATCAAACTATTACGAGATGATAATGGACCAGTAGAAAAAGCCTATCAAATATCATCTACTGATGTAAGGTTGTTTGATAATCTTGGTAGATGTATTGATTATCAGAATAATATCGTTCAAGAAGGCATGATAACTGCATTAACGAATGATAGACAGTATCCGTATCCTTTGGAAGGTCATTTTACAACATCCAATCTAAATGGCTTATATATTAAGAATGGTGAAGTGAGAAACGGGCAGATTGTAGTGTTCCCAGGAAACATTGGTGTACAAATCGGCCAAAAGTTCCATGAAGGCTATGATGAAAAGTATCTTTTCAAAGGCGCTACCTTGATTGGTGAACAGGGCGAACCATATGAAATCTATAATGAACTCCCGAGATTGTTCTTTAAAGCAAATCCTGATGAAATCGATGGAATCTCTTTAATGATAAATGGAAGAGCAAATAAAATTACTGATAAAGTTATAGGCTTTCGATTGGAAGAGAATCTAGAAGATGAAGGATATATTTTGAATTTGTCATCCTTCATCAAGGATGATGGATTATATGAAATATTCTTAAATTATCCAAGAATGCACAAGCAGACTGATTTGCTCCGTTTTGCATATCTACAGAATTTTCAATACGAGTTCTTAAATGCACCATATGTGTTCGAGGCAAATGCGGCTCTTCAGTTCCCAGCAAAAGTGAAGTTTGAAGAAGAATCTGAGAAGAAATATCGTGAGAACTGGAACTATATAGGATGGATGAAAAAGTTTCAGTTTGATTTTGCTGAAAGAAATCCGGATAGAGAAGGCTATTGTGATTTAGTGGAATGCAGAAAGGTATCATTGACTTATATAACACGTGACAAAAAGTATAAGATACTATTTGATATTCCTGCCTTATTCTGGAAGTTTGATGATAAAGATGAATACAATGTCAAGAAACCAGCTGACATCACATTAAAGGATTTGAAACGTGGTAAGAAGAAACTATATGTCACCGGTCCTTTTGATTTTGCCAAAATGGCAATCTATACCAAGGATGATGTTGAGATTGCTGACGAAGAATCTGAGATCAAAATCTCTGATACTAAGAATCCAAATTTTGATTTAGGTAAAGTCTTAACTTGGCGCAATGATGATACAACACAGTCTAGAATCAAACTATTATTATCTATTGATAGGAAAGAATATCCTATGATGGATGTTATAACGAGAAGTGAATTGAAAGATGTGACTTTAGTTGGTGATTTTGAAAACAACGTACTCTATGGTGAAGTTGACTTGATTGGAGATGAACAATACACAATTACGATCTGTCGTGATGGTGAACTAGTCTGTGAAGATGTCGCGATTGAAAACGGCAGGTTCTCTGTCGAGGTTGAACTAAAAACAGGGTTGTATGAGAGCTATGTCTATGAGACAACAGATGATGAAGATGATGATTTTGATTCTGGAACATCTTCGATTTTATTGAATGAGAAGCCAATCTGTCAGAAATTAATCAATCTACATAATTTAGAAGGTCAATCATTTACAATTAAAGGCTATCGTGATATCAATAACAAGTATTCGTATACCTACTTCTCTTCTCCTTATTATCTGCACGACTTACATGTTGTTTCATATTCGGATGTAACTAAGGATGATTTTGAAATCCTTGGAATATGGGATTCAAAATTTGACGATGATGAAATCAGAGAGAGGATGTTTTGGTATCGTGCTAGATTATCTTCAAATGGTATCGATATGCCGGTTCTTGTAACATTCAAAGACCTTAATGATATCCATTCTGTCATTATCATGGAGCGGAAAGAAGAAGACAAATGTTATGACACTCTGACGGTGTTTAGAACCCAAAGGCGTCTTGTTAAAAATGAAAGGCTGAGTTTTTTCACAAAAGAACAAAAACTATGTTGTGAACAGATATACGATGACGAATATTATTTTGATATCAGAACTGGTGGGGGAAACAAATAATGGGATTCAATGTTATTCAAGCCTCAGATAGAATAGCCGAGAAATATAGACGTTATCTGAAGACGATGTTTGATATCAAAGATCCTGTTTATAAAGGAATATTAGAAAGCAAGTTTTCTACAAGCAAAGCCTTTCAAAAAGGCCCATATCTTGATGTTACGAATTCATTTGAAAAAGGAAGAAGTTTAGAAGAACTGATTCAAAAAGGCATCATTTCATCCGAGTTCCGAAAATTGCCGAAGTTATACAATATTCCTAATCTTCATTATCATCAAGAACAGGCTCTTCTTACTGCATTAAAAGGTGAGAATATGATTGTTTCCACTGGCACAGGATCTGGTAAAACAGAATGCTTTTTACTTCCTTTGCTTAACGAACTGATGAGAGAAAAAGAGGCTGGAACTCTTACAGATGGAGTAAGAGCATTGATTATCTATCCTATGAACGCTCTTGCCAATGATCAGATTGATCGACTGAGAAAGATATTGGTTGAATATCCAGATATTACTTTTGGATGCTATACAGGACAGACTAGACATCATGATAAGGCAAGAAATGGTAGAAAAGGTGCCATTGATCAATACAAAGAGTTGAACGAGAAGAGAACAGATGATGAAAGACTTCGAGTTCCTCTTCCGAATGAGAGGATTTCAAGAGACTCCATGAAGTTGAATCCACCTCATATTCTGATCACCAATTATGCAATGCTAGAGTACTTGATGCTAAGACCGGAAGATAATGTCTTCTTCAATGGAGACTATGCAAAGCATTGGAAATATGTGATATTGGATGAAGCACATACCTATACCGGTTCAACAGGGATTGAGGTATCAATGCTATTAAGGAGACTTATGGCCACGATTCAGAATAAACATCTTCAGTTTATTCTGACAAGTGCAACATTAGGAAATAAAGATTCAGATGATAAGGTAGTATCCTTTGCAGAAAGCCTATGTTCTGTTCCGTTTAAGATAGAGAATATCATAAGAGCAAAACGTATTGAATTGAAACAAGAAAACCGAATCTATAATCTTGGCCCATCCTTTTATTGTGATGTGGATAAAATGATGGATGATGGTTATGATGATAACTATATTATTTCAGAAATCGAACGCATCTACTCTTTTGGGATAAAAGAAGATACACTAAGTGAATATTTATACTCGTTGTTAATCTATGATAGTACGTATTGGAAATTCAAAGACTTTCTTTCTAGACCAAGAAGTGTTGAAGCGATTAAGAGTTACACAGGATTCAATGATGAAGAGCTTTCTTCTTTTGTTGAGGTGGCATCTAAGGCTTGCAAGAATGGATCGAAGCTTTTTGATTCTAGATATCATATGTTTTTAAGAGCGACGGAAGGTGTCTTTATTACTCTTGCTCCACATAAAGATTTGTTCCTTACAAGGAGGAATAGGGTTTATTCTGGGAATACAGAATATAAAGTGTTTGAAGCTGTTACCTGCAAACAATGCCATGCTATCTATCTTTTAGGATATGTAGAGGATAATCATCTTGTTCAAAAATCAAATGCGGACTCTTCTGATATCAAGGAAGCATATTTTCTTGGTGATGAATATCATAATACGGATGAGGATGACTCATTGGAAAACTCAAAAGAGGTCATTGAAAAATATGAACTGTGTCCTCATTGTGGATTCATCCGTTCTAGCCTTAGCGTGCATAAAGACTGCTGCGAACATGATCCTAGTCACTTCGTTACCGTGTATAAGGTAAAAACGACTGATCCTATCAATGGTCGTGTCACAAAATGTGTGTCTTGTGAGAATGTGAATCGCTTAGGAATATTAAGAGGATTCTTCTCTGGACAAGAAGCTTCCACTTCTGTTATTAGTACATCACTTTTTGAAGAACTGCCTAGTCATGAAAAGAGAATCGTTATTCATTCCGCATCTGATGATGACTTCGGAAGTGATGATGAGATTACTATAGATGAGGTTAGTAAAGCAAAGCAGTTCATTGCATTCTCGGATAATAGACAGGCTGCTGCATATTTCTCTAGCTATTTCTCGATGTCATATGATTCACTTCTCTATGGAAGACTCATCATCGATAGGATGAATGCCTTAAAGAAAGAACAAATTGATATTCCTAATTTTGTGAATGGTCTAGCTGCAAAACTTGAAGAAGAAAAAATCATGCCTTTTGATGATTATCTACAACGAATAAAGAGTCAGACAGTGTCTGATTATGATTACGAAAAACTAGCTTGGAAAGCCGTTCTAAAGGAATTCGTTGATTCCGATAATAGAAATTCATTAGTCGGATTAGGTTTACTTGGATTAGATTTCAATGATAATCTGAATTTCCTTCCTCATAAGAAGTATGCATTGAATCGTGAAGAGGTGAAAAATATTTGCCTTGCTTTTGTTATGTCTATGCTTTCTGACTGTGCGATGTATTATTCAAAAGAGATGACAAAAGCAGACAAAGATTTCTTTACTCATAACGGTGTTGAATATAGTTATCTTAAGGACTCCGGTTCGAAATATGTTCGGTCATTCTTACCAAGACAAAAAAATATGACAAACAAAAGAATGGATTATCTCACAAGAGTGTTGCAAAGAGAATATTCTAGTATTGATAGAGAAGATGTTTTAAAAGTTTTGGATGCTATATGGAGAAATTTCTTTGCTTGTGATAATGGTAAACAGCAGATCATGCTTAAGATGAAAGATTCCCGCTATAGAGTAAATATCTCAAACCTTGCCTTAAAGAAAGATTTCAAAGTATATAAGTGTTCCAAGTGTGGAAAACTGACGACTATCAATGTAAAAAATGTCTGTCCATCCTATTGCTGTGATGGCACATTGAGTGAGGTTGATGTGGATGAATTAGAACAGTTCAATCATTATTACAGGTTATATCATGATATGACAATTCAGCCACTAAGAGTCGTAGAGCATACTGCTCAATTGGATAGAGAGGAAGCCTATCAGTATCAGGCATTATTTAAAGATAGGAAAATCGATGTCTTAAGCTGTTCGACTACATTTGAAATGGGTGTGGATGTCGGTGATTTGGAAACAGTGTTTATGAGAAATGTGCCACCATCTGCATCCAATTATGCGCAGAGAGCGGGTCGTGCCGGTCGTAGTAAAGAGTCAGCCGCTTTTGCTTTGACTTTCTGCAATAAATCCAATCATGATTTCAACTACTTTGAGAGGCCGATGGATATGATCAATGGTATCATTGAACCGCCTCAGTTTAAGATTGATAATGAGAAGATTGGAATCAGGCATCTCTATTCATCTGCCTTTTCTTTCTTCTTTAAACTTTATCCTCAGTATTTTGCTTATGCTAAAGATATGATGGATAATAACAGTGGATTTGGAAAATCCGGGTATGATGCCTTAGAGGAATTTTTGACTTATGATTCAGAGAACAGAGACAAGTTAAAGAACTTCTTGATAGAGTCTGTCCCTAATTCGTTACGGATTAAGTTTGGAGTTGATAATTTCACATGGGCAAATTGGTTATTGAAAAGAGGAAATGGTGAATATCCTAGTCTATTTGATGTCAGGGAAAGATATCAAAGTGAAATCAATATCCTCAAAAAGGAATATGAGACTGCAAAAGAGCAAGGAAATATGATTCAGTTCAATCTAAATAAGCGTATTAAGACTTATGAAGAAGAACCTATTATCAGTTTCTTATCTAGAAATAACATTCTTCCTAGATATGGTTTCCCTGTTGATACGGTTCAGTTGGAAATCAATACCAATACAAAAGAGACAGATTTGTCTGGCCTTGATCTAACAAGAAATCTTTCTATGGCCATTTCAGAATATGCGCCTGGATGTGAGGTTGTTGCTAACAATAGACTTGTCACATCCCGTTATAT
>CAVALL010000082.1:0-7354 GCA_963589675.1 Alistipes onderdonkii | reverse complement strand
TCATCCCTTACGTGCACTAGAGAGCTTTAAAGTGATTCGTGCTTCTTATCAATCAAGGACATTTTTCGAAATCTTTACAGATTTCTTGGAGAATGCAATTCCATAAAGAATTATCTTTTTCACCCCACGATTCTTCATCTCTTCATAATACTTTTTATCTATGATCTGTTGCAGAGCCTTTTGGCTATAAGTGGTCAGTCGTTGATATGAAACATTGCCTTGATACGCTTTAACCTCAAGAATGAAACCAAACTTATTGGTTTTTGAGAGTATCTGGATATCCCCTCTTCCAATCCCTTGAATTGTCTCGCTTTTCACAATGGCGTCTTCAAACAAAAGGCTGGACAATGTCAGCAATAAAATCTGATAATTCTTTTCATCAGAAAAATCATAATATGAGAATGATGACAGAAGAAGTTTTTCCATAATATCCTGTATGACATCCAAGTCACCATTTGAAAATGCGTTTTTCAACAATATCGCATTCATCATCGTCGATTGATTTGGAAGTATGCCTAGAACCTCATTGACAAAAACAGACTGTATTTCCTTATTTGGTATCTTTAAAGAATATAATCCCATGCCTAGATTTTCATCTGCTGTAAGATAACCGGTTGCTACAAGCGTAGACAGCAAAGTCTTTTTATCTAATGTATTCTCCGTATAATTCATCGAAAAATCGACAAATGATACAACCTTTTCATGATTGATAAACGAATTAAGAACAGATTCCATCTCGGCATCTCCATTCAAGAGAATCCGTCTCAACAATGAATTTTCACCTGTCATCTTCCAATACTCTTTTATCTCACCTTGATTCGCTACAAAGCACAACAACGACCAAGGATTAAATATTTTTTCTTTTCCAAAATGATATCCATCATACCATTCTGTCGCTTTAGAGATATAATCACCTAAATCATAACTTTCTAGCAATTGTTTGACTTCGTTTCCATTGAATCCAAAATATTCATCAAAAGAAGCATCAAGAACAGAATTCACAATAATGTTATTCAAACCAGAGAACATAGATTCCTTTGCGACCTGCATCACACCAGTCAGAAGAGCAAACTGAAGATAATGGTTACCTTTCATAGCAGCGCTATAGAACGGCTTGAAGAAATCAATTGCGTCTTTATAAAAGTCGTGATCAAATGCATTCTGCAAAGGACAATCATATTCATCAATTAAAATGATAGAACAAATGTCATAATGGAGGTATATCAATCTAGTCAATGTGCTCAACGATAATATCATTTCCGTTTTACTAAGTTGTTTATCAATTGCTTTTTGAACATACAACATGTCAGTAGTTGAAAGCTTATCACTTGAAATCAGTTCTTGGAAAGAACTAAAGCATCTCGAAATCTGTTCCGACAACAAGTCCATCATTTCATCAGCATTATTCCCCACCACCTCTTTCATATCCAAATGTATGACAGGGTAAGTCGATAAATACTTCATTACTTCTAGATTTTGATAGATTTTTGTCTTTTCAAAATATATTGAGGCGTTTGACTTTTTCATGTTAAAGAAAGTGTCAATCATAGAAAGAGTCAATGATTTACCAAATCTTCTAGGACGTGTGAAAAGCAAAACAGATTCTTTTGGATAGTCACAGATTTTGCGGATTATATCTGTCTTATCCACATAATAACAATTGGTAGCGACCTCCTCGAAAGACTCTATTCCAATTGGCAGTTTCAATTTAGTCATAGTTCACCTCCCACAGTTGCATATATTTTACTATAAAAGTTAATAGAAGTTAATCAAGGTTAAGAAAAGTTAATGGAGGTTAAAGCGAACTAAAAGTACCGGCAAGTCTAGTCAATCCATGTTCAGAAATATATATCAGTCAGCCAAATAATGCATATAGTCAACAACGAAATCACACAACGATCGTATTACTTCATGATGCAATAAACAGAAGATAGAATCGTTTGACAAGATTCTCGTCAATTGCGATCTTTAATTCTTCCTTTTCTTTTCCATCCTGAAGATTGTCATATAATTTCTGGTTTCTATATTGCAGTCTATCTATTAAGTATTCGTTGACTACGGTTTTGCCTTTCGATGAATTTGTCTTTTTATCTGTAAGCACAAGATTCCATATGTCATCCCTGTACATAAAAGACCATGGAATCACATGATCAACAGAAATATCGCTCTTTAGCAAAGGCCTCTCAGAATAGAAATCCAATGGTGTTGAATCAAAGAATTCGTTCTTAAGAAGGAAGTTCTTATATTTAAAAAGAGAATTTCTTGGAATGTTGGATTCAGCAGCATCATTTACCTTATTAAGAAGTTCTGGAGCACAATTGAATTTTTCAAGCAGTAAGGACCATTTATAGTTGAGCAACTTCACTAGAATGTGAGAATGCTCTTTGATATCTGAAATCTGTTTCCAATCAAAGAAAAGAAGTTTCCGTTTCAAATCATACTGATAAATATCAAGTGTTTTTCCATTCGCATTCAAAAAGCGATACGATACGTCCTTTGTCAAAGTATATGCACAATCAGACAATATACGGGAATAGAGTTCTTCATTTTCTTTCTTTACTATATCTATGCCAACATTAGCCCAACAAGGAATATTCGTATTTTTTATACGCCTATATTCATCAATCAAGATCTTTACCTTCTGATATATGATTGGAACCTTGTCACCAGGCTGTTGTTTCAAATTGAAATAGAAGGCTTGGTTCCAATAATAATGGATCATGCATTCGGCAATATCTTGAAAATCCATATTTACTTTGTCATTAGAATTAGAAAAAGACAAGCGCCCGACGCAAGCGTTTTCCACTATGGCTCTACCAAAGGCAAGCTTATATGTATTGGTATTGTTCATACCTTCGATGACTTCAATCCACTTCTCTATATATTCATTCATGAATTCATTTTACAACGATGAAAAGAAGGCTGCATATCTTTATTTCTCATTTTCTAGATAATAAAGAGGCGCGAAATCATAATAGCAATTCTTGTTGATCATTCCTCTATAAGAATCATAAACAGAATGTCATGTAAATAGGAATACAGATTGTACCATCCTCTCTTATCGAATAATTTTTCGGATGGATGATGTATGATTGTGCAATCCTATCTTTAAACTTCTCATTGAATCTGTTCATGGATTCTGTCTTATACGACTTAGATGATTTGACTTCAATCGGAATCAACTTTTGAGAAACTTTGTTTCCAGTCGTAAGGACAAAATCAATTTCGATATCGTTTCTATGCTTCTCATTGGAATATCGTGTGTAGAAATATAATCGATGTCCACTGCTAACTAACATTTGAGCAACCGCATTTTCAAAGAACATTCCTCGGTTGACAGACAATTTATCGTTCATCAAGGCGTGATAGTAATCTGTTCTTTCTTCATCATTTTCATCAAAGGTATGAGTAAGAAGCAAACCAGTATCTCCCATATAGCACTTGACATAGTTTCTCTTCTCATTCAATGATAGCCCAACATTAGGATCCGTACACAAAAAGCATTCATTGCATATCATTGAATCGGCAAGCCAAAAAAAAGTCTCCTCATAATTGATGGATGTGTTCTCATCTGATACTGAATTGATTTTCACTCTCTTCTCATGTTGCGACAAAAAGGAAGGGATTTGATCGAAAATGGATAAAACCTTCGAACGATAGGAACGATCAATCTTATGAATATCTTCACGATACAATGCAAGAATATCTCTTTTCTCTTTTTCGCATCCTGCAAATTGCTTATTCTCAGCCAGGAATTTATCCACTGACTGTGGCATACCACCAACTAACATATACTGTTTGAATAAAAACATTGCTTTTTTATGCATCGAATCAATCAAAGGCTTTTTTTCACGAAAACTCTTCTTGATATATTCGATAAGAAGATCTTCACCTAATGCAGACGCGAATTCCTCAAAATCCATCGGATACATTCGAATGGATCGCTCCTCCGAAGGAATAAGAATATCTTTTACATTCTCATGAATTGAAATCAATGAACCAGTTTCAATATAGTCATATCTCCCATCTTTCACCAAAACTTTGATAGCCTCTCTTGCCCTAGGGAATGATTGCACTTCATCAAATATCAATACTGATTCTCGCTTATACAAAGTTGTCTTATATTCCACCGATAGAATCATAAACAAAGAGTCTAAGTCATCTAGCATATCAGAGAAAGCATCTTTGACAGACTGTCTTGCCTTGGAGAAATCAATCAATATATAACTCTTATAATTATTTTTGGCAAAAGTTTCGACAACGGTAGATTTTCCGATGCGCCTAGCACCTTCAATCAGAATAGCTTTTTCACCCTTTGTTTCCTCTTTCCACTTAAGCAACTTTTCATATATTTTTCTATTAAACATATCATTCATTCCTCCATATCGGCATTGATAATCTACCACATTTATTAAAAAAGCGCAATCATCGAAATGGCAAAATATTAAAAAAGCGCAATCATTCAAACTACAGTTTTATTAAAAAAGCGCAATCATCATCTCACTTAGAACAGGCGAGTGGTGCGCTTTAAAGTGGATAATTTTCATCATAATGCCATCAACTGGGGATGCATTGAATCAAACACCTGATCTATCCAGCACTTTAAATGCAATTTACTATAGTAAAAAGCAAAAAAATAGATTGCTTTTTGTTTCAAAAATGATAAAATGTCCTATGGCTAATTGTGAACTACACCCCGGTAAGGTTACAGTTTCCTCAAGATACAAGAAAGGTAAAAATAGAAAATGCAACGTCAAACTACTATTTACAAGAAGACGGACGTCGCCAAGAATTGGTACGTCGTTGATGCTTCCGATAAGCCCCTTGGTCGATTAGCCTCCGAAATCGCTGTCGTACTCATGGGCAAGAACAAGCCCCAGTACACACCGAACTTTGACAATGGTGACTATGTCATCGTCGTCAACTGCTCGAAGGTCTGGTTGACCGGAGATAAAATCCATAAGAAGATGTACTTCGATAACAAGTCCAACAATTATGGTGGTCTCAGAACCAGAAGTGCCAAGGTCATGAAGAAGGAATATCCTACTGAAATGATCAGAAGAGCCGTCAAGGGAATGCTTCCTAAGGGCCCGCTTGGCAAAGAGATGATTAAGAAGTTATTCGTTTATGCCGGTCCGGAGCATGACAGACAGGCAAAGAATCCGATCGAAGTCGAGCTGACTGCTAAGAGGGAGAAGTAAAATATGGCTAACACAAAATCTGAAAAGCTTATCTACTCCGCCGTCGGAAGAAGAAAATCTTCTGTCGCCAGAGTCTTCCTTACTCCTGGTAAAGGCGAGATCATCGTTAACGGAAAGAAAATCGATGAGTACTTCCCTCACAAGGTCCTTATCCTCGATGCTACACAGCCTTTAGCTGTCACAGCAACAGAAGGAAAGTATGACATCAAGGCCAACATCGTCGGTGGTGGTTACAATGGTCAGACCGGTGCCTTAAGATTAGGTATCGCAAGAGCCCTTGTCAAAGCCAATGATGCAAACAAGCCGCTTCTTCGCGCTAAGGGACTCTTGACAGTCGATGCCAGAGTCGTTGAACGTAAGAAATACGGTCTTCGTAAGGCTAGAAAAGACAAGCAGTTCTCCAAACGTTAATCCAGCGTTTGCCGAGCTTGTTCTCAACAACACAAAGAAGAAGCCCTCGGAATCCGAACCGAGGGTTTTTCTTTTGCCATTTTGTGATAAGATATTAAAAGGTAATCATTATGAGATTAGATAAATATTTAAAGGTTAGCCGTCTCATCAAAAGAAGAGAGGCTGCCAAGCAATTCATCGACAAAGGATATGTGCTTCTCAACGACAAAGTCGCAAAGCCATCCAGCGAAGTAAAGTTAGATGATGTCATACAGATCATCTCTCCATTAGGAGGAAAAAGCGTCAAAGCCAAAGTCAAAGAGATTCGAATGGTATCAACCATCGATAACGCATCCAAGATGTATGAAATCATAGGAGACTAACATGAACGAATATACTGCATCCAATACAAGATCAAGTAAGAAACTATCTATCCTTTATATTGTAATCATGGGACTTTGCACCGTTGTTTTAGTTGTCCTTGTCATTTTATCTGCATACAAGATCAAACAGAATCAGGAACTGAAGGCTAAGGAAGCTGAGATTGTCGAGAAATACAAAGATCTCGCCAAAGAAAATGAAAACATCAAAGACGAAGATTACGCTAGAATCTATTTTGAAGGTGAAAACCTCTATATTCCCGCAAAAGATATCGTCATCGAATATCGTCCATGAAGGATCTTCTCGCATTAGACATACTCAATAAAGGAACATTTCTTTTAGCATTTTCAGGCGGACCTGACTCCGTCTATCTTTTATATCGTCTTTCTCTTCTATATGAGAATGAACTGAACAAAAAGATTGCGATATGCTACATCAATTACCATGATTCACCTTATGTTGATGAAGAAGAGAATATCGTAAAATATTATGTAGATAGGTATGACCTAGTTCTCTACAAAAATGATGTCTACTACAACAAGGAAGAGAATCACAATTTCGAAGATTGGGCAAGAGAATATCGTTACAATCTTTTCACAAAGATCATTCAAGAACACGGATATACCGGATTGCTCACTGCACATCAGAAAACCGATGTAGTAGAGACCTATCTTCTACAGAAGAAGAGAAAGAATCTTCCATACCACTATGGTCTGAGTTGTGTCACAACGCTAAAAGGCGTTAAACTCATCCGCCCTCTTCTCAACATTTCAAAGAGGGAACTGACCGATGAATTGAATCAAATTCATTTCCCCTATTATGATGACATCACAAACTTAGATACAAAGAAAGAGAGAAATCGAATTCGAAGTGAACTAAAAGAAGATGAACTGAATAAGTTTATCGATGAGTTAAACATTGAAAACAAAAAATTAGATTTGCTTTACAACCTATTTTCGAATAATAAGAATGGAACATCATTCTCATTATATGAGACATGGACAGACGAAGAGAAAAAACGTTATTCATTCTACTTGTTGGACACTCACTCCATTCAATCAGGAAGAGAAGGAATCGCAAAAAGAATGACTGACTTCCTAAAGAAGAAAGGTAATAAGGAATTCAAGATCAATGATTCATTGATCTTGTATCGTACTACTGATTCCTTCTTCCTGTCTATCCCATTTGATAAGTTATCCTATGAATATCAAATAACGGAACCAACCATTATCGAAAGCGAATATTTTCAAGCAGATTTGACTAAGACAGATTCATTCAATATCAAAGGATTCCCGTTCCAAATTCGAAACTTCAAAGATGGTGACATCATCTCTACCAATCTTGGAATCAAGGAGGTATCACGATTCTTGAAAAAGCAGGAT
>CAVALL010000081.1:0-7796 GCA_963589675.1 Alistipes onderdonkii | reverse complement strand
GGGCACTACTTATGACGCAAAAAGCTTGACCATTCTTCATGGACTTGAACCGGTCAGAGAAAGACCGGGTATGTATATCGGTTCCACATCGACATTAGGTCTTCACCATCTTGTTTGGGAAATTGTCGATAATGCTGTCGATGAAGCGAATGAAGGATATGGAAAGAATATATTTGTCACCATTCATAGCGATGGTTCTTTGGAGGTTGAGGATCAGGGAAGAGGTGTTCCCTATGATTACAACGCAAAGGAGAAGATGAATGGATTCCAGATCGTTTATCAGACGCTTCACGGCGGCGGAAAGTTTGATGAATCCAACTATAAAAGCGCTGGTGGCTTGCATGGTGTCGGCGCTTCTGTCACAAACGCCTTATCCACTTGGATGGAGGTTCATTCCTATCGTGACGGAATCGACCATTTTGCCCGTTTTGAAAAAGGCGGAAGCAAGTTCTCTGGCATCAAGGAATTAGGCAAAACCAGTAAACGCGGAACGGATGTCCGCTTCTATCCGGATGATACCATCTTTGATGACATCACATTCAACTATGATCGTATCGCCACACATTTGGATGATCAGGCTTGCCTTACGAAAGGTGTTGTCTTCCATCTGAAGGATGAAAGAACAGACCGCGAGAATACTTTCTACTATGAAAACGGTCTTGTCGAATACTATAACCGTCATGTTTTCCAGAAGGCTACATTGACTCAGCCTATGCATTTTGAAGGCATAGAAGGCGGAATCAAAGTCGAGGTCGTCTTCGGATTTCTCAAAGACTCCTATGATGAGAAGATCATCGCCTTTGCAAATGGCGTCAGAACCGGGGATGGCGGCTATCACGTGACCGGCTTAAAGAAAGCCATTACGAGCTGCTATAACCAGTTTGGTATCAACAATCAGATGTTCAAATCCAATTCACCCTTAGATGGTGACTGCTTAAGAGAAGGCTTAGTTGCCATTCTTTCCGTTTGGGTTCCGGAGCATCTTCTTCAGTTTGAAGGTCAGACAAAGGGTAAATTGGGTACCAAAGAAGCACTGAATGCCACCGATTCTGTCATTGAAAACAAACTTGCCTATTATCTCGTCGAAAATAAGCAAGAGGCGGAAGCCGTAGTCAAGAAGACCATGAATGAGATGAGAGCAAGAGATAAGGCCGAAGCCGAAAGAAAGAAGGAAAGAGACCTTCTCAAAGGCAAGAGCATCGATTATGAAATCTCAACCAAGCTCACTCCGTGCTCTAGCAAGGAATATATGCAGAACGAGCTTTTCATCGTCGAAGGAGACTCGGCAGGCGGCTCTGCCAAAAAGGGAAGAGATCCGAAGCATCAGGCCATTCTTCCTCTCCGTGGAAAACCGAAGAACACGACTGAGATCGAAGATGCTAAAGCACTGCTTGGAAACCGTGAGATCTCCACTTTGATCTATACCATCGGTGCCGGATACGGAAAAGAATTCAAAGCGCGTGACATCCACTATGGAAAAGTCATCATCATGACCGATGCCGATGATGACGGAAGTCATATTCAGTCTTTGCTTCTCACCTTCTTCTACAACCATATGAAGCCCTTGATTGAAAACGGAAATCTTTATATCGCATGTCCTCCGCTTTATCGAGTTTATAACAGCAAACAGGAAATCTACTGCTATGATGATTCCGAATTGGAAGAGGCAAAGAAGAAAATCGGAAGCAATTATCGTATCAACCGTTACAAAGGTCTTGGTGAGATGGATTACACTCAGCTTTCCTCCACTACGATGAATCCAGAGCATAGAAAACTTCTCAAAGTCTCATTGAAAGATGACGATGACACTGGAGACAAGGTATCCCTCTTCTTAGGAAAGGATGCCGACCGCAGAAAAGACTGGATCAACAACAACATCGACTTCTCCGTTGTCGACACATTTACGAATGAGGTGATGAAGAATGAAAAGTAAAAAAACGATCAAGCCCGTATATCAAGAGAATATCGTCGACAGCGATATGAGTGATGTCCTCATCGGGGCATTCAACCGCTACGCAAAGGAAGTCATCACAGACCGTGCCATTCCGGATGCTAGAGACGGCTTAAAGCCGGTTCAGCGCCGTATCATCTTTGATATGTTTGACAAGGGCTATCTCTATAGCAAGCCTACCATCAAATGCGCTACAATCGTCGGTAATGTCATGGGTCATTTCCATCCGCATGGAGATGCCTCCATCTATGACGCCTTAGTCCACCTCTCCCAGAACTGGAAGATGGAAGCTCCGCTTGTCGCCTTCCAAGGAAACAACGGCTCCCAGGACGATGATCCGGCCGCTTCTTCCCGTTATACGGAAGCTAAGCTTTCCCAGCTTAGCGAATTTCTTTGCATGGATTTGGATAAGAATACCGTCAAGATGGTCCTTACCTTCGATGATAAGGCCTTAGAGCCGACGGTCCTTCCTGCTAGATTTCCGAATCTGTTGATCAATGGTACCAGCGGTATCGCTGTCGGAAGCACAACCTATATTCCGCCTCACAATCTTTCCGAAGTGATCGATGCCTGCATTTACCGTCTGAATCATAAGAAGACATCTCTCAATGACCTGATGCAGTTCATTCCGGGTCCGGATTTCCCGACTGGCGGTGTCATAGACGACAAGGCTACTTTAAAGAGCCTTTATGAGACCGGAAACGGAAACTTCTACTTATACTGCAGAACTCATATCGACGAAGGCGAGAACGCTATTGTCATCACTGAGATTCCATATGGTGTCGTCAAGAAGGATTTTGTCGCTGCACTTCTTAAGAGAAAGGAAAGCGACCATCTTGATAACATCAGTGAAATCATCGATGAATCCGCAAAAGAGGATGTCAATATCGTCATCAAAATCAAAGAAGGCGCTTCTCCGAATGATATCCTTACCTACCTTCAGTCCAAGGGTGCCTTAAGAACAACAATCGGTTGTAACTTCTTAGCCATCGACCATGGACATCCGAGAAAGATGCCTCTTCTTGATCTCATCGATGCATTCCTCAACCACCAAAGAGATGTTTCCACTAAGGCTTACCAGTATGACCTGAAGACCTGCAAAGACCGTCTTGAGATCGTTTCTGGCTATATGAAAGCCTACTCCATCCTCAATGAGATCATTGACAAGATCAGAAAATGCTCCGGGAAAGAAGGCGTCAAGACGATGCTTAAGAACGATTATGGCTTTACCGATAGACAGGCTGAGGCGATTGCCATGATGCCTTTGTATCGTTTAAGCAATACCGATATCGTGGCCTTAAGAAATGAAGAAAATCAGCTTCTCAATGTCGATATTCCAAAGTATGAAGCGATTCTCAACAATCCCGATAAGCTCGACAAGACAATCATCGAGATACTCAAGGAGGTGAGAATGAAGTTCTCCCAGCCGAGAAAGACTCTTATCCTCGACGAGAAGCAGTCATTCGACTCTGTCGATCAGACAAAGCTAATCGCAAAAGAAGATGTCTATGTCTGTGTCACAAACGACGGCTATGCCAAACGCACTAGCGTGAAATCCTATCAGGCTTCTTTGAAGAATGTGAACGAAAATGATCCGTTCAATCTTCCGAAGATGAAGCCAGGAGATCGCTTAGTCTATGATGGACTTTGCGATACGCATCAGGCGTTACTGCTCTTTACCAATACCGGAAACTACGCCTATTTGCCGATCCATCTTCTCTCTGATTTGAAATGGAAAGAAGAAGGAAAACATCTCAACAATTTGATTTCCTTGAAAGCCGAGGAAAGAATTGTCAAAGCATTCCGTATCGATGAATTCAAAGCGGGTCTCTATGTTGTCATGCTCACCAAAGAGAACAAGATCAAGAGAACCTCTCTTAGCGAATTTGAACAGGGTGCACTGACTAGAAGGCCGTTAAGAGCCTGCAAGATCACCGGGAAGGATGATGCTCTTGTCGATGTCGCAATCACAAGCGGAAACAGCGATGTCATCGTCTGTGATTCCTTAGGCCGTGTAAGCCGCTTCAATGAAGGCGATATCCCGGTCGTTTCGACTTCAGCAATGGGTGTGAAGGCAATCTCTTCCGGAATCGAGAATGCCCCATTAGTATCCCTTGTCGCTTTGAACAGCAAAGAGGCTTCCTTATTGCTTCTCATCGGCGATAGAAGAGGCGCAAGACTCATCCGTTCTCAGGAGATTGAAACCTCGGAACGTCTCGCCTTTAAGACAAACCTTATCAAGATTCTCAAAAAGAATCCGTGGACTGTCATCACATTGCAGAAAGTCAGTCGCAACAAGGATGAACGCAATCCGATATCAGTCACAACACTCGACTCTTCCTTTGCCGTGAATATTGACGCTCTTACACCGAATTCACCGAATTCCGAACTGAGAGAGAACCTAGACAAGCTTGGTAAATCCAATGTTCTTGGATTCAATGAGTTCGGCTCTGTCATCGGAAAAGATACTTTAGTCGAAGAGCCTAGCGTGCAGAAGACGAAGAAAGTGAGTGCGAAACCCGACATTGCGGATACCCAGTTATCCTTATTCGATCTCTTTGAACGCAATAAAAAGTAAATATTTTGCCAACTAGATTGTTTCATTATAGAATAGATGAAAAAGAAAGGAGAAAATACTATGTTTTTCCACAAAACCAAAAGCAGTGGCGTCACTGCTGAAATCCGTGTCAAACGCTGTTATGGATGCGGTGCCATCCTTCAGGACCAGGATCCGAATGAAGTCGGATATATCCCTAAGGAAAAGCTCGAGTCAGACCAGGAAAATCTTTGCGAACGCTGCTATAAGCTTCGCCATTATTCCAAATACAGAGCGAGCGGAGATTTCACGATTGATTATGTGACAATCCTTTCTCGTGCAAAAGAGGAGAATGCTCTTGTCTGCTATGTCTTGAACGCCTTTTCCTTGGAAGGCAGTTTCCTGAAGGGTATCAATAAGTTCCTTCCGGACCACTTCCTTGTCATCGTCAACAAGAGAGACCTTCTTCCTAAGGATTACTCCGACGAATACATCATTGATCGTGTCAAGGAAAGAATGGAGAAGGACGGAGCCAAGCCGATTGACATCATCATCACATCCAGCGGCAATTATAGAAACAACATCGACGCTTTGATTGCTTCCATCGAAAAGAACAGAAACGGGAAGAGCGTCTATTTTGTCGGTGCCTACCAGGTCGGAAAGTCTTCTTTGATCAACTGTCTTTTGCAGGGCTATACCAATAGCACTGAGAAGATGATCACAACCTCTCCTTATCCTGGAACCACCTTGGATGTCATTTCCATCCCTCTTGATGATGATTCTTTCTTATATGACACTCCTGGCATCTACAATTCCTCCTCTATCATCTCCTTCATCGAGCCGGAAATTGTCAAATATGTTCTTCCTAGAAGTGAAGTAAGACCGGAAACCTATGCTTCAAAAGAAGGCCAGTCCTTCATCCTCTCTAACCTTGCTCGTATCGATTTTGTCAGCGGCGACAAGACAAACTTCACTTTCTATAAGTCTAACGATTTAACCTTGCAGCGCTGTAAGACAAACAAGGCTGACAGCTTGTTTGATAGCATCGCAAACAATGTCAATTCCGAAGCGAGAAGTCAGAAGATCACTTCTATGAAGTCATTGAAGAAAGTGACATTCCATTCTGACGGAAATGATACCGCCCGTTTAGTCATCAATGGACTGCTTTTTGTTGAATTCATTCAGAAAGGTCAGACCATTGACTGCTATGTCCCTCAGCCTGTTGAAGTGTCTTTAGAAAGCACAAGCGTAAAGAAGTAATGTCTAGACTCTATTATCTTTCTTCCTTTGATCCCATTGTCGACAGTGATATCAAGTTTCTCCACGATCCTGCCCTCTATTTTCCTGTGCTGAAAGATGGAAATGAAGTTGTTTTGATGCTTGATTCTAACCATTCCACGGAGGATAACTTCAGAACGAATATGATTCAATCCATCTATCCAGACAGAGAAATCATCCTATCTCCGATTCATGATTTTGAGAGTTTTAAAGAATTTTTGAATGAGTTGGACGATTCCTCTTATCTTGTGATGGAAGAGAAACTATACAAAGAATGGACTGGTCCTATAATAGAACCGACATGGATCCCTTCTAAAGTTCTATTGCTCGGCGACAAAAAACAATTATCGCCTTCTTATTCTCAAATATCGTACCATGGGCGCATGGAAAGAGAAGAGACACGTAACGGAACCTATCTATGGACACAGAAACCGGTCTTAGACCTCATCGGAGAGAATGCCTTATATTTTATGAGGAATATCAAAGAGATGATTTCTGAGCGCCGTTATCTGCATTCGTTGTCCGTTGCAAAGACTGCCTATGAGATGGCCTATAGAAACGGGTTGGATCCGATTCTATGCTATCATGCCGGCCTTCTTCATGATATGGCTAAGGACTATGATCCTAGTAAGGCGATGGATATCATGAAAAGTGAGTTTCCTAGTTTTCTTCCATGTCCCGGATTTGCACTTCATCAGTTTATCGGAGCATATCTAGCAAGAACTGTCTATCACGCACCAAAAGATGTTGTAGACATGATTCAGTATCACTGCACCGGAAGGGCTGAAATGACACGTTATATGAAGTGTCTATACTCAGCGGATGAAGTAGAGCCGTTACGTGAATTTGAGACGGAAGAAAAGAGAAGAAGATGTATGGAAAATCTCGATGATGGATTCCTCTATCTCGTCGAGAAACAGGTCGAATATTTCAAAAGCCGTCATATTGATTACAATGAATACTTTCTCACTCGTGAGAAATATCAATACTATCTGAAAAACAAGGAGTAACACCAATGTTAAAGAAAAGCACTACTCAGAAATTCGTCCTAACGGACAAAGGCAGCATCACCAACAAGAGACCTCTTCATATGGCTGAAGATCTCTCTTACAATTTCGGTGAGGATGTTGTCGTTTATGATGTAAGAAACAATTCACCGTTTGTCTCATTCTATGTCGTAGCAAGTGCTAAGAATGAAACAAGACTCAGAGCACTTGTCCAAAGCGCAAAAGACACCATTTATGACAACTATCATGAAGTCGATCATGTCGAAGGAAGAAATGATTCCAACTGGATTCTGATCGACTGTAAGGATATCGTCGTCCAGCTCTTCAGCAAGGAAGAGAGAGAAAGAGTCGGTTTCGATCAGCTCTATAAAGACTGTCCGCATAAAATCGTCAAAGTCACCGAAGAACCCGTCTATAGACGTAGAAAGAAACAGGTCAAAGAATGGTAATCCCAAAGCACTATCTTGTCGTCGCTGCCCAGAAAGAAGAGCTCGACGGCTTATTCGGAAAAAAGAAGAATGTCAAAAAGATGTCTGACTTCCTCGTTTTAGAAGAAGAAAATTATGTGATCTACGGAATGATCGGTGGAATCGGTAAGGTCAGTATGGCTTATCGTTTAGGTGCCTTCCTTGAAAACTTCCATATCGATGAGATCATCAATATCGGCGTAGGCGGAAGCATCAGCAAAGACGTCCTTCCTCTTGATACATTGATCGCTACAAAATGCTGCTATCATGATGTCGATGTCATCGCCTTCGGATATAAGAAGGGTCAGATGTGTCAGATGCCCTTGTACTTTGAATGTGATAAAAGAGCGCTTGATTTTGCTTCTACATTAAATGATGCAAAAATCAAAACTGGTCTTATCGTATCGGGTGATGTCTTTGTCACACGCGAAAACTTGAATTCCGATATTTATGAGAACTTCGACAATCCTGTTGCCTGTGATATGGAATCCGCTGCTGTAGGCCAGGTAGCCCATATGGCAAAGAAACGCTATGTCATCATTCGCACTATATCGGAT
>CAVALL010000080.1:0-7809 GCA_963589675.1 Alistipes onderdonkii | reverse complement strand
CTTTATAAACCTAGTTTTCCATCAAAAATATCCCGTTTTCTCTTCTTTTTTACCCATTTGTTTCCTACCTGTTTTTGTAATATTCCTTATTTATATAAGTCAATCTATAGAGAAAGTTGTATAATAATTGGGCGATAAAAATATGAAATATTTAAAGAATAGAACCTTCAGTCAATCGGAGTGCCCTAAGTCAACAATCCGATTATTTGAATTCGTTTCCATCTTCAAGGAAGCCCTCTTCCAGTTCAACTCCTTCTTTATGCTTCTCTATATCCAGTTGGCATCTCCGATTGCCCAGAATGTCAACTTCACCTCGATGTTCTTCTTCATTTCGATGGCTTTGATCTTCTCTAAGATATTGGCTGGATTCTGTTGGTCGATCTCTTCTCATTTTTTAGAGACAGGCAAGTTCAAATATGGAAGATATAGGTCGATGACCTTCATTGGTTTCTCCTTATCGACTCTCTTCTCTTTCCTTACCTTCTTCATTGCTCCTTTATGTGGAACAGGATGGAGTTATGTTATCGCCTTCCTTATTTTCTATACCTGTTCAGAATGTGTCTTCTCCATCAATGATATCGCTTATTGGTCCTATATCAATAAGATGAGTTATGATGAGGGAAAGAGAAGCAGGATATTAGGTGTCACGAATACTGTCGCATCGATCGGAAGTTATCTCATCACTGCCTTGTCTCCGGCAATCTCGGCTGGCAATGCAAAGCAGAACATGACTATTCTGATGATTGTTCTCCTCTGCTGCTTCTTTGTTTCTCATGTTATCTACTGTCTTCTCATGTATGAGAAAGCCGATGATATCTCAATCGATTTAGAGAACAACGGAAAGCTATTTGAGTCTCTCCGCATCATGTTTACGGATAAACAGGTGTTCTTAGTCGTCATCTCTTTCTTCCTCATCTTTGTCTCCCAGGATCTGATTGCCGGAAATACCTCTGCCTATTTCTATTATGAATATGGATATGGTGGATTCTCCAGTAAGGGATATGATGGAACAATGTCAGGAGGCTTTATCTCCTTTGTCTTCTCTTTATGCTTTGGATTGATGGTCTGTCTCTCCAATATTGTCTATCCATCGATTGTGAAGAAAACTGGAAAGAAGAATGCCATGACATTATCCATGATCATGATAAGTGCCTTATATTTATTCTTATACTTCTTCGGTATGATAAGAGGAAGAGAGATTCTTCTCTTTGTATTGATAGGAATTATCGGATTCTTCCATGGAATCATTCTTTTGGTACTCAATGTCAACGTCTGCAATGTTGCGGAATACTACGAGGCGAAGACAGGAAAGGAAAGAAGCGCATCGATTCAGGCTGCCAAGGCACTAGCTGTCAAGACAGCCAACGGAATCCAGACTGGGTTCTTCTACCTCTTTTTAGCCATTTCTCCGAATCTTTTGGATATCAATAGACAGATCGCCAATCTTGAATCGCTGAACAATCGCGGTGAACTGGAAAGTGATATCATAGATGAAGTCAACACATATATTCATGGATTTGAGAACATAGAGGATTCCTTATCGGTATATCGTATTTCGATTACGATATTGCCGATGGTGCTTACTGCACTTGCTGTCATCTTAGCCTATTTTGTCTATGTCACAAATGAAGAGAAGTATAAACAGTATGTTGAAGAAGTGAAGAGACGAAAAGAAGAAAACACGAGGTGATTTATGGACAACTTATTGCAAAGATTTTTGACTAAGATCGGAATTAAGGATCTTACCCCTTTTGAGAAGGGACATTTTGCTGCGCTCAATAACGACAAGGAACACAACCTGATCGAAGCGAAGATGCATTTGCCCACTTATCTGAAGGTAAGTGAGTATATGAATCTTTTCGATACGATATCTACTTTCACATCCTATGGTGGATTTGGTATCTCCTTATCCTTTTCCTATGATGATGAAGTCTCATCCTTTCCTACTTTCTTAGATGACTATATTGAGACAAAGCAGTGTCTCTATCTCAGTGATATGGAATTCATCCAAGGAGAGAAGAAGGTTATCTTCTTTTATGAATCCGCCGGAAATGCAGAACCGGTATCCAATGAGACAAGAGCATTGAAAGATTTCCTGGATTCTATATCCTCTTCCTATCGTATCTTAACACAGGAGAGAGTCTATATGTCCAATGATGAATTCCTGTCTCAAGGTGAAGAGGAATATAGGAAGAATGCAGAGAAGTTCTCCAAGAAATACAACGAGAAGCAAAGACTCAACTCCACCTATCAGCCTTGCAGATTGAAAGATATCGAAAACTATCGAATGGTTCTTGTTGAAGGAACCATCTTCAAATTAGGTGAAGATAGAAAAACACGAAAAGGAATGACAATTCGAACCATCGAATATACGGATGGTTCCGATTCCATTCAGTCCACTCTCTTCGAAAGCAAGAGAATGCCTCTTGAAGAGATGAACAAATATGCAGTCGGTGTCAAAATCCGTGTCAAAGGAAAACCAGAGCATGACCCCTACTCCCATAATGAATTAGTCATCAAGATTGATTCGATGGAGATATTGCCTCCCGATCCTCTTAGAGAAGACACCTCTGAGAGAAAGAGAGTAGAACTCCATCTTCATACGAAGATGTCTCCTTTTGATGGTTTAGCCTCCATCTCTGATTATGTGAAGACGGCTGCTAGATGGGGACATAAAGCTATCGCTTTAACTGATCATGGCGGATGCCAGGCTTTCCCAGATGCACAGGCTGCCGGTAAGAAGAACAACGTCAAGATTCTCTATGGTACGGAGTTTTACGTTGTCGATGATAAGAAGGAAGATGCTCATTTCATCCACAATCCCTGTGACAAGAGATTAGGTAATTCAGACTTTGTCGTGTTCGATACGGAAACAACCGGTCTTTCCTGCCGATATGATAGATTGATCGAATTTGGTGCCGTCAAGATCAATATGGCAGGACAGGTCATCGATGAGATCGACTTCTTCATCAATCCGAACAGAAAAGTCAGTGGATTCACCGTCAAGGTATCACATATCACCCAGGAGATGGTCGACAAAGGAAAGAACATCAAGGATGCCTTGAAGATCATCAAAGAGTTCTTCGGAAATGATATCCTTGTCGCTCATAATGCGGACTTCGACTATGACTTCCTCAATGAAGCGTTTAAGAACAATGGCATGGAGACGATTCAGAATCCGGTCATCGATACCCTTCAGTTATCAAGATACCTCTATCCGGAGATGAGATCCCATCGTGAAAGCTCTTTGGCCACAAAATTCAACATCGCCTTTGATAAGGGCGGTGCACACCGTGCGAATTATGATGCTGGACACTTGGCATCCATTTTCCATGCTATGCTATCGGAATTGATTCAAAAGAATCCGGATATCCGTCATTGTGACTTAGGTGACTTAGAGGTGACAGATGCGATGCTTCTTACCCTACGTCCTTATCATGTTACAGCATATGCTAAGAATGCGGATGGATTGAAAGACTTATACCGAATCATCTCAGAGAGTAACACAAAGCATATCGGATCAATGGGCAACCCGCTTGTTCCGAAAAGCTATCTTGAAAAATATAGAAGCAATCTCATATTAGGATCTGCCTGTTTGAATGGTCAGATCTTTGAAGCGGCGATGGAGAAATCAAAAGAGACCCTTATCCATAAAATGGGATTCTATGATTTCATCGAAGTACAGCCGCCGGAGAACTATATCTATCTCCTACACTCCGGAAATCTTTCTTCCAAGGAAGAGATTCAGGATGTCATAAAAGATTTGATCATGACAGCCAAGGAGTGTGGAAAGATTGTCTGTGCAACAGGTGACTGTCACTATCTCAATCCGGAGGACAAAATCTTCCGCGATGTCTTCATCGCAAGCAAGGGATTGAAGAATGCAAGACATCCTCTGAATCTTGCTCCATATGAAAGCGCAAGCGAGGAAGTCAAACAGGCTTGGTATAAGAACCCTCTTCCGAATCCAGATCAGCATTTCAGGACGACAGATGAGATGATGGAATGCTTCTCCTTCTTGAAAGACAAGCAATTGGAAGAAGAGATCATCATCGATAATACGAACTATATCGCTGATCAGATTGAGGATGGAATCAAACCGACAAAGGATAAACTCTATCCGCCTAGCATTCCAGGTGCGGATAAATTGCTCTCTGACTTAGCATATAAGACAGCGAAGGAGATGTACGGAGATCCACTTCCGGATGTCATTGAAGAGAGACTGAAGATTGAGTTGGCTGGTATTATCAACAACGGATACGCTGTCATTTACTGGCTGTCCTCTGAAATCGTCCGTTGGTCGAACTCCGAAGGCTACTTGATCGGTTCAAGAGGTTCTGTCGGTTCTTCCTTTGTCGCTACAATGACAGGAATCACCGAAGTCAATCCTCTTCCTCCTCATTACCTTTGCCCACACTGCCATCATCTTGAATGGGCTGATTTGAACGAGTATGAATCCGGATTCGATCTTCCGGCTAAGAAATGCCCAGAGTGTGGTGCCGATTTGATCGGAGATGGTCAGAATATTCCGTTTGCAACCTTCTTAGGCTTCCATGCTGAAAAGGTTCCGGATATCGACCTTAACTTCCCTTCCGACTTCCAGTCTATCGCTCACGAGCATATGAAGGAAATTCTCAATAAAACTGGTAACACCTGCTATAAGGCAGGTACGATTCAGACAACACAGGAAAAGCAGGCCCGTGGCTATGCTTTAGGCTATTTTGAATCCCTTGGTAAAGATACGACCAAGATCCGTAATGCTGAAATCGATCATATTGCATCGGGCTGTATCGATGTCAAGCGTTCCACCGGCCAGCATCCGGGCGGTGTCATCGTTATTCCGAATGGTATGGAAGCCTATGACTTCACACCGGTTCAGTTCCCTGCCGACGATCCTGATTCCTCTTGGATGACAACTCATTACGACTTCCACAAGATTCACGATAATGTCTTGAAGTTTGATATGTTAGGACACGTCGATCCTCAGGCGATCCGTATGCAGTGCGACCTCTGTGGATTTTCATTCCTCGATATGAAGGAGAAGATACCGATTTCTGATCCGGAAGCCCATTCTCTCTTCTGGTCTGCGGAAGCTTTGCATCTGAAGAAGAATGTGCTTCAGCAAGAGACCGGTGCTTTAGGTCTTCCTGAATTCGGTACCGAAAATGGTAGAAGAGTTCTTCTTGAAACTCAGCCACGATCTTTTGCTGACTTAGTCCGAATCTCTGGCTTAAGCCATGGTACGAATGTCTTTGCTGGAAACGCAGAAGACCTTATCAAGAATGAAGGATTTAAGTTGAAAGATGTCATTGCCTGCCGTGATGATATTATGACTGTCCTTCACGATCGATATGGTGTTGATAACTCGGATGCCTTCGCCATCATGGAATTCACTCGTAAGGGTAATTTCGGTAAACCCGGAAATGATGAGAAGAAAGAGAAGTTTATCAAAATCATGGTTGATCATAACGTTCCTGAATGGTACATCGAATCCTGTAAGAAAATTGCCTACATGTTCCCGAAAGGACATGCTGTCGCCTATGTCACAAACTGTATCCGCTGTGCCTGGTTTAAGGTTCATCAGCCGTTATCCTATTATGCGACTTACTTCACTTTGCGCTGTGACGGATACGACATTCAGACCATGATGAAAGGATTAGATGCCTGTCTAAGCCGTAGAAATGATATTCAGACACGTGTCTTTAATCATGAGCAGGTTTCCAATCCGGAGCTTGCGACGATCAACGCTTTGGAATCCACGATTGAAATGTATGATAGAGGATATTCGTTTGCCCCGCTTTCTGTTCTTACATCCGAGGCAACAACCTTCTCTATTGACCACGTTAAGAATCGAGTCATTCCTTCTCTTACTAGCATCAACGGACTTGGTGCCTCTGTTGCTGAACAGATAGTAAGAGCAAGAAAAGAAAAGATGTTTACATCTGTAGATGATTTGAAGACTCGTGCTAAAGTCGGTGATACCATTCTTAAGAAGTTAAGAGAGGTTGGCGGATTGGACGGCCTTCCGGAAAGCAACCAGTTGTCTTTGTTTGATATGTTCAAGTAAACAAAAAGAGGAGAGACCCGAAGGTTTCTCCTCTTTTGTTTCCTCTGACCCGATGCTTGGAAACAGGAGCTTTTAGAATAAGCTGGTATATACATCAAGAAGATGTTTTCAGGCTGACAAATAACAATAAAACCTTGTCAATTACTGATAATACAAATACTCTCAGAACGTTAACAAAAGAAAGTGACATGCTCTTTTCATTTGGGTTCCAGTTATTCAGGGAAAGAGATTAGCAATCGATTTCGGTTGTTAGGTTGGTTAAGTCGATGGCCATCTGAAGCTTTGAAATCAGGTCAAAGCACTTTTGATACTGTTCTTTGGCGACATTGACATCATATAACGCCTTGGTCAATTCATAGGTTGCGTTACGATAGACTGCACTGCTTCTGACTAAGGGTTGTTTTTCGGCTAGTCTCTTAAAACGGGACAGGTGATTGTTGAGCTGTGCTAAGTAGACTAAGGATTCGGAGATGCTCATGTCAAAACCTTTGACAATGGTGATGGCATTGCTCTTGGCTAATGCACCCTTCAACTGTCTGATTCTAGAGTCGATTGTGTCGAGTTCAGAGGTGAACTTGGCATAGTCATACTTCGTGTCGATGGGTGTTTCGTGTTCGGTATAGGTGACTGTGCAAGTTTCATTCTCGTTCTGCAAAAGAGTTTGTCTTCTGTCTTCTAACTTTTTGATTTCTTTCATGGCTTCGGTGTGTGTCATTTTCATTTTTGTATGTTTCCTTTTCTGTAACTGGTGGTAGTATAGTTGGAAAAAATGATTTTTCAAGGAAAAAAAGAAAAAATTTGAGAGATGTATTTTAGAAGTGACGATTGGTCTCTAATCCTTGATAGAGTTGAGCTAGTGAGTCGGCATGTTCCATAAGGTCAAAGGGTAAATCAATCTTTACGGATGCTATCGCTCTATCAGCAAGTTCGATGGCTGCTTCTGGAAGATGAGCAAGCGGAATGGAGGCTGCTGCGTATGTGATATCTTCTATTGTGATTCCTGCTGGTAGTTCGGAATCTCCGATAAATGCTTTCACTGCTAGTATCGTGTCATCAGTAGAGAGATCAGTTACGAAGACTGGCGAGAATCGGCGGACAAAGGCATGGTCGTGAGCGAATGTTTTGAAGAATTCCTCATTTGTGGTGGCACCCCAGATCACAAGACCATCGGTAAGTAGTGGTTTAAGGTAATTTCCAAGATTTCCTTGTGGATTTTCATGAACCGCGCCAGCATTAAGAAGAGTATGAATCTCATCGACAAAGAGAATATCACCTTGAGTGAGTTCGGCAAGAGCAGGTTTGATTTTGAGTTCGAAGTCACCTCGGTACATGGTGTCAGCAGTGAGATCCATTATGTTGAGAGCGAGGAAGCGATGTTTTGGCATGAGCTTCGCACATTGACGGACAATCTCAGTTTTACCGACACCTGCTGGTCCGATAAGGATAGCGGAGTTCATACGTTTCTTGGCAAGGATAAGACGAAGCTGAGCGATTTCGGAATGACGACCGATTACTTGGTGATCCGGATAAGGAACAAGGGAAAGAAGTTCTGAACGAGGAGGGATCCTTCCTCTAAAGGTTGTAGTGGATGTTACTTTGTTTCTTTGGGATGCAGGTGTGAACTTTGGTGTAGTTGGCATAATCAAATTTCCTTTCTATATGCTACAAAGAGCAATATCATCAATTGAGCAATAACCAAGTTTTTCTTGTGCATAATCATCATCTAGTTCTGCTGCTGATTT
>CAVALL010000079.1:0-7818 GCA_963589675.1 Alistipes onderdonkii | reverse complement strand
TGATAGGCCTCTACACTAAGGATCCACACAACGCTTTTTTCAAGCGCTTAATAATTATCTCAATAATCGACTCGAATTGCAAGACTTTTCTTTAAAAAATACACTAATTTTTTCTGAAGGTATTCATTATATATATTTCGATTAGTGATAGCCCTTTCATGATTGAAAAAACATTTTTTCTTTCTTTTAGATAATGTAAAATAAAAAAGGAAATAAGTCCGGAGGCAATGTATGGAGAAATTGATTCTATCCGAAGATGAAATTGTTCGTGTCTGTTCCCGTCTTGCAAAAGAAATCGATTCTAAGCTTGATGAAAACGATAATGGTGTTCCTGTATTAGTCGGCATTATGAATGGCGCTCTTCCCTTCTTATATGAATTGGTCAAGCATGTCAAGCATCCAATCGAAATCGATACTTTGAAGGCTTCTTCCTATGATGGCACGGAGACCACTGGAAAAGTCAAGATCACAAAAGAACCCGATATCAATCTCGAAGGCAGAGATGTGGTTCTTGTCGAGGATATCATCGATAGCGGAATCACGATGCATTATCTTCGTAACTACGTCAAAGAAAAATACAAGCCTAAGAACTTATATGTCTGTGTCTTGGTCAAGAGAGAGTCTGAAAAGGTTCAGTATGATGAATTAGCAGACTTCACAGGTCTTTCCACAGATGAGCAAAGATATATTGTCGGATTCGGTTTCGACTATTATGGACTTTGGAGAAATGAACCCTATGTCTTCGTCCCTTCCAAGAAGGATATCGAAGAGTGGGACAAGATCATCGATAAAGACAAAATCGGTCATTCCGACTTAAGAAAGAAGTAAACAATAATTATATAAGAAAAGCCACTTGTCATGATAACAGGTGGCTTTTTAAGTTTACTGAGCGTCTGAGAAATCGAGATCGTATCCGAGGAACTGATATCCTTTTGTTTTGTAATCATCAAGCGTCTCATGAATGGTGTTCAGAAATGCTTCACGATCATTCTTTTCCTTATCCTTATAAGAAGCAGTCAGAATCTGCCACTCCTTAATCATCTTGACTTCACATTCTTCCTTAGAGGAATAATAAAGATAGAGATGAAGCTGATAGCAGTGGAAGTTTTCCTGATCGATTGCTTTATCAAGCTCTTCTTTGCTTTCCCTGTAATCGTTATAGGGCATCCACTGCATCGCGATATCAAGGGTCAGATATCCTTTGTAGGCATCATTGAGATAGGGATGATCATTACGATAGGTAAGAGCAAAGATCTCTGGATAGAGATCGTTGCTTGAGAAGACTTTACCATCAAAGGCATCAAAGAAGGTAGAGAAAAGCTCCTTGTCATCCTTTTTGCCTTCAAGGAGAGTCTTCATATAGGCTAAGGATTCTTTTTCCTGAATCATAAGAGACCTTTTTCCATCAAAGCAGGACGGAGTTCATCGCTCTTCTTGAAATCCTTCTCTTCTCTTGCTTTGTTGTATTCGTTGAGTAACTGGATGTCTTCTTCAGCAAGCGGCTTGAATTCGTAAGAGAGTCCAAGAATACAAGCAAACTTCATCAATGTGGTATAGCAGTCAGACAGATGATTCAAGTCTGCATCTTTCTTCATGGTCAATGTGTTGACTTCCTTGATAAGGGAATCAAAGACTGTCATCGCATTGGCGACATTGAGATCATCGCATAAGGCATCCATGAAGGCATCGTATTTGTCATTCAGGACGGCTCCATTTTCAATGTGGTTCAATGAGAGGAGGTTAAATGTTTTTCTCAAAGAGGAGAAGTAACGGTTGTTGAGCTTATCAAAGGAGTTGAGATTCTCTTCTGTATAGTTGACAGGAGCACGGTAATGGGTGAGCTGGAAGAAGAGACGAATCGCATTGCCAGAGTGTCTAGTCAAGACATCTTTTGCCAAGATGGAATTTCCTAAGGATTTGCTCATCTTGACACCGTTGGTGAGAAGGAATCCGACATGCATCCAGTAATTGGCAAGACGGGTATGATTCAAAGCTTCAGACTGTGCGATTTCATTCTCATGATGAGGGAACTTCAAATCGAATCCACCGCCGTGAATATCGATTAAGGGCTTATGGAAGACGGAATTGACCATGACGACACATTCTGTGTGCCATCCAGGTCTTCCGGTTCCGATTTCAGTATCGAACTTGATTCCATCATCATCGGTCAGTTTCCACAAGGCGAAATCAAGCGGATTCTCTTTCTTGTCGGAAACATCGATTCGGCTGCCGGAGACAAGATCCGAGATCTTCTGCTTGGATAAGGAACCATAACTCGGAACGGTATTCACACGGAAATAGATGTCATCTCCGCTTTGATAGGCAGAGCCGTTATCCTCTAACTGGTGGATGAAGGATGCCATCTTGGTGATGTATTCACTGGCTTTCGGATGGTCGTAGAGAGGAAGGATGTTAAGCTTGTTGAGACAATCCTCATAGGCTTTGATGTAGAAGAGGGAAAGGTCTTTTTCCGACTTGTTTTCCTTCTTCGCCTCTTTGATGATCTTGTCATCGATATCCGTATAATTGCTGACGCATTTCACCTGATATCCGCATTCTGTAAGGACACGGGTAAGAAGGTCAAAAGTGACAGTAGGACGGAAGTTTCCTAAATGGACATAATTGTAGACAGTAGGTCCACAATAGTAGATATCGACCTCGTTTTCATCGATTGGGACAAATTCTCTAAGTTTTCCTTCGTATGTATCAAATAGCTGAATCTTTCTTTTCATACGGACCTCCTATTTACCTAAATTGCGTTCCATATTCTGTAATCGATATAGATTATAGTACAAACCATGGTTTTGTAATAGTTGTTGATGGTTTCCTCTTTCCTTGATGACACCTTTGTCGACAACGAAGATCATGTCGCAGTTCTTGATGGTGGAAAGACGATGAGCAACAATCAGCATCGTTCCGATCTTCATCATCTTCTCCAAAGAGGTTTGAATGATGTTCTCCGTCTCGGTATCGATGTTGGCAGTGGCTTCATCTAAGAGCATCAGACTTGGGGAATAGACAAGGGTTCTAGCAAAGGAGATGAGTTGTCTTTCACCGGCAGAGAAATTCGCGCCGCGCTCTGACACCTTTGTCTCATATCCTTCCGGAAGCTTCTCGATAAAGGTATCAGCACCGACATACTTACAGGCGGAATAGATTTCATCATCCTTGACATCTTTGTTTCCTAAAGAAATATTGTCTTTGATGTTTCCTGAGAAAATGAAGACATCCTGAAGCATCATACCGATGTTCTTTCTAAGGCACTTGAGTGAATACTGCTCAATCGGAATGTCATCAATCAAGATCTCACCTTTGCTGACATTGTAGGTCCTTGAAATCAAGGAGATAATTGTCGATTTGCCAGCACCTGTTGCACCGACAAAGGCAGCAGTCTCACCAGGATTGATGACAAAGGATACGTCTTTTAGTACATAGTCATCGTTCTCATAGGCAAAGTAGACGTGGCGGAACTCTATCTTACCTTTGAAGGAATCGACTTCGATGAGTCCTTCTTTTTCCTTAGCCTCTTCCTTTTCGTTTAAGACGACAAGGATACGTTCTGCACTGGAGATGGTCTGCTGAAGCATATTCATCAATTGAGTGATAGTCTGAATCGGCTGGAAGAACTGACTGGAGTAGGAATATAGCATCTGGAAGGTTCCTAATGTGATTCCTGTCACACCATTGTCAGTTGAGATATTCGGAATACAGAAGCTGAATACGATGATGACACAGCTTATCTGTAGCAGATACATGAACGGATAATAGAAGGCGAAGAGATTCTGAGATTTGACAAAGGTGGTACGGATGTTCTCGTTCTTTCTTCTGAATTCTTCCTGCTTCTTGTTTTCTCGGTTATAGGTCTTCGTGACTTTGACACCCTGGAATGCCTCGCTGAGGAAGGAATTCATCTCTGAGATTGCTTTCTTCTCTCCGCGGTAATAGGTTCTGGATTTCTTGCGGAAGAAGTAGGAGATAGCAAAGACAATCGGAATATAGGCGATAAAGATAAATCCGTAAAGATGGGTTACGACAAATGTAGTGACAATGATGATGAATAAGGATAAAAGAGCACGGAGGAACTGAGGAAGGATATCAGAGAAGAGAGAGGAAATGTTCTGTGTATCATTGGTGATACGGGTGACATAGGAACCAATCTTCAGCTTTCTTAAGTCAGATAGAGATAACGACAAGACATGGCTGAATAAGTCATCTCTCATGTTCTTGACAACTTTCTGACCGATCTTCTTCAAGGACAAGTTGACGTAATAGCCACCGAAGGATCCGATGATCCATAAAGCCACATCGAGCATGATGATGCTAGAGACAGTGAGCAAAGGATCCTTTGTCAAAGTATCAAGGCTGTCGAGCAAATCCATCATATATTTGACAATCAATGGATCAAGAGAGAATGCGGCGTTAACAAAGACATCGAGCAATATGATACCTAAGAACCAGTTGCGATAAGGCTTGATGTATCCTAATAATCCTTTCAGAATCTTGGTGTCTTTCAAGGAATACTGTTTGATTTCAATCGTTTCTTCCATTTACTTGACCTCCTTTTCCAACTTCTGAAGTTCGCATAAATCGTGATAGAGTTTGCAGGATTCATATAGTTCATCATGCTTACCCATACCGACAAGTTTGCCTTGGTCCAATACCAAAATCAGATCTGCATCTTCAATGGCGGAGATACGATGGGCGATGATGAATGTAGTGAGTTTCTTTTCACGACTTCTGATATGCTGAAGAATCGCCTTCTCCGTATCGGCATCGACAGCGGAAAGAGAGTCATCAAGAAGGAGCATCTCCGGATTCTTGTAGATGGCACGGGCAATAGAGACACGCTGCCTTTGTCCACCGGACAAAGTAGCGCCTTTCTCACCGACTATAGTGTCATATCCGTTAGGGAAGGACACGATGTCATCATGGACGTTTGCAAATTTGGCACTGCTTTCGATTTTATCCATATCAAAAGTATCAAGCTCTTCTTCACTGAAAGCAATGTTCTCTTTGATGGTACCACTGAAGAGGAAGCCTTCCTGAAGAACATAACCAGTATGTTCTCGTAAGTCCGATTTTCTCCAATCATTGATATCGATCTCATCGATATAAAGCATGCCTTTCGGAATGTTATAGAGCTTGGGAAGAAGGTTGATTAAAGTGGATTTTCCACTTCCTGTTCTTCCGATGATGCCAACGGTCATTCCTGGAGTGACATGGAAGGAGATATCAGATAGTGAAGGTACGACACCATCCGGATAGGTGAAGGTGAGATGATTGAAACGGATGTCTCCCTTTAAAGAAGCATGGCTTGGTTTATCGTCATCTTGGATATCCGGCTTGCTATCAAGAATCTCAGCGATTCTCTTTCTGGCGCCATTTCCTCTTGAGACAAGGTCGATGAGTAAACCGCCTGCAATCATCGGCCAGATCAAGGAATCATAATAGCCGACAAAGGTAGTGAGTTTACCAATATCGGTGACTTGTCCTGCGAAAGGAACACTGTTATCGATAATGCTCATCGCGCCTAAAAGATAGAGAAGCAGGAATGTGACAGAGAGGACCAAATTGATGAAAAGGTCAATAAGGGACGAATATCTAAGGTAATCAACACTTTTCTTTTCTGCATCAAGTGAGAGATCTTTGAACGATGCAATTCTTGATTGCTCCTTCAAAAATGCCTTTACAACAGAGAAACCTTGCAGGTTTTCTTCCGTAAAGTCGGAAAGCAGTTCGAAGGAATCGCTTGAAATCGTATACTTCTTAGATTCGATCTTGCCGATGAATCCACCAAGTATGATGAATATCAATAGCGGAATAGCGGTATAGAGAGCTAACTGATAGGATAATATGGCCATGAAGGTGAAGGATAGTGTACCTAGTACTGTCAAGTCTGTCACCCAGATGAGAGCTTCGGTGAAGCACTGCTTGATGGTTGCTAAGTCATTGGTGAAGAAGGAGAGTAAGCCACCGACCTTCTTCTGATTGTAATAGCCTAAGGAGAGAGTCTGGATATGAGCAAACATCTCATCTCTTAAATCTCTTTCGATGCGGCTACCAATCTGAGCGGAGAAGAATCTCCAACCCATTCTGCCGACGAAGATAAGACATCCGATCAAGGAGATTGTAATCAGTGTGATGAAGAAGTCAGTATGGTAGAAAGGTGTCGCCTCCGAAGCAGACACCGTAAATCCGCCGTTGAATCCAAAGAAGGGACGAAGATAGGAAAACTGATAAATGCTTTCCTTGACTTCGCTATTTGAATAGGCGGAGATGACGTTTCCGATGATCAAAGGAATCATCAGCTGAATGATATCGACAAAGGCGTCTGATAGAAAGACGCCTAAGAAAAGATACCAGTATTTTTTGTAATATTGATTGATGTGTTTCCCGAATATCATAATTAATCTTTGTTCGTTCTGATTATTTTCGTTACTTCGGCGTCAACATCATAGAATAAGGCGTTGACGACTTTTGCTTCGACTAAATCTCCTGGCTGGATGGGAAGCTTAGAATAGAGTCTCATCTTTCCATCGATATCATCGGGAGCATAGAGATTGCAGATGCAGGAATAGGAGAAGTCCGGATTCTGTTCTGTCACAAGGCAGGTATAGGTCTTTCCGATTCTCTCCTTGTTAAGACGATAGGAGATCTTCTTCTGTTCCTTCATGACCTTGTTGTAACGTTCTACTTTGACTTTCTCATCGATCTGATCTTTGAATTTGGCAGCAGGTGTTCCTTCCTCAGGGCAGAACATGAAGCATCCAAGATGATCGAACTTGATCTCCTTGACCTGTTTCATAAGTTCTTCGAAGTCTTCCTCTGTCTCACCCGGGAATCCAACCATGACAGTGGTACGGATGATGCTCTCAGGGACTTTTGCACGGAATTTCCTGATGAGTTCGATGATATCTTCCTCAGTTCCTCTTCTACCCATTCTCTTTAGGATATGCGGAGCAAAATGCTGAACCGGAAGATCGAAATAAGGAGTGAGTCTCTTCTCTTTGGCAAAGAGATCGATAAGATCATCGCTGACTTCATCCGGATAGAGATACATCAGTTTGACAAAGTCGAAGCATTCATGTTTCATGATTTCTTTGCAAAGGTCGGTCAGAGTGAGTCCGATGTCTTTTCCGTACATGGAAGTATCCTGAGAGATGACAGTAAGGCTTCTTACTCCTTCTTTCTCAAGCATGTCGAGTTCTTCTTTGAGGACCTCAAAAGGAACAGACTTGAAACGTCCTCTGATATGCGGAATGGCACAGAAGTTGCAGAAATTGTCACAGCCATCCGAGATTCTAAGATATGCTTCTCTCTTTGGAGAAATGAAGACTCTCTTGGTAGGATCGATTTCACCGACAAGCTTTCTGTCCTTGATAAGGGCCTGGAAATGAGAGGAGAAGTTCTTGTATTCCTCTAATGGAATCCATAAGGCAACCTCTGGAATCTCTTTTTTAAGATCCTCTAAGTAACGAGTGGCAAGGCATCCTGTTACAACGACAGGCTTACCGTATTGAGTCATCTCGAGAATCGCATCGATGGATTCAGTCTTGGCGGAATCGATGAATCCGCAGGTGTTGACAATGATGATGTCACTTAAGGCAGGATCCGACACGGTTTCGAACCCATTCATTTTCAAATAGGCTAAGATTTCCTCTAAGTCCACCTGATTCTTTGCACAACCTAACGAAATAACACCGATATTCATATTGAAACCTCCAAAAACAAAGATTATTTTATTAAATATATATATAATAAGCAACAAGCTAATCGAGTTTGTCTAAGAGTGAAACGAGTGTTGACTCAATCTTCTCT
>CAVALL010000078.1:0-7864 GCA_963589675.1 Alistipes onderdonkii | reverse complement strand
TGTTCACACTGTGTGCCTGTAACGGCAACAAGAACAGTGAAGCTATCAACCATACTGAAGATACGACGAAGACAGAATCCGGTTCTACTTCCCATAGTGCAAGACCAAACATCTATGAACAGCTCACCAATGCATTAGAGGATCTGACACTGAGTTTCACACTTACTGGTAAACTCTCTCATAACACCTATGATGGAAGCAACAGCACTCAGACAGAAAGAGACGTCGTCGTTGAGATGGACTCCACGGCTTACTATTATTCAGAAGCCGATATCATCACAGGTGAAGTGCTCACAGAGGAGAACTTCTTTGAGGGAGAAGATGGATACATGTATTCTAGATCTCTCAATCCTCTCGATAATGAAGTCTTAGAATTAAAGACTACCAAGATCTATTCTGATGTCATGGATTCTCCGATTCAGGAACTGAAAGTGGAATGCCTTTCCGGTGTTCGTGAAAAGCCAAATTGGTATCTCATCAACACAAAGTACAGAACCCTTGCTTCCGAGATTGTCTATTACCTCACTGGCTATCAGACAACCGGACTTCCTGGATATACACCGAGCCATCCTTACTATGGTGACATCGATTACACACCGACTGTCAGCGAATTCGCTCTCCATTACAACGGAGATGAAATCGATCAGTTCCGTTTCATTCTCGAAACAGAGATCAGCGAAGATGATGGAACCTACTATTATGAGGGTATGCTTTTCGAACTCGATATCTCTGACCTCGGAATCACGGAGCCTCGTGAAATCGAACCATTGGAGCACACAGATGGACATGATAAGCTCTCTGAAGCATTGAAACCTTATCGCTATGATAACACCAACCTCAAGAACTACACGATGCATGTCGATGTCTCCTATGACGTACAGACACTGACCGGTACCTCTTATGACTATTATGTCGACTTTGAGAAACAGATCATCTATAACACCTATGAGTTCACAGGATTTATCGCTCCGACAACAGAGGATGAGGAATACACCGAATACAAATACAATCTCGCCTATCAGTTTGAGGACAACAACATCTACATCTACCGCTATAAGGCTGATGACACACATGAATTCGTAAGAAAAGACGAATTCAAGAAGTATTGGGGAATCACCGATTCTTCTACCATCGGCACAACCTTCCTAGACTGTGCACCGAAGATCGGAAGCCTTGCTGTTGAATGCTTCAAAGACAATGGTGATAACACCTTCACTGCCTACACTGTCTACAAGTCACTTGCAATGCTCTCAATGAACACCTTTGAAGAGTATGTCAACGAGCCGACTAGTGGTGAATATACTATCCACCTCAATGCTGATGGCACACTCAAGAGCTTCACAAACTCCTTGACTGGTACCTATTACCTGAATGATTCCACCACTACTGTCTATGCTACAAGAACCTATACGACAACGATTACGAATTACAACACCACGGAAGTTCCTTCCTATTGTGTTCCACATGAATAAAGAATTGAAAGGATAAAACATCATGAAAAACAAGAAATTTGGTATTGTTGCATTATCTCTCCTTTCCCTTAGTTTGATCGCATGCGGAAACAAGGAGAGCGCTACGGAACCGACAGACGATCATAAAATCAGTGATAAGATAGACACAGATAGCACTGGTAAAAGTGATACCACATCCGAATCGATCATCACAGAGGATGAGATGACAGGTGGTATTGTCATGACATTGGATTCCACTGGATCCTATTACATTGTCACAGACTACCTTTCTGTTGAATATGACATCGTCATTCCCGATGTCTATCAGGGAAAGCCGGTCAGAGAGATTGGAGAAGCCGCGTTCCGCTACGCGACAATCGATACGCTCGTTCTTCCTCACTCTTTGAGAAAGATTGGTAAAGAAGCATTCTTAGGCTTGGATTCTGACAGCAAACTGACAGAGCTCACTCTTCCGGAAGGTATTGAAGAATTGGATGATGGTGCCTTCCAGTACTGTCCGACTCTTACCACAATCAGTCTTCCTAAGTCCTTGAAGAAGTTAGGAAGAGGTGTCTTCCATCTCGACTTCAACATCAAGAAGATCAAAGTCGATAGCGGAAGTGAATCCTTCCTCGCTGAGAACAATGTCCTCTATAGCAAGGACAAGAAGACACTCTACGTTTATCCTGCCGGTTTGAAATTCACATCCTACGATCTTCCTAACGAAGTTGAGACCATCGCAGATTACGCTTTCTACGGAAACAGCGTCCTCACTGCAATCACCATCAGCAAAGACAGCAATCTTAAACACTTAGGGTATCGTTCTGTTGCTGCAGTCAGCACATTGACTAGCCTTTCTCTTGAGAAAGCAACTCATCTTACTGAAGTCGAGGATTTAGCATTGAGCGAGAACAAAGCGATGGTGAAAGTCACCTTGCCAGAGAGCTTGACCACTCTTTCTAAAGGACTCTTCCATGCTGATTCCTCTCTTATCAGTGTCAACATCAAAGGAACCTATACTGAGATTCCGGATGAATGCTTTGAATCCTGTTCTAAGCTTACCAACATCACTATCAACAGTGCTGTCACTCGTATCGGATACAGAGCCTTCTCTAGCTGTGTCAACCTCACCTCTTTATCTCTTCCGAATGCCATCACCGAAATCGGTGAAGAAGCCTTCACTGCCTGCACAAGTCTCAAGGCCATCAATATTCCGACTAGCCTGACTAAGATCAGCGCTAAGACTTTTGCTAACTGCCGTGGCATCACCTCTATTGATTTAGGTTCCAATATCACTGAGATTGGTGCCTCTGCCTTTAATGGCTGCACATCCTTAAGCTCCCTTGATCTTTCCAAGACTAAGGTCACAGTCATTCCTGAGACTTGCTTCATGTCCTGCTCTGCTTTAAAGACGATCACTCTTCCTGAGACATTGACTGAGATCGGTCAGAGCGCCTTCAACAGCTGTTCTGAACTGAGAAGAGTCTTGCTTCCTAATAAGGTGACTGCCATCAAGGATAGTGCCTTCTTCTCCTGCACCAAGTTAGCCTATGTCTATCTTCCGAAATCTGTAAAGAGCATCGGCACAGTTGCTTTTAGAACTACCTATGCTACTACTGGCACTGTCAATCTTTACTTTGAAGCCGACTCCTTCACAAATGAAAACACAGAAGTTGGTGATAACTTCACCAATGGAACATTGTACTTCTCTAAGACTATCTCCGATTATGAGACAGATTCGGCAGGTTCATTAGCATGATGAGAAAAAAGATCTTACCCGTTCTCTTGTCTTTGATGCTCCTTTCAACAGGTTGTTCTAGCACACCGAATGCAAGTGAGAGCAATCCTACAACGGAAAGCACTGAAAGACAAGCAGAACTTCAGATTTCCGGAGTCGATCATATCGGTATCCGTGAATACACAACCCTAACCTGTACATTCGATGGAAAAGTCATTTCTCCTGAATGGACATCATCCAACAAGAAGATTGCTACCATATCGACAAAAGGCATGGTGAAAGGTCTCTCCCTTGGCGACGTCACAATCACTGCCACTTACAATGGACACAGTGCAAAGTTCAACATGTCCATCACAGAAAGTTGGGCTTTGTCCTCTGTTGTCTCTCGTATCAGCAAAGGCAGTTATCAAGTCTCTGTCGTTGGTGATGGCGGACAATACGACAGCATGTCTGATCCATCCTTTGAAATGGAAGTTTATCCGAATGGCATCTATTATCATTCCGAAAATCATGACGACTTCATTCAAAACTGCGGTATCGGATATTATGAGAACAAACTCTTCAACTATACTGCAAGTGACAATGATGAGATTGAATCTGCAACCATCCTTCGCAATCAGTCCTTGCTATTATCAAACTGCTACTACGGTATCTCACTTATCCCAGCAAGTTATTATCAGACTGACCTAAGAGAAGACAACACCTACGATATGAGCAATGTCTCCACAAACGCCTACTTGAAATCTCTCTACTTCATGATGGGAACACAGTTTGTCTCTTCTTCTCAGACTGATTTCATGACTGAATTGAAGAATAGCTTAGTCTCTATCGAGATGAAGGTGAATAATGAATACGCCTATACTGTTACATTAGGTTTTGGAACAACTAGTGATGCTGAAACCGATATCACTACCACAATCACTCTTTCCATCAAGTCACTCGATATCGATAGCTGCCCAATCATTGATCAATACCTGAAGAATAATGCACCCGCTTATCCTGCTATCTATTCTGCCATTACAAAGATGTATGAATTATCCAAGAGTCATAACTACATCCGTGACTTAGGAACCTATAAAGGCATCGATACTACGATTCCGATTGGTAAAGGCATCTTCACTGAAAACTACGTCCTTGTCCAGTACAACGATGAGTATGTCGAAGAGACCAAGGATGCCTATAGTGATAATCCGCTCTATTCACACGGCTATATCGATATCAAAGGAAAAGCAGAATACGAAGATGGATCCTACTCCTTCAATATCGTAGACAACAAGGTTGAATTAGGAAGCCGTGTCTTAAATAGCCAAGGCAAGTTCTACAGCCATTGGTACGAGTACTACGAGAACATCACTCTGATCTTAGAGATGCTTGAACCCGACTTCTACACCTTTGAGTCTGTCAAGACAGAAGCTCTCAAGAATGGTGAGTTTGCTTCCTACTCTTCTATCGGGGCCAGCATCACAAAAGAACTCTTCTCCGATTATGCGTCCATGGATGGAATCACCTGTTCTGGAATCTTGCTCCACTTAGACTATTCCGATAGCAACCCGAGTTCCTCTATCGCTAATATCGGTGGACTATTCACCTATAACAGTCAGCTCGTCTATGAATACAGCAAGTATTCCTATACTAGTTTCAATAAGGCATCCTCATCTATCATGGATGACTTCTTATCCTCATTGACTGATAAGTGATATATAAGCACCTTTTGTTCAAAACGAAAGGTGCTTTTTCTTTGCATTGAAAAAGCCTTGTCTAGAATCACCAAGGCAAGGCTTTATTTTTAGATTAACTTCTCGGGGTAAAAGTGAATTCCTTTAAACCGAATTTCACAATATACATACCAGAGACATACGTGTAGGAACCGGAATTTGATGTACAACTAGAGCTTGTGCTATCTTCATAGTATTTCTCTGCACTAGCAGAATAAGAGGCATAGGAATACTCGCTAGTAGGATGAGACAATGTGAACTTGCTTACTGTCTTACCATCTGTAAAGTATATGACACCGTCATTGAGAGAAGTCATTTCACTCTTTACAAATGTATAGACATTAGAACTCTCATCTGTGATGATGTATTTGTTTCCTTCAAAGACAGGTGGGACCTCGTTAAAGGTGTTGTTATATGAGGATGCTTTGTTAGAACCATCAATCACGACTTTTGTAACCTTTATTGTCTTACATTCAACTTTCTCAGTTGAAGATGCATAGATGGATTTCGAAGCCTGCATCGTGATAGCAAGATCAGTGATCGTATCAGAAGAAACCAAAGAGATTACACCATTGGAATCAATCTTATACTTAAAGGAGTGTTCTGTATAACTTGTAAAGGTACCGATACGGATTGCACCTGTTCCATCTGAATTCAAGGTGACCTGACTGATTGAGACATTATAGACATAAGGGTAGCAATAGACACCTGCTGCTTTTGTGACACTCCAGGGTTCACTGATTGTCAAAGAGATTGTCTTTGTGATGCTAGGCTTGCTCTTCGAGACAAGTTTCAGGTAAACACCACTTTCCACTTTATTCATCGTGAGTTTGAAAGTGATCTTGCCTGTTGCTTTCTTGTTCTCATCCGAATTCATGTCAGAAATTGTTAAGGCATCGCTAGAAGCAGTGATTTCAATATCGCTAGGATCATATCCAGAATAGGGAGTGAGGACTAAGTCATAGGTTTCACCAAGATATCCACCAGTGAAGCTTTTATCATTGCAGTACAAGTTACCGAACTGAGAGTTGTTTGTGTAATCTTCATAGGTAAGAGTGACATTGACATCACAAGTAACCATATTGTATTCATTACCAATGGTGATGACTGTTGTACCGACAACACCTCTTCCATCTAAGTTCTTACTGTAATTCATGGTAAAGAACTTTGAGTCGTAGGCCATGATCTTGTAGTTTCCTAAATCGAGCGGTGCAGCAGGATTTGTAGAAAGAAGACCGATATCGGAAACCTTGAGTGAAGAGACCTTAGAGGAGCATTCATAATCGCTTAACACTGCCTCAACTTCAGATGCGACATTATCTTCGATTGAGATCTTGAAGTCGGCGACTTCTTTTCTATCTTCATAATCCATATGGAAGGTATGAGTCTCTGCTTTCGTTAGATAAGTATCTAAATTCTCAACTGGCTTCTTATCCGAATCCAAGCACTTACCAGAATAAGTGTTGACCTTATAGACACCATCTGTCAGTAAGCCAGCTTCTGAAACAGTGATTTCAAGATCATTGGTCACATAGGAAGAGGAACCATAAGCGCTGTATACCATCTCATAATTGGTGAATTTGATCTTGATTTCATCGCCGATATCACCCAAATATTCGTATTCAATCTGAAGGTTGTCTTTGATAGTTTGGTCGTTCAATGTTGAACTTCCGGAGATATGAGCATGGGAAATCATATAGCTTAAATAGCTATTGATTGCCTTATATTCAGACTGGTAAGAGATCATCTTGTCAAAGGCTTTCTCTTTGGTCACATGTTTTCTATCAAGATAGACCATTGTGCTCTCTTCATCATTTGCTGCAGCACTTGTATCGTCCTCTTCATCCTGAATCAAGGCTCCATCGACGATTGGTTTGTTGGTTGTTTCCCCTTCAAATGTAACGATTTCGTAATAGTTGGTGCTATTGAAGACAGCCTCTCTCTTTTCAATGGCAGACTTCTCTTTGCCTTTTTCTTCCGTGATGGCATCATCTTTGCTCTGATCAGCAGAGTAAGAGTAGGTCTCACTCTGAATGTAGTGCTGGTTGAGATCCAATGTCTCTTCAACAACTTCCTTCGTGACTGTGTCACCAGATGTCACTTCGGAAGTCATTGTGAACTTGCTTCCTTTATCAGCGAACTGATCATCAAACTGTTTGATGTACTTGTAATAGGCGTCTCCATCAACAGGAGCTGTATTCTCCTCCTGAATTTCTTCCGAAGTGATGACAAGAGGCTGTTTCAATGAGAAATCGATTGTGAAATCAAAATTGCCTTTCTTGATGGATTCGATGGAATTATTATCAAAGCGGAACGCTTTGTAATATGCTTCATTGAATCCAAGACTATCAAAACCAAGCTTCTCCCCGTCCATATCGATGTAGAACTTCTGACGGTAACGAATCGGAGCATCCTCAAGGACAAATGTGAAATCATCCTGCATGACAAAGTCTAAAGATTCCTTGCCATCTTCGTAGACGATCTTCACATCATGGTAGTTGGAAGCTGTCTTAGCAAGGCTTAATGCGCCATCCTTGATGGCAAGATCATAAATACCTTCATTTAAAACAGAGATATAGTTTCCGTTTCCTTTTTCAAATCCATTTTGAGAGACTAAGGAATCAAAACTGATTGTAGCTAATCCTTCTGTTCCACGGACAAAGAAAGCGTCTCCTCTCTTTAAGGAGATTCCATTCAATGTATAGGTCTTTGTCGTATCATCATAAGTGAATTTCTTCTCTGAATCATCACCTAAGTCAATATTTCCTGCTAAGTAATAGTCAGTAGTCTTGACTGTAGAAGAGTCACTCTTTTTCTCTGTGTCTGTTTCAGACTTTTTTTCACTGTCAGTCGGCTGTGCTGTTTCTGAAGTCTTTCCTCCGCATCCTGTTGCTAATAAAGCAAGAAGGGAGATAAGTAACATAGTTTTGTTCTTTTTCATCTTTTATCATCTCTTAATA
>CAVALL010000077.1:0-7917 GCA_963589675.1 Alistipes onderdonkii | reverse complement strand
AGTGTTATTTGTGTAATTTTGTTATAAATATATCTTATGCTGATAACAGTTCTATTGCGATACTTATCAGATGGAATGGAGTATACGGAAAACGAGCCACTTCTCTTTTTGCAAACTTTTCTGAAAGAAAAACCATCAAAAAGAAAAGAAGGAATCATGCTTTCTTAATTGGATGATTTTTCTATGTCTCTTATACCATCACTTCCATCGAAGTTTGCAATGAGTTCTGAATGAAGAAAAATGATGTCGTCTATAGAGAAGCAGAACATTATTTAGCTAACTCTTCATAAGCCTTTGCATATTTCTTGACCGATTTAGCATAAAGTTCATTAAGCGTGTTTCTATCCATATACTCAACATTAGGGTTCTTGGCGATTTTGAAGGGGATAGCTTGCTCCCTAACGGCCTGCTTAGCGAACATGTTGAAAGCCGCATTCAGCGTTAATCCCAAATCGGAGAAAAGTTTCTCCGCATCTTTCTTGTCTTTTTCATCCATTCTGATTGTAACGTTTACGCTTGCCATATTAGCATCTCCATATTTGATTTCATTATATCAAATATTACAACGCAGCAAATATATTATATGTGCTAAATATGTGCAAATGTAGGTTATAACAATTCAAGAGATGAACATATAGAAGCCGCATTAGAACTTGCACTTTCATTACTTTCACTATTTCCTTATCATCAATGTGAAGCAAAATCATGTAATGAGCAAAGGCTGAAAAGACATTCTAGGAATTAAAGTCCACTCCTTGAGAAGACGTCAGTTTACAGTCTCTTATCTTTTTGCCTTAATAATTCAACCGACATTTCCTACCAAAAATATATATCCCCCAGAAGCATTTGACAGATTGAATAATCTTTTTTCACACCATCAAGCAAGAACACGAAACAAGGTATTGGAGAATCTAAGAATTCATCTCGTTTCAAATAGATTGTGAACACACCTAATTTATATTTTACCTATCATATGATAGAATATTATTAGTAATAATGATAGGTAAGGATTATGGATAAACTAATCAAGTACATCAGACAAAATGCAAAGATGAATCAGGAAGAATTTGCAAAAGTTCTCGGAACAACTGCTTTATCAATCAATCGATGGGAGAATGGGAAAACAATCCCAAACAAAATGGCACAGAATCAGCTTTTCGAATTCTGCAGAAAGCATAATATCGATACTTTTGATTACATTGCAAATCAAACGGTGCCAGACAAAGATGATGAGAGTCTAATCGTTTTCCATGGTTCCAAGAAAGGAATCACTGGAACGATCGCACCGATCAGCCGTTCCTCATGTGATTTCGGAAAAGGATTCTATCTTGGAACGAATCCAAAACAGCCTTTAACACTGATTTGTGATGAAGATAAGCCGATCATTTACACAATGAAACTGAATCTAGAAGGCCTTAAAGTCTTGAATATTGATATCGGTCTTGAATGGGCAATGCTGGTCGCCTATTTCCGTGGCTACATGGAGGAGGCAAAAGGCAGTGAAATATATAAGAAATATTCAACGATGTCAGAAGGATATGATGTCATAATAGGCTGTATTGCTGATGATAGAATGTATCGGGTCATGAAGAACTTCTTCGAGAAAGAAATCACGGATGCAGCACTCATACATAGTCTTTCAGCATTGGATTTAGGTCACCAGTATGTATGTAAGACACAAAAGGCATGTGATCGGATTGAGATCATCAACAAGAGAGAATTATCCGAGCTTGAACTCTCTCTGATTCGTGATAAGAGCAATATAAGAAGGGAACAAGGAATCAGCCTAACAGAAGAGGCCTTGATAAAATATCGAAGAGAAGGAAAATACTTTGATGAGATCCTCAGAGGTGAATAACATGGATAAACATTTACAGTCATCACTATCGGATATGCAAGGACAGTTGTTTGAGATGTCGATTGAAAAAGGACTCGACAGCGAGTCCTTCATCAAGGCATTCATGTTATCCGATATAGCAAAAGATATCGATTCCGAATTCAACTTCATGCAGTGGTGCGGAAAAGAATACATCATGGAACGCATACTAGATGAGTTGAAAGACAACCTGAAAATAGGTGGTGAAATATATGATAAGGAAACGATGTATTGGATAGGTTATGTCTATAGAAGCTGGCATTTCTATACAGGAGAAAGCAGCAAGGAAATTTATAGACAGGCTAAAGCCAAAACTATGAAGATAACCTATTATCCATACCACACATTAAGTGTTGAATCTGCAATTGACAGATTAAAGGAAACATACAAGGAAAAGCATGAAAGCAAATGAATTCAATTCCATCGTCATAAAATATTTTGATGAAATAAAAGACAGCTATTTGTCTGACAAAGAGAAAATATGGGATGGTGAGGAAATGGGATCAACCATCCTAATTGAAGATTATCTGATGCCATTCATATATGAACATTTGAATGACAAGTCAGTCATGGACCGCCTATCTCTACTACTAGAAGAACTCATATCCATCAAAGACGATTATTGTGATGAAGTCCTATATTGCTCATTCTTTGAAAAGATACATTATGAGAATATGGAAGATAAGTTCATTCCTTTCTTCAAGGAAAATGCGGTTGAGTTTTACAAGCAACTGAAATTCTAAAAGCAGCACTATAAATATAACCTAAATCAGTTGATTTAGGTCACTATTTTAAAGTTGCTTTTTCTTATCTTTTGAATCAATCAAACCTAAATATCTTCTCTATCCGGTAAAGCGATATGAAGTACACGTTTGATTAATGTCATCAATTCATTCTTCAAAGTCGAATCAGAGTCATCATCAAGCATGGATATATTCTCTTCCTTGAATAGATCAACAAGCATCTGATATGAGGAATCTTCTCTCTTTTCCTTATTGAAGAGAGAATAGACAAAGCCACCCTCTTCCTTCTCCATATAGGCTAATTCTTCAACCAATTCCAAGAAATTAGAATCAACTATGTAGTTCTTGATTCCTAAATGTCCGCTTCGATAAGCATAGATATCCTTTTTCAAAGTATTTCGAATATATTGTGTATCGATCGATGGATGAACAAGAATTCTAAAATCAGAACGCATGCCTAAAGCATAGACACAAGAGAATCCAGAGGCAACAATCAAGTCAGGATGATATTCGTTTACTGTATCTCTCACTTTCAATAGTCCATAATAGGGATCACTTGGAATATCGATGAGTTTGAAGGCATAAGGAAGCTTATCTTTAAGATATAAGCCCATCGGATCAAATTTGCTTTCACTTAAGTCATGAAGGTATAGGATACGGAAGGATGGATCCTTGCTCTTCAGTTCCTCTTCCTCTTTCTTCTGTTCCTCTTCAATCTTTGAACACAGTGTTTTCTCTTCTTCACTCATCTCATCAGGATAGAGTTCCTTCTTGCACTGAGCTGCGCTTTTCTTCTCTAACAATACATCTTCGATCATCTCACGGACTGTCTTTGCAAATCCGTTATAGAAGATAGAATGTCTTTCTGATTGTCGGAACTTTTCTTCCTCTGTCTCATCTACAACAGAGCTAAAGCGTTTAAACTCATAATACGAGTCTGCAATCGACATTGTCCAGTCAGCAAGAGTAGAGGACTGAGCCGTGCCTTTACCAAGCAGAATCGCCAAAGCAAGGTAAGCATTCGCTTTCGAAGCGATAAGAGTATTGAATTCATTCTTTCTGGCTTCTTGGAAGAAGAGAACCTGTCTTTCTGTATCGATATTCTTATCAAACTTTTCCTTAGCCTGTTCTAGTTCATCTTCATCTACCAATGCACAGAAAGAAAGAGAACAAGACTCGTTTACAAATTTCTCTGCATAGGTTCCTTTGTATCCGTAGATCTGATAATTCCTGACCTGTTCAAAACAGCCATCAAAAGCATCAGCAGCAATATAGGTAAGACTAGGTGGCAAATAGATAGAGGATAAGTTCTCACATCCTGAAAAGGCACCTTCCTCAATCGTAGAGATACTCTCACCTAAATTCACTCTTCTTAAATTCTTGCAATTTGCAAAAGCGTTCTTCGATATCTTATACACACTAGACGGAATACTGACTGATGTGATGTCATCTCTTCCCTGATACTTTCCTTCCTCAATCACTGCCGGATGTTCCGGGAAAGATAATTGTCCGTCTTCTTTGATTTCAAATACTAAATCCATGATAATTCACTCCAATAGATACGATTTTATACGATACGGAGTGAAAAAACAAAAGAAGAAAAATGAAAATCATCTCTTTGCATTTAAAGTAACGTCATACTCATAGAAATCTGCAACTGAATTTAACCTGAACATATCTCTAAAATTCTCTCAGTCGGTCATATATGTATTTCATATTCAGCTTGGAATTTCATCATTCTCTTAATCACACAAAGGAAAGAAAGATACTTTTCTAGAACATCTGGAAATTATCTAGAAACATCTAGAAATGAAAAAATCTTTTGCTTAGTATTTATCGTATTTTATCGCAATATTTATCTAGAAACATCTAGAAATTTGATTTCTAATGTAGGATAATATAATAGATGAAAGGAGACACTTTATGAAAATCAATGAACTCTTACCGGAAATCGAAAATGAAAATTACAATGTCGAATTCAAAGCAAGATTATTATCAGGAGTCGACAAAGCGAAAAATGACAACGAACTGAAATGGCTAAAAGAAATCGTTGCCTTCGCAAATACCCAAGGCGGCACGCTCTTTATTGGTGTCAATGACAAAACACATGAATTAGAGCCCATGTCCCATTCAGAAATCGATGCTCAGGCCAGACTCCTTTATCAAAAAACCGACGAAAGAATAGAACCAGATATTGTTTTCACGATAAAAGAAATCAGTTTAGGACAAAATTATCCTGATGCCTATATTTTGAGAATTGATGTTGAAAAATCGGAAAAGACACCTGTCTATGTCCATATGAACGGCATTCCGGTTTGCTATATTCGACAATTCGGAAGAGTAAAGATCGCGTCCCCTGAACAAATCGCACAACTCGTTGTTCAATCAACAAGGATCTCATATGATGCCGTAAAGACAAACGAAATCTATCGAAGCGAAGATTATCAGAAAATCCAGAAGATATATCAGGAGGCAAATCCCGGAAAGACATTGGATGACAAAGCACTGATATCCATCGGATTCATGGATGAAAATAAACACCTATACAAAGGAGCCCTGTTATTCAAGGATGACTGCAAAGACTTAATCACTCTTGCAAAATGTTCTGTCTTTCCTGGGTTCGATAAAGGCGGAGATATTGTCAGTGCATCCGAGTCGTATCAAGGATGTCTCATCGATGTCATCGACGAAGTTACAGATTTCATACACAGTCATTCCGTAACCGGATATCAGAAAACCGCCAATTCAAGAATCGATCTTTCCTCCTATCCGAATCGTGCCCTTTTTGAAGGCATCATAAACGCATTTGCCCATCGAAACTATTTCATTTTCGGTTCAGAAATTCAGTTCGACATTTTCAAAGATCGACTTGAAATCACATCACCTGGTTCCTTGCTCGGAGGGAAAAACCTAGAAAAGGAAAAGCAAATTAGCAACATCTTGCCCAAGCGAAGGAACGAACTTATCTGCAAAATATTTGAATCACTGCATATGATGGAAGCAAAAGGAACCGGTTTTGACAAAATCGTAGAAGACTATCAGAAAGCTAGCGAATCACAAAAGCCATTCATCAGCTGCAACGATGACTGCTTCACCCTCACTTTGCCAGATCTCACATTCCAGAAAGGAGTCATCGGCGATGCGAATCCTTACCCTGAGATTCATCTTCCAAGGGAGATTGCATCCTCTTATGACGAAAAGATTCTTTCCTGCTGCTATGTAAAAGAAAGAAGTATACTCGACATCGCATCTTTTCTTCAAATCACGCCCTCTTCCCATTTGAGAAATGATATCCTTGAGAAGCTAGTTCAAGCAGGATATCTATTTAAAATGCAAAAAGGAAAAGCGTTCTTCTATCTGACGAACAAAGAAAAACTTGACCCAAGAAATATCTTCTAGAACATCTAGAAATTATCTAGAAACATCTAGAAATAAAAAAATCTTTTGATTAGTATTTATCCTATTTTCTCGCAATATTTATCTAGAAACATCTAGAAATTATAAATCGCATGTGTTAGAAGTCTAATGTGTACCCTTTGTAAAGGACACGGTAATAAAATTTGGATAAGTCCTGTCAAGCATTAAATAAAGGCATTCAACTATTTCTTAGCATATAATTCATCGGTCTTTTGTGTATGAACAAAAGACCAGATCCTGGCATCTGGCTTGCGAATGATTCGTTTCGTACTAGAATATACACGTCAGTCTTGATAACAGACCCCCGTCAGTCATCATCGCATAGATGATGCGGGCCAGCTTTGCACAGCCGGCCACCTTGGCAGCCTTTGGCGAAAGGCCACCATTTTTTCTCAGCGAATTTAGCTATCTTGGATTCCAGGCTGAGTCTCATGACGTTCGAGACGCAAAGATACAACGCACTTTGCAGAAACTTGTTTCCCTTCTTCGCGACCTCACCAACACGACGCCTGTGCATTTTCTCATCTTCATCATTTCAAGAAATATATGCTATCTTGTTTCATCACCAATAGCGGTAAGGAACTTTGAACATTGAGCAAAGTCTTTCGATATATCATCAACCTCAGTATAAGAATCTTTCATATAATGAATCCTTAGTTTATTTGTTTGAACAATTGTACCATTATCTTCCCGATAAATTTCATTGAAAAAAATCAAGACGATTCATTTTATTGAAGCATTTGAAATGCTATTCCTGTTTTCCTTGATTTTATGTGATTTATCACAAAAAAGGTCTGACGCTAATGCATCAGACCAATGTTTTCGATAATGGAGCAGACGACGGGAATCGAACCCGCGTGATCAGCTTGGAAGGCTGAAGTTCTACCATTGAACTACGTCTGCAAAAATCGGCTTAATCATTATACGAAACACGAGGGAAGACTGCAACACTTTTTTTCGGAATCAGCGATAAATGAGCAATTTTCTGGAAATATAATTGTAGACCATGACAATAAGAGTACGAAGAACAAAGCAGACAGGATAGGAGAAGAAGGTGATTCCTTTCTTCAGATTCAAAAGATCATAGAATAGATACTGGATACCGATACCAATGAATAAACCTATTAAAGCTAACACAAAGAAAAGAACCATGCCTTTGATGGATTTCGAAGTATTGCTCTTTGCATTCTTGTACACCATATAGGTGGACATCAGATAATTGATTACAACTCCGACAATGAATCCCATGCCAGTAGAGATACCAGTCACATACCAGGCATTCTGTCCTTTGAATACAACAAACTGGAATAGGAAGCAGAAAGCAAAATCAAATACAGCTGCGACAAGGCCAACAATAGCAAAGCGGAATATCTCCCAGAAGAGATGATTGGAATAGGTTCTCTTCTCCAAATAAAGCTTATAGATGAATGTATCATAGATACAGACTAATACAGATGCGATGAATAGCGACATGGAATATGATATTTTCCAATTGGCTAAGAAGATACTGATGACAAGATAGGCTAGGATTCCAAAGAGAGATAAGATTGAGAAGAAAATCGCATTCTTTCCCTTCTTTCCATAATCCGGTTTCAATCCGCTCGGTCGAATCAGAATCAAAGAGCCAAAGACTAATAATGTTACAATGAAGGAGAGAAGGAGAGAAAGATACAAGAAGGATGGAACATATGAGATTGTCTTTCCTTCTGAGTAGGTGATCTCTTTGATAACAGTATTATCAACCTTGATGATGCCAAGATGATACAAGAGAACCGATAACCCACCGATAAGAAGAGCAATAGCAAAAGACATCGAAAGTTCCATCACTAAAGGATGTTTGCTTTTCTCAACGATGTTTTCATCAACCATCATATTCTCATT
>CAVALL010000076.1:0-7919 GCA_963589675.1 Alistipes onderdonkii | reverse complement strand
TCAGCGCGATAGCCCAGGCGTTCATCTGGAATTCAAGGGTGAAAGTATAGGTTCTAGTGTTTCCAAGCTTGTCAGTTACGACAACTTTGTAAGAACCGTAATCCTTAAGTTCATCGCCAAGCTTGTATTCAATCTCTCCTCCATCCTTGTAGACATGGATAGATCCTTCTTCATTCATGTCAGTGAGTGTGACAACGCCATCGACCTTGCCACCATCGGTTACACCATTGATCATGATCTCAGGTGCTGTCGTATCAAGATTTAAAGTAAAGCTATATTCCTTTCCGTTTTGGGTATAGGTGATGATGTATTCGCCATCCTCAGTGAAAGCTAAGTGATTGGAATCACAAGAGATTTCTTCTCCGTCTTTAGTCACTTTGGTGATCGTCACATCATCGCCTAAGTCATAGTCGATGTATGTTCTTGCATCCTTGTAGACAATTTGGAATGAGACTTCTTTGGTGTTTCCGTAAGCATCAGTAATGAGAACTTTATAGAATCCTTCTTCTTTGATTTCATCACCAAGGTTATAGCTATAAGGCTTATCGTCCTTAGTGATAGTGACTGTTACCTTCTCATTGGAATTTATGGTTACTGGATCATTGGTGATGCCGCCGTCAGCGACGTTCATCTCGAAATCAACTGATTTATCAATCACGATCGTGAAGGATGTCTTGTTGCCAAAGGAATCTTCTACAGTGATGAGATAAGTTCCTTCTTCTGTAAGGTATTCTCCTTGATTGTAAGAATAGGTCTCACCATCTTTGATGATGGATATCTTTCCTTCTTCATTCGTAGAGATAGAGACATCACTAGATGTTGTCGCATCGCCATGGATGCTTCTTCCATCGCTTGTCTTGACCTCATAGTCAACAGTCTTATCAATCACGAAAGTCTTAGTTGTCGTATTACCTAAATCATCAATTACCGTAATGACATAGGTTCCTTCCTTATCGAAAGTCATGCCGTTTTCGAATGGAATCTCATCAGATCCATTGAGGCTGTAGGTAGCAGACTTCACATCCTCATCTTTCCAGGAAACAACGACGGATCCATTAGTGGTCTTGCCATCCTCTACTCCATCTAAGGAAACATCAGGAGCGATAGAATCAATCGTAAAATCATAGGACTGCATGTTCTCCTCGTCATCATTACTGATGAGGATAATCTCATAGGAACCGCTAGTAGACTCATTCGATTCGATGAAGATATTTCCCTTTCGGTTCATCTCGATAAGAACGCCATCTTTATAGATTTTCGCGTAATATTTAGATGAATCGAATTCGAAGGATACGTCGGAATTGGTTTTTGACCCATTAGAGACACCACTAATGTTTCCAGTTGGCTTTGCCTTATGGAAATAGTATTCCTTCTCAATCGTTCTTCCGAAGTTGTCCTTAAGGATTACCTTGTAGTTTCCATCCTTAGAGAATTCATAGGAAAGTTTGTCTGGAGTGACTCCTTCGATCTTTTCTCCGTTTTTGTAGATCTCAAGGCTAGTGATGGTAATGCTACTTTCAGGAAGAGTGATATCGATAGAAACTTTCGTATCATCGGCATTGTTCTTGAATTCGATGTTCTCTTCTTCGCTAGAGATATAGATGGTGAAGTTCATCTCATTGGATAATCTGTCATAGACGGATACTTCATACTTTCCTCCATCAGTGAGCGTTGGAAGCTCATCGCCTTTAGAGTAGTAAGATGTATTCCCGTTATGAACGACCTTCACCACTGCATATGGATCATTCTCAATGATAGATTTGATTTCAAAAGACTTAAGATAGAAAGTCTTGCTTGAAGGCATGGATTCATCATCTAAGATGAATTCCTTGCTAGAGCCTTCTGAATAGGTTTCCGTCTTGATATTCAGCTTTGGTGAATCCTTATCGATGATGACCTTGTATGAGCAGGTATTGCCTGCTTTATCAGTCTCATAGATTTCGTAAAGACCGGATTCTTCTATCTGACTGCCTAATGTATCTTGATAGTTAAGAGGAATCTTTGTTTCAGTTCCTATCTTTATCGCATAAGCACTCTCTGAGCCAAAGCTATGAAGAACATAGGTATTTCCTATCGGATAGGATTCACCTTCATAATCCCACATGGAAGAGATGACCTCTTCTCCGCTTGCTTTATTTGACCCATCTAAGTAATGAGGCCCTGAGACATAGTCCTTCGCATAGAAGGCGATAGCTTCATCAAGAAGGTTCTTGTCGAAGTAATAGAGCTTGATATCTTTATTTGCGATGGATTTGTAAAGCCAATAGGTTCCTTCTCTTACTTCATCATCATGGTTATCAGGATCTCTGTTACTAGCAACCATGCTGTATTCAGTGAATTTCGATACATCATCAAGTTCTAAAGTCGTTACAGAATCATTAAATTCATATTCATAGGCTTTTAAGTTCGCACTATCAATGTCTTTAAAACAATCGATATTTCCTTTATAGGAAACCTCATACCATTTAGAGACTGTGAAGTTCTCTTGATGCTTAAGCTTATCCTCATTTCCTGTAGGAGCAGTTAAATCGATCTCAGCGGTATAAGTAACGCTGTTCCCAGCCTTATCGCTAAGAACGAAGGTATAGATTCCTTCTTCTACAAGAACGGTGTTCTTCTTGTATGATTCTCCATTTACAAGACAAGTCTCATCTCCGTCCCAGGTGAAATAAATGGATTTGTTGGTGACGACTTCCCCTTCTACTTCCTTGTTATCGACATAGATAATTCCTTTAGGAGGAATGCTATCTAAGGTGATCTTGAAGTTCGAGGTGTTTCCGACTTCATCAGTAAGAACAAAGGAATAGGTTCCATCCTCAGTTATCTCTTCACCGTTATAGGCCTTAGATGCCTCTCCGTCTTTCGAATAGAGACAAGTCGCATCAGAGAAAGCAAATGTGAATGGCTTATTGGTATAGCCGTTATTAGGAATGATGATGCCATTTGATGAAAAGACTCCGGTTGATGGTTCTTTATCGATAACAACAGTAAACGATGATTCATTGCCGGCAGCATCCAAAACCTTAATCTCATAAGTCTTCACTTCACCATTATTCGCAGTCAAAGTCACATTTCTGTTGGATAACAATTCATAAGTGCTTTTTTGTCCACTACATAAGATGGAACCAGTATTCGTTCCTGAAGTGATGACAGAATCGATGTTCATCACGATATTTGCATCCTTGTTAAGTTTGATTACTGACCCATCCTCATAGGTTGTTCCGTTCACGCTCAAAGTCGGTTTATCTCTTACGATCTTGAACTTGAATGTCGATGAAATTCCTGTCGCGGATGTAATAGTTTCTGAATAGATTGAATTCGGATAGTATGCTTTATTAAGCATATACCTTGTTCCTACACGGAATGTGCCAGACGAATAGACATTCGATGAAGATGAATATCCGAATTTAATTGAATCTCCCTCATTGAAGTAAAGGCCGGTATCGATGGTATTGTTCTCCTTGGCATTATAGCTATAGACGACTTCTCCATTTCTTTCGATGGTGATAAGAGGTGAAGATGTCTCTAAGAACACCTTTGATGTATCAGAGATATTTCCTGCGTTATCGATAGAATAGAACTCATACCAGCCATCTCCGCTCGTCTTAGGGATAATAGCCCCATTGCTATAAGGGACGTAGGAAGAGGAATTTGGTGTCTTGTAGTAGACGTTCTTAATTCCAGATTGAGCATCACTTGCAAAATAAGAGAATCCATCGGATACATAAGATCCACTACTTACTTCTTTTCCATTCACATAGAGAATGCCCTTTGGCTTTTCCATATCGATGTAGACCTTGTATTCATCGGATCTATTTCCGCATTTATCAGTCGCGTAGAACGAATACCAACCACTGCTTGAACCAGTCGTATAGGTGTTCCCACAGGCTGCATAGTTACTGGTATTGGGTCCTTTGTAGAATAAGCTCACAAGATTGGTATCTGTTGCCGTAACTGTGACTGCTTCATTGGAATAGGAACCGCTACTAACCAATGTACTATCGCTCTTTCTTTTCATCGATACCGATGGCTTTGTGTAATCGATGATGAGATCAACGCTCATATTCGCAGTCGTCTTGATGATGGCTAGATCGCTAACATTGTTTCCATAGACCCATATGTAGGAATAGGTCACCTTGATGGTATAAGTCCCGCTATAAAGGGATGAGGCTATCTTTCCTAATTTAGAGAAATCGATGGTGTTCTCATCGAGTGTCTTCGAGCAATTGGTATCAGTCGTACTTGAACTGTATTTATCATAGGTGACGCTTGCGATATTTCCGCTCGAATCTAAGTTAACCTGAGCTCCGGCATGGAAATACCTGCTGCTACCTTGATATACCTCAACCTTGAAGCTAAGAAGCCCACAAGCAGTTGTCGAGGTGTTCTGCTTTGCTTTTAGTGCGGATGGGAACATCCATGTCGCATCGGTGAAATCAAAATATGGACTCGATGCATTTAATTTGATGGATGCGCTAGATCCAATATTGGTTGCCGTATTTCCTGCGTATACCTTCACTCCGACGTCATGGTAGCCATAGGCGTTAGAGATAGATGGTACGCTTCCGATTGCTTGGTAGCATTCGCTTGTATGGGTCTCATAGCCATAAAGAGATGGATACCCGTTGGATTGGTAGTTGCTTGAGCTACTTCCTCCTGTCGTTGAATTCTCGACCATGAGGTCTTTATTGACCGAAGCGAGCTTCGGTGCCTGTTGTTTCTGATTGGTGTTATCTAATACTTTTGGTGCACATGATGCCGAGCTAGCTAGTAGCATCGGCAAAATGAATAATCCTGCTGTTTTTGTCTTTAAGTTCATTAATATCTTTCTTTACCTCCTTATTGGTGTTTTTGTTTCTTCTTTGCTGAAATCCTCTATTCTTCTTATCGCTTCATTTATCTCATCTTCTTTCTCACTGTTTCCGTTCTCTTTCGCGTGTATCAAGGCTAGATTCAGAATTCCTAATGCATCATGAAACCTGTAAGCCCTAATGTAGTGACCTAAGTCATCAACCTTCTCCTTATCTAAGATGTCCGTTACGGCTTTAGTAGATAGATTCAATATCTGATTAAGGATCATCTTTGTCTTCGTCGCCTCTTTTCTTAAGGATGCTTCGCTTTTTCTGGCTTTTTCTTCTAAGTATTGGTTTCTGACCCTAAGGTCATAGAAAGCCTTCCTAGAATCGAAATATCGGCCTTCCGAAAGGGATTCTTCTACTCTTTCCATCTTGTATTCATGGCATTCAAAGCAAGGCGTGAAGGTTGAGCGTATCGGCATATAGCCAAATACGGTCACGATGGCATGGCCCATGTCTCCTGGCTTATTCAAAGTCTGAAGCTCGCTTGGATAGATAAGCGGTCTTTCCTTGACGGCTTGGTTGGAGCTGATGTCATTCGCTTTCGAGGAGCTATAACCCACGCTACGGGAGACGATCGAATAGTTGCCACATCTTTTTGAGAAATCCTCGATGGTCTTCAAATCAGTCGTTCCGATGAAAACTTGAATGTTGCAGTTGCTTTTGATGATATCAGCGCTTTTCTCATCGTAGACCTTCGATAGTTGAGAATAGGATTGGACAATCAGATTCATCCAGATGTTTCTACTTCTTCCGACTGTGATCATCTGCTCAAGCTTATTGATCTTCGGAAGATTACCAAACTCATCGAGGATGAAATAGACAGGCCTTTTTAGAGTTAAATCCGAATTCGAATTGGCTTTCCTTACAAGTTCCTTATAGGCTTGTAGGACGAGTAATGAAGCTAGTGTATGTCTAGTCTCTTTCTCATCCGGTATCTGAAGGAACAAGGCAATCGGCCTTTCTCCCATGGAGGAGAATTCAATCTCGTTCTCACTTGTAAGAGCGCACAAAGACATATCCGAGAAGATCGATAGCTTATCGAATAAGCTTGATAGATAACTTCCTCTAGTCTTATCGGAAGCATCCATCACCTGCTTTGAAAGGGATACAGCCCTAGATAGAGGGCTTCTTCCCTTGAAGTAGTTGATGAGTTCCTTACAGTCATCATCGGTGCTAGTCGCGACCTTCATGAGCGAATAGAAATTGAATTTCTCTTTTGTAAGCCCTAATTCAGGATTAGAGGAATCCTCAAGCATCGCTAGAGCAATAGCGAGTGCTAAGTTCTTTGCACCACTTTCCCACATCGGCTCGTTCTTGTTGTTAACTGGGCAGATAGCTAAGGTGATGTCATTGAGGTCTTCATAGACTTCATCTAGGAGTTGTTGCTTGAGGACTTGGATAGCCCCGTCCGCTTCTTCTTTTGAGTAATAGTCATTTCCGTTAAAGACGTAACATCCTCTTTCTTCATCCTCAAATAATTCTTCTTCTAGATGCAATGCCTTCTGATAGAGAAGATAAGGTCTTTCCATTGGATTCCATCTGACGGAGTTATAGGGATTTCTTAAATCCACCACTTTGACTTCGTATCCCTTCTCTTCTAAGGCAAGACGATGGTCTTTAAGAAGCTCGCCTTTTGGGTCACTGATGAAAAGGGATGGTTTTGTCTTCGTTTCAGAAAGTGTCTGAATCATCGGAGATACGAAGGTCGTTGTCTTACCTGAACCAGTCGTACCGATGACAAGGGAGTGGGATGGCTTAGCGAAGGTGACCTTCAAGCCATCCTTAAAGTCTTTCGCGATGATCGGAGTTCCGGTGATATCGATATCATGAAGTTCGGAGAATCTGTATGTCATGTAGTTCTTCTTGATTTCTTCTTCGCTTTGGAAACGAGCATGCTCAAGATTGGCTTCTAAATCCAAATCTCCTTTTCTTCCTTTCATGACGTTCTTGCCGTTATAGATCCAGTAATGCTTATCGTAGTAGAAAAGTCCTATTAGAAGACCGACTAACAAGAACAAAGCCATGATTCCAAATGTCTCTAGGCTTATTAGATACCTTAGATCAAATCTTTGATGGATAAGAGAGACAATCACGAATGAGCAAATGTAAGATGCCCAAAATGATATGAGAGCTATTAGCACTATCTTCTCTTTCTTCTTCATTCCATTTCCTTTTCCTCCTTCTCTAATTCGTATTCTTTCATCTTCCTTTCGAATTCATCAAAGATATCCATCCTCTCTCTATTTACCTCCAATGTGAGATATGCGCTTTTCTTGAGGAGATAGTTGATTCTTTTCTTCTCATTAAGCCTTTTAGCTTTAGTGATATCGAATGATGGAGAGAATAAATTCCCTTGTCCTTTCGATGCCCTCACGTAGCCGATGATCTTGTTACCGATTCTCCTGTAGATATCCTTCTTGAATTTACTCGTAAGAAGGAAATCATCAGGAGATAACTTCTCTCTAAGGCATATCTCTTTCGTTCTCTTATCGTATTCAGAAAGTCTTTTTAGGAAGGAGATATATGCTAGCTTTGCAGTTGGATCAGAGAGAAGATAATGAGAAGTAATTGAATCCACATCTTCTCTTACTAAATCCATATTCTTCGATTCATAGCCATAGTGCTCATCAGGTATCTTCTTATAGAGCTTTAGGAGTTTATCCTTGAGTTCTTTATTGAAGCTCACAGAAGGATCAACGATGGAATCAAGATATTCATCGGTTGATGAAAGAATCTTGTTTCTTGAGCTTCTGATATCATATTCGATATTAGACATTCTCTGCTCGATACGAACCTTGAGTCTATTGATGGAATCCTCTTTGAGCTTTCCATGGTGAAAGATCCTTTCCTTCTTGTTAGCGACGATCCTCAATGGTTCATTTTCGAAGAAGCAGATATGGATATGTCTGTTATCGGTATTCTCATGAAGACCTGCAAACCAAGTGATGTTAGAGAATTCGATTCGGTTCTCTTTTAAGAACTTCGGGAATTCTTCCTCAATTAGTTCTTTGGCATCGAGATAGGATTTCATATGCTTCTTGCCATATTCTTCTTCAAAAG
>CAVALL010000075.1:0-7993 GCA_963589675.1 Alistipes onderdonkii | reverse complement strand
ATAGAAGCGTCTCTCAAGCATTTTAAGACTATTGTTGATAGCATTGTCATTGAGGAAAACGTATTGCATACCTAAACGATTTGCGCTTAATGCGTTGTTGCACTGTAAATCCGTGATCTTTCCCTGGATGAAGTCATCCAAAGTTATATACATCGTATTATCTGCAATCGGGGCTATGACAACATCAATCCCATTTAACTTTGATAGCAGTTTCTTCAAATAGACAGAATCCTTATATTCCTCTAGTCTTCCCCTGAAATATGCAATGAGAATCATCCAATCAATCGATACCTGGAATTGTTTTATGTTTACCTTAGTCTTATCAAAATCAAAGATATAGACAGAAGAAGACTTATATCCCACGATAAAGCTAGCAGACTGTTTAAAGGATTCACCAAGATAGAAACCTTTTCCAAAGTCCTTGTTATCATCACTATAGATAATAGAAGGATTACCAATCAATTCAGTCTTAGCACCATGGAACAAAAGAGAATGATCACTAAGCAATGAGGAAGCATACATCTCTTCTTTCAATCTGTTCAGATTGATATTTGAAGAATAGAGTTTGTTGTATATCTTCTCTAATGATTCCATGCTCGGATTTGATTTACCATCTTTCCATCTTGAAAGAGTCATTCTTGAAATACCTAAAAAATCAGATATCTCTGAATCATTCATATTCAGAACATCTTTGGCATAGTCGATTTCTTTCTTCAGATCGAATTCCATGTAACACGCACCTCAAATAAATTGTAACACATGTTACAACCTATTTCGAATTGAGACAACAAACTATGGATGATTTTGAAACCGGTTAACGTATATCTTATCTTGACATACACTTTATATTTGGGGTAAGATTGACATATCAAAAAGAAAGGACAGTTGTCTTATGGAAAAACAAAATAATGGATTTGCTATTGCGGCGCTCGTGTTTGGTTTATTAGGTATCATAGGTGGCTTTATTCCCTTTGTTACCTATGTTGCATGGTTATGCGGTATCTTAGGTATCGTCTTCGGTGCAATCGGTATGAAGAAGGCCAAGGAAGTCGGAAGTGGTAACGGTTTAGCTATCGCTGGTCTTGTCCTTGGTATCATCGGAACCGTTGTCGCATTTGCAGGATTCATTTGCATTGTCATCATTGCCGCTATTGCTGCAACCAATCCTACACCTGCTGCTACTGCTATCGCCCTTGCATGCTCCCTGATGTAAATCTATTCGGAAAACATATATCTTTTTATGCTATATCAGCACTGATTGGGTTTTTAGTTGTTTTTGCCTTTCACCAAATCTATTGCAAGAAGAAAGGGTATGATGAAATATTCATGCTCTTTCTTCTTTTGTTTTCCATAATCGGAGTCGTAGTAGGCGGACATCTCCTCTATGCGATTACGATGCATAAGTATATCATCGCTTTTTTCAAGAATATTAACACTATTGACTCCTTTAAAACAGTGATGGATTATCTTATCACCATATTCGGTGGCAATGTGTTCTATGGTGGACTTCTTGGCGGAATATTTGTAGCAGCAATTTATTTAAGAAAGAGAAAGTTTAATGTTGATCCGTACATTGGAGTCGGTACACTATGTATCCCTTTATTCCATACTTTTGGAAGAATCGGATGCTTCCTTTCAGGTTGCTGTTATGGTATCGAATGCGACTTTGGATTCTACTTCAACTATTCCTCTGCTCCCGATTGCAGTGGAGTAAGACGATTCCCAGTTCAGTTGGTAGAAGCACTATTTGAACTTCTTATCTTTATTACCTTATTTATCTTATTCGATAAGAAAAAGATATCAGGTAAGATGACATTCATCGGCTATATGGTTTCCTATTCGATTGCTCGTTTCTTCCTTGAATTCTTAAGAGGAGATACCTATCGAGGACATATCGGTGTATTATCAACCTCTCAGTTCATATCCATTCTGATACTTTCATTCTTTATCATCTATCTGATTGTTTCTGTCATTAGGAGTAAATACAAAACGAAAACAAATGTGAATGCATGATTTGATAAGAAAAGCCCTCGGATCACATTGATTGAGGGCTTTTAAAGTACGTATTATTCTGCTGCTTTTGTATAGGTGATATACATGACTGGATAAGTGCCTTTTAAGTTCATTGTCTTCTTGATGGTGATGGTAATAGTATTTCCATCACTATCGACATGACTTGCTGAGAAACTCATCATATAGGAGTTGATATAGAGTGAGATATCACTGTATCCAAGATCCTTCAAATCCTGATAGTAGGAGATAAGGACGTAGTAGTCTAATGTTGTACCAGTTAGAGTCGTACCAGAGTGACTATAGGTTCCATCACCCATATAGAAGAACGGAACAAGAGAGGACTGATTCTCTGTGATAGAGTCGATATAAGACTTTTCTGTATCGGTCCAGTCTGTCTTAGTCTGACTCTCTAATTTGCTATGGAAACTAGCCTCAATCATGGATCCGCTGTCGCTATAGTGAAGTGCGAGATAGACATATCCATCATCAAACTTCTTGAAGGCGATAAGATAGGGATAAGTGTTCCCATCCTTTACTTCACACTTTGTCGGATCGACAAAGGCAGTGTATCCATCCTCTTCTAAAACGGCCTTGGCATCGTCGAATAAGGAGCTGCGGTAAACACTCGTAGAGAGTGTGATATAGTTGTCATTTGCTAGGACAGTAGGATTGCTGCTACCTAACTGAATGAGAGGGAGAGAGTGTCCGTTTAATGCTGTTTTGATACTCTTATTGACAGAATCAGAATAGGAAGTGACTTCTTTGAATTCAGATTCGATATGGATGCGAAGCTCTGCCAATCCGCTATTTGTCTTAAGGAATGTAGCAGTCAATACACAGCCATCATTTTCATTGCATGTGGATGTGACAGTATTGTTATCGTAGTCGATTGCAGTATCTGTCCAACTAGAATTACCTGTGAATTGACTATAGGCATAGTCAAGAAGCTCACTTCTGTAGTTTCCTCCTGTTATATAGAGTATATTCTCACCGGCTGAGAAATTGACTTCTAGTTTATTGGTGTTGAGATAGACAAACGGAACACTATGAGAATCCAGGTTGGAGGCGATGATACTTGTCAGGGTCATTTGGGCATAGGTGTATTTATCCCAGCTTGCATTCTCTCCGCTAGGTGGGACAAAGGTTGTGACATACTCGATCTTCATGATGCAGCTTCCGGATGTGCCGCTTTGATAATAGCGGCTATGGGATGTGCCATCCACTGTGACAACAATCTTAGCATCATCACTGATTGTCTTTTCTGCTGTGAATGTCTGATAGGTGTATTCGATATTGTTCTGTGTTGCAGTAGTTGTCTTAATCTCACTTGTCCATCCGTCGACATTGAAGGCTTGTTTTGCTCCTTGTAAGACAGCAGAATAATATAAGCCACCTGTGATCTCTAAGACACTTGTCGTATCGTTGTAATTGGTCTTTTCGCTTGTCGTTCCAAGATAGACATAAGGAATATCGCTTGTATGGATATACTGGTTCATCTTAGACAAAGTGTCTTCAGACCAAGAAGCACCGGAAGGAACCTCATATTTCGGTTCAAAGTGGATTTCAAGTCTTGCTCTATCTCCTCCATCAATTAGACCATTGTTGTAGAGCTTGAAATTGAGGATACAGCCATCCTCATAGGTTCTAATAGCACTTAATGTCTTCGTGTTTTCCTCATCATTGACACCTTCTGTGATATTCCATTGATAAGTAGAATCAGATATTGTCTTGTTTTCGTTTTCTAGTGCCTCTTTTGCAAGGGTGACAATATCATTATCCCAAGTATTCTCATCTGTTAAGAATTCAATCTCGTGGTTCGAGGAATCCGTTTCATAGATATTATCGGAACCGACATAGAAGTAAGGAATAGAATGATTGTCACAGGAAGTGAAGAATTCTTTTACAACCTTAGGCCATTCTGTAGCAGCGGAAGGTGTGAACTTTGCCTTATAGGTGACACGCATCATAGCATACTTATTGCTTGTGACTCTTGATCCACTCTGAGAATAGACCTCTAGATTAAGAGTACAGCCATCATCCAATAATCGTTTTACCTGATAGGATTCAGAGGAAGAATTGACAACAGTCCATTTCTTATCTTCATCCGTAATGGATTTGTTAGCGTTATCGATACTAGTCTTAGCAAGAGAGATGATCTCACTACGGAAGATACCGCCAGAGAGGATATATCCAAAGTCTGTTGTGTTTCCATCTAAATTGGAAGTGCCTAAGTAAATATAAGGAATCTCATCGGCATGATTGTCTAATGCGCCATTGATAGACGAAATCAAATCAGCACCATAGGAATCATTCTTAGTCGGATCAAATTCTTCTTCATAATGAATGCGAAGAGTAAGAAGAATAGAATCGACATATAAAGTAGCAGTAAGAGAATTATCAGAATTGGTAGCAGTAAGAGAATGATCCTCTGTTTCTACCGTCCAATTTGCATCTTCAAATACTGTCTTTGCATTAGCGATGATACCGGCATCGATATAGGTGCAGGTGCTGACAACATAGAGATTGGATTCTTCCCTTTCCCAGAAGGCCATATAACCTTTCTTCTTCGATGTCTTCATATCGATGAAAGGAACAATCCTGTTCTCAAGATAATGATTCATCGCACTCGTGACCGATTCAGGCCAAGCTTCAACAGCCTCTTCTTCAGAAGCAGATGACTCACTCTCAGTGGATTCTTCTGTTTTCTTTGATGTCTCAGTGACAGGTGCAGAAGTTGTTGTATGACTGCTTTCCGTCGATGCTGATACAGATTCGTTTCCTTTTCCACATGCGATCAATGAAAGACTGACAATGGATAAGAGTAATATTTTCTTGGTTTTCATGTTTTCTCCTCAACAGATGGTTTTACGGATGATTTATATGTCAGATACTATCCAACCTATAATTAAATATTAGACTTGTTCAGAACATAAATAGGGTATTTATCCAAAAAGGATGGGAATTCCCATCCTTTTTGAAACATACTAAATCGAATTAAGCGGCTGTTGCAGCAGTGTAAGTGATCTTGAGGATGGCGGAACTTACTCTAGTATAGTAACTGGAATAGTAATCAACCACAACCTTTGTAACATTTCCACTATCATCGGTGTACTCAGCAGTAATCTTGAATCTACCTGCAGTTCCGTTAAAGCAGATAGTCTGATATCCAGCAGTCTTCAATGCACCATAATAATCGTAAAGTGTATCAAGATTATAGACATTGCCGTAGATACCATTAGAATACTTTGTATAGTCTTTATCACCCATGTAGAGGAATGGAATGTTCGGAATTTCTGTAGTGCCTGTAATGCTTAAGATGTTTGCTTTATCGGCATCAGACCAATCTGTCTTTGTCTTGGTGACTTCAGTCTTCTTGATGAAGTAAGAATTGACAATTGTGTAGATGCCATCATTGACAAGTTTGAAGAGAAGATTTCCGTTATCGACTGTCTTGAATCCATCGACTTCATTGCTGCTGTAAACATTTTTGGTACAAATCCATCCATCTTTGCCGTTTACGGCTGCGACAGTTGCATCTAAGACAGCTTCATCCCAAGCGGTTGTCTTCATGATGAAGGTGTTGGTGTTTGTAGATGTGGTGATATGCTTTGCGCCTAAATCGAAGTAAGGGATGGAATAACCGCTAAGAGCGTCTTCCATACCGGTCTTAATGCTATCGTCCCAAGCAGTCTTACTGCTATCAGGAGTGTAGGTTTCCTTTAATGTGACAACATATTCCATATTGGTGCCATCGCTGTCAATGACAACGGAAATGACACAGCCATCATCTTCTGTGATTGTACCTTCAACGCAGGAATAATCCTCTTCAACTGTCTTGGTGGATCCGGAAATCTGTTTCAAAGCGTGATCTAAGACCTTATCATCCCAGGCACCGCCAGTGATATAGAGAACTCCACTATTATCATCGAACATGACATCCGGTTCATCAGTATTGAGATAGACGTAAGGGAGTGTATGACCGCCTAAGAATCCTTTGATTTTTTCAAGAGTGTCATCATCCCACTTCAAGTCTTCATCAGCGGGAACGACATAAGGCTTGGTATAGGTGATCTTCATGACGCAGTTGCCATAGGCTTCACCAGTAATGGTATTGAAGTTTGAAGCAGAGACAGTGACAGAAAGTTTCTTACCAGCCGCTGCATCGATGATATATTCAGCTTCAACGACCTGGTAGCTATAATCGTCACCTGCATTATTCTTATCTGTCTTTGTTACGATGCTGCTTGTCCATCCAGTGGTGGAATTGAAGACATCGTTAGCACCCTTAAGAACAGCGCTGAAGTAGCTGGAACCAGTGATTGTGAGTGTATTGACATCATCCCAACTTTCCCAATCGTCTTCCGGATCATCATTACCTAAATAGATGTAAGGAACAGTATATCCATCAAGATAGGTATCAAAGTCATCAGTGATCAAATCGTTCCAAGCAGCACCATCGCTAGGAATGTAACCCTTTGAATAGGTGATGAGAACGTCGGCTCTATGATAGGAAGTCTCTTCCTGAACCTGAACAGAGAGTGCGCAGGTATCGCTGAAGACTCTTGTTGCGACAAGCTTGGAAACAGATGCATCAGAATCGGAAACGCCTGAGACAAATGTCCACTTCTCAGCGTCATTGGTGATGGTGGCATTCTCAGCATTGCAGGCATTCTTGAGATTGTCAAAGACTCTATCATCCCAAGTGTTTTCATCGCCGTAGAAGCGGAGATTCTGCTGACTGATGGAACTCACATTGAGGTCATCGGATTCGGTACCGCAATAGAAGAACGGAACAGAGTGGTTGTGGAAATAATCGTTGAATGTATCAATGATATCATCAGTCCAGGCAGTGGATTCTCCACCGAAAGGCTGAGTGTAGACAATATGCATGCTAGCTTTCTTGCCCTCGATAGGAGCTTCGATTGTGACGGATAACTTAGTTCCATCGGCTAATGTGATGTTGGCTCCGAATGTGGCACCATAGATATTGGTTCCGATCTCTTCGATAATCCACTTGTTGGCATCAGAGGTGATACCTTCATTTGCTTTTTCAAAAGCGGCTTTTGCAGCAGTGGCAATCGCATCATTCCACTGTCCGCCAGTGATGACGAAAGTGTTATGTGTGGAATCCCAACCATAGGTAAGGTTAGCTGTTCCTAAATAGACATAAGGAACATCGTTTCCGTGATGATTGAGGTTATCATCCATGGCAGTGATGATCTCACTCGGCCATGCTGTACCAGCTTTAGTTGCATCATAAGGCTCTTTGTAGGTGGCTTCAAGGACATTAAAGGAACCATCGTTATGATAGACGACAGTGATGGTACCAGCCTCATCGTTCTTGGCAGTCATGGATGTGCCATCTGTGGTGACAAGCCAGCCGTAAGTCTCATAAGTAGTCTTAGCGGCTGCAATAGCAACAGCGGATAAAGCGCTAGTAGAAGCAGCGCCAGAGACAGTCAAGGTATCGGTGCCATTATCCCAAACGGAAATGACTTTGGAAGCATCCACACCTAAATCAACATAAGGAAGAAGTGTGTTGTCAAGATACTTGATCATGTTGTCCTTGACAGCGGTAGGCCACTTTGATGTGTCATAAGTGTCAACCGGTGTAGTTGATGTGCTCTCAGAAGAGGAACTATCACTTGTGACTGTTGAATCTGTACTAATCGGTGTATCTGACTTTGATGTAGTATCTGTAGTAGGGGCTGTAGTACTACTATTGGTTGTATTGCTTACCACATCACCGCATCCAGCGAGTGAGAGGGCAACCAAGGATAAAAGTAATAATTTTGTCTTTTTCATAATATGAATCTCCTGTGATTTTTAACGGAAATAATTATAAATGCGGTGTTTTTCTTTCTTTCATAAAATTAATTTAGGAGCAATTTAAAAATTACATTAATCAAAAGAAGATATGCAGAACCAGAGAGCATATTTCAATCTAAATTTACGATAGTTATCGGAAAAAGTAGGAAGT
>CAVALL010000074.1:0-8193 GCA_963589675.1 Alistipes onderdonkii | reverse complement strand
CTATAATATAATTAGCACTTGAGAAGTGAGAGTGCTAAATCAAACTAAATGGAGGATTTGAATTATGAGTGAAAATGAAATCAAAAATGAAGTAAAAGAAGAAAAAGCCGAGAATCAGGTCAGAAACAACTACGGATTGGAAGGACTTCATCCGTTCTGGTCGTTCTTCAATGATTGCTTCGGAACAGATGACACCGACGATCTGATGAAGACTGACATCACCGATGAGAATGATGCCTACCGTCTTGAGATTGAAGTTCCTGGTGTCGACAAGAAGGACGTCAAGATTTCCTTGGACAAAGGATATCTCTCCATCACTGCTAAAGTGAACGCCACCAACAATCAGGGAAACGGAAAGAACATCCACAGAGAACGCTACTATGGTTCCTATCGTAGAAGCTTCTATGTCGGTAACAGCATCGAAAAGGATTCTATCACCGCTTCGATGAATAACGGTATCTTGACTGTCAAGGTCAACAAGCCGAAAGAAAAGGCTGACGAAGAGAAGTACATTCAGATTCAGTAAATTGCAGTCAAAGAAAATGGTATGGCTCGCGCCATACCATTTTTGTTTTGCTTTTAGACAATCAGATCTTTGACAATCAATAATCCTGCTAATATCAGCATGATGATAAGTCCGATTGTATTGGCGATGCCTTTCGCTTTTGTCGGAAGCTTCTTTCTTGTGATGCTTTCAATAAGGGCGATAAGAGTCTGCCATCCGTCTAATCCAGGGAAAGGAAGAAGATTGAAGCAGCCTAAGTTCAATGAGATATATCCCCAAAGGAGTAGGAAGTAAGAGAAGGAACCAGACTGAAGTCCGGATGTCGACATCTTATAGACCGAGATGATGCCACCGACATTCTTCCATCCGGAAGGAGTGAAGAGAGATCCTAAGGAGGTATAGATGCCGACGAAGTATGTGCCAAATCCCTTGGATGCCGTCACAACAGAGTCTGTGAATCCTCTTTGATAGGCTACTGAGCTTGCTGTGATTCCGAAGGTATCAAAGTAATAATAGGAAACCTCTACATCATTGATCTTTTGTTTGGTCTCTTTCGTATTCAATGTGACAGTAAGCCATGTATCATTGCTCTTGTCTGTCTTGAAATGGATCGTTCTCGTTGAGGAAGGAGTTACTGTATAACCTTTCAAATAATCCGGAAGAGTGAATAGATTTTGGGAAGAGTTCTTGAACACGTCCTGAAGAGCGTAAGAAATACAATCCTTGTCTAGATCCGTGTATTTATCATTAGATGAAACTTCTTGTCCGTTATTCTTCGTCTGATAATAGTTGATCTTTGCTTCTTCCTGATTCTGCTTTTCCGTTTCAAACGGGAAGTAGACAGGAGTTATCACTGTGACATTGTCTTTGACTAAACCATTGTATTCCTGATAAAGATATAAGATTTTATCTCCAGTCTTAAGTCCAGCCTTGCTAGCCTCCGTATCAGCAATGACAGTAACTTCATTGCTATTCGGGACGGGCTTTGTTCCAGGAAGTATAGCAGAGCAGAAGAAGAGAACCCAGGCAAGGAGGAAGTTCATGGCGATACCGGCAAGCATGATGCAGATCTGCTTGAAGTGATTGACACCGTTTAAGCATCTCGCCTTCTCAATCGCCTTGCCGTCTTCAGTAAGATTTCCGTCTTCACCAGCCATCGAGACATATCCGCCTAATGGAAGAGCACGGATTGCAAATGTCGTCTCTCCCTCTACCTTTTCGGTCATCGGGACCTTTTTGCCATCCGTTCTTGCTTCATAGACTGGTTTTCCGTCCTGCAAGACTTTCTTTTTGTGTTTGAACTTCTTTTTGAAGATGGCCGGACCGAATCCGATAGAATATTCAAAGCAATAGACGTTACACATCTTAGCAACTAATAGATGTCCTAATTCATGAATGCAGACAACCATCGACAAGCATAGAATGAAGACAATGATATAAAGTACAGTTTTCATTTCGACCTCCAGGATTTCTTATTTAACAACTCAGAAGCGTATTTCTCGCTGTTTGAAATATATTCATTCAAATTTTCTTCATTCAGCTTTTCTAATTTCGGCATATGGGAATAGACATATTCAAGTGCATTCTTGATTTCATAATAGGATATATCATCGTTCAAGAAGGCTTGAATCGCTTTTGTATCGACTGCATTATAGTAGAACATGCCCTCGTTTCCATACTTTGAGAAAGAGGAGAGTGTCAAATAGAATAATGGATAACGTTTTTCATCAATCTCTTCAAGCATCCCTATCTCTTCTTGGAGTCTTTTCCCTTCATCACTATCACACTGATGAATCTTCTTTTTTCCTTTGCTTAGACTGAATGCGATCGCATTCTTCATGCTGCAAGGGGAATATTCATAATAGCAGTGTTTCTTGTTTGTCTTTTCATTTATTGCACAAACACCAGCATGAATAAGAGAATCACGGCAGATCTTAGCCGTGATATATTCTAAAGGATAAGAGAACATCTCACTAGCCTCAATCATCTCGTAGCCTTTATTCACCAAGGTAGCACAGTCCACTGTGATCTTATTCGACATCTTCCATGTAGGATGTTTTAAGACATCCTCTTTCTTCTGTTTCGGTAGTTCATCAAGAGGAACGTCTCTCAATGCGCCTCCACTTGCCGTGATCAAGAGTCGAACTGGTTTTTCTTTTCGTCTCTTTGCCTCAGCTAAACACTTATACAATCCGACATGTTCACTATCGATTGGATAGATAGAACCAGAATAATTCTTCATTCTCTCTTTCATCAATGAGGAACCGACAACATAGGATTCCTTATTGGCTAGAAGCAAATCCTGATTATTCTTCAAAGCAAGAAGAGTAGGAACGATACCATCATTTCCGCTGATAGCATTCAAGACAGTGGCCTTAGGATAAGTAGACAGAAGTTCTTCAATCGCATCAGCACCGGTAAAGACAGCCTCAGAAAAGGAAGGATGTCTAAGAATGAATTCGTCAGCTGCCTCTTTCTTTGAGATAGCGACAAATTTCAGATGATCAAAATAGAAGAGTTCATCCTCTAAAAGAGAATAATTGCTCTTGAAAGCAACTCCGACCAATTCATAATCATAATTGAAACGGAGTATTTCAAGAGCCTGTTTACCGATATCGCCTGTTGCTCCTAATACAATAATCTGCTTTGCCATTGATACCTTAATTATGCAACGATGTTGAATCCAACGCTCATAAAGGATAAGAGAAGAGAAACGATGAGTGCATTAGTCAAAAGGGAATCGAAACGATCGATGACACCACCGTGTCCTGGGAAGATTCTTCCATAGTCCTTGATAGCATAATGTCTCTTGATCAAGGAGAAGAGGAATCCACCTAAGTTTCCGGTAAAGGATAAAAGTAAACCAATGATTGCTAAGAATATCCAAGATGTCCCACCTAATACATTCATGGAAGTGAGAAGAGAAGAAGATGAATACTGAAGAAGTCCAGGAACAAGCGGCATATGGAATGCATATTCAAACATAGCAGCCAATCCAAAATAGCATAACCAAGAGAAGACACATCCACCGATAAATCCTTCCCATGTCTTATGAGGAGAGATTCTCGGGTTCATCGGATGCTTTCCAAAGAGAACACCGACAAAGTAAGCGCCGACATCACTAGACCAGGTTCCAATGGCAAGGACGATGAGAAGGACACAGGATGCCCATCTTTGGTCGATGCCATAACCAGCATAGTAAACTTTAAAATAAGAAATGGCTGAACGGGTACCCGTGGCATTAGGAAGATAACGCACAAATAGCAGTGAAACAATGCCACAGATAAAGAATGTTTCGATGCCGAAGAGGAATGTAACATCCTCCAGTTTCACTTTGTCAGAAAGGATGGCAATAAAGAAAAGAACGAAGAAATAGAGGAAAGTAAGAGAAATAGGGAATACGAAGTCCGTAGCGGATAATGTCATTTGAGACATATCGAGCATAAAAGGATTCAATCCTCTTGCCCAAGGCTTGATGAAAAAGGATAGCATAAAGAGAACAGCATAAAGCTGAGTTGCAATCTTGACTAGCCATGAGTATCTATCCTTACCAGGAACTGTGAGAATCTCATGTGTTCCGACAACAAGAAGGAACAAACCGAGAACAAAGTAAAACCATCCACCCAAAATAGAACAAGGGACAAGAACGGCTACCAAAACGATGGCAGTCAGGATTCTCGTCAGCATGCTCGATTTGCTAGATGACGATAATTTATTAGCCATAAGTGTTTCCTTTCGATGGAAAACGACAGAAGACGACAACGATTAAATTGTTTCAATATCTTTGATTTTAACAGCAAGAATCTTTTCGATTTCAGCGATATGCTTGTCAGTCTCTTTCTGAATCTTGTCAGTGAGATCATCCTTCATATCTTCACTTAAACTTGCATCCTTCTTGACAGCGTTATTGGCATCACGACGGATGTTTCTGATGGCGACTTTGCCATCTTCAGTGTATTTCTTAGCCTGTTTAATCAAATCCTGACGACGATCTTCACTCGGTGCCGGGAACTTGAGAATGATAGCATTGCCGTTCTGTGTGACAGTGCAGCCTAAATCAGCCTTGTTCAAACCAGAAACAAGATCCTTGATGATGGAAGGATCGAAAGTCTTGACCTGAAGGTCAGTAGCGGAAAGAGCAGAGACCTGAGCAACAGACTTCAAGAGGCACTTTTCACCATAAGCAGTGACTGTAACCTTATCCAAAAGCTGAGCAGTGACTTTACCGGCTCTTAATGTGCCTAAGCTTTCCTTTAAGGAAGCGATGGACTTGTCCATCTTCTCAACGAATTCTTCTAATGTAGCCATAAATATATCCCCCTAGATGTTGATATAAGAATATTTTATTAAAAACAACAGACGAAATAAAGAAACTATTTGTTTGTGACAAGAGTTCCGATGTCGTCACCCTTGACAGCACGGACCGCATTTTCAGGATCATTCATGTTGAAGACACGGACATCGACATCGCTGTCAACGAGAAGTCCGACAGCTGTGCTATCCATGACTTTGAGTCCTTTGGCCAAAATATCCTGATAAGAAATTTTCTTGATGAGGACAGCATCATGATTGACACGAGGATCATCCGTGAAGATTCCTTCGACACCATTCTTACCCATAAAGATGCCATCTGCACAGATTTCCTTGGCACGCAAGGCAACTGATGTATCAGTAGTAAAGTAAGGAGATCCAACACCACCGGCAAAAATGACAACACGTCCTTTTTCAAGGTGACGGATTGCTTTTCTTCTGATGTATGGTTCACAGCATTGATTGACTGGGATGGCTGACATGACTCTTGTGATCAATCCGTGATTTTCAAAATAGGACTGAAGGCACATCGCATTCATGATTGTGGCAAGCATTCCCATGTAATCTCCGGTTGTGCGTTCAATTCCAAGAGTGGATGCTAACTTTCCTCTCCAGATGTTACCACCGCCGACAACGATAGCAACTTCGGTTCCCATGTCCGTGATTTTACGGACAATTTCATAAACCTTTTCAAGATATTCGGCATTGTAGATATCGTCTTGGCCCTTTAACGCTTCACCTGAGATCTTCAATAGAATTCTGTGATATTTCTTTTCCATGTACTATCTCCTCGTTTACAACTTCAGATTTTAATAAAGGCGCCTCCGAAGAGGCGCCCATTCAAGACAAATTGAAATTTACTTACCAGAAGCCTGAGCAGCAACTTCGGCAGCAAAGTCATCCTGGCGTTTTTCGATGCCTTCGCCAACAGCATAGCGGAGGAAGGAAACCATGGATGCACCATTTTCCTTAAGGAGCTGACCAACGGTCTTGTCTTCTTCACCGATGAGGCCCATATCGACAAGGACACCTTCGAAGAGAGACTTCTTGACTCTGCCTTCCACGATCTTATCCTGGATGGCAGCAGGTTTCTTAGCGAAGCTAGGATCCTGGAGGGAAGCTTCCTTCTGAACTTCAGTTTCCTTAGCGATGACTTCAGCAGGGATGTCAGCTTCGTTGACATAGGAAGGAGAATTGGAGCAGACAACCAAGGAAATACGGTTGGCAATTTCTTCATTTCCACCCTTGATGACGGAAAGGACAGCGATTTTGCCCTTCATATGGATGTAAGGACCAAAGGCTTCGTCATCAGCTTTGTTGACAATGGCGAATCTTCTGAAATCGAGCTTCTCACCTAATTTGACACCGGCATCGATAAAGAGTTCATTGATGGTCTTACCATCCTTATTGGCACAATTCTTGGCATCATCAAGATTTTCAGGATTGTTGTTAAGGATGATTTCGTTGACTTCATTGACTAAAGCACGGAAAGGATCAGAGTTGGCAACGAAGTCTGTTTCGCAGTTAACTTCGATGACAGCGGCTTTGTTTCCACTGACGAGGACAGAAGCAATACCTTCGGCGGCAATACGGCTAGCAGCCTTCTTGGCAGCCTTGGCAATGCCCTTCTCTCTCAACCAGGTGATAGCCTGTTCGAGATCATGATCAGTAGCGGCAAGAGCCTTCTTGCAGTCCATCAAGCCCGCACCAGTGCGGTCACGAAGCTGCTTAATCTGTTCGATTTCGGTCATAATTACTTGTTATCTCCGTTTGCAGCGGCATCAGCCTTCGGGGCTTCTTCAGCCTTAGGAGCATCGGCCGGCTTTTCTTCTTCCTTCTTGTTGTCATCGAAACGACGGAAATTCTTCTTGACGAACTTCTTGCGGGCAACTCTCTTGCCATTCTTTCTCATAGCGATAGCATCGTCTCTGAGCTTGGCACGGATAGCCTTGGTCTGTTCGTTCGGATCAACACCCTTGAGCATTTCAGACATGGTCTGGGAAGCTTCAGCAGCGTTCTTGTAAGCATAAAGCGGTTCACCGCCCTTACCTTCGACAACAGCATCAGCTAAGAGTCCGACAATGATACGGATGGACTGTTCGCCATCATCATTGGCAGGGATGAGGTAGTCGATAAGATCAGGATCAGTATTGGTATCGCCTAAAGCGAAGACAGGGATGTTGAGAAGTCTAGCTTCAGCAACAGCATTGTGCTCGGTCTTAGGATCGACAACGACGATGGCGTTAGGAAGGAGACGGATTTCCTTGATGCCTTCGAGGTTCTGACTAAGTTTTTCTTTGAGTTTAAGTCTTTCAGCAGCTTCTTTCTTAGGAAGCTTTTCGAGTTCGCCAGTGAGCTCTTCCTGTTCGATGGTACGGAGCAAAGCGATTCTCTTGATAATGGTGTGGAAGTTTGTGAGGGTTCCGCCTAACCATCTATGTGCGACATAGAAAGAACCGGAACGGACAGCTTCTTCCTGAATGGTCTTCTGGGCATAAGCCTTGGTGCCGACGAAAAGAACCTTTCCACCCTTAGCAACAATACCCTTTAAAGCCTGATAGGCATCCTGCATCTGAGCAGTGGTCTTGTTGAGGTCGATGATGTGGAGGTTGTTTCTCTTTCCGTGGATGTACTTTCTCATCTTCGGATTCCATCTGGAAACTCTGTGTCCGAAATGGCAACCTGCATCGAGTAATGTTTTTGCACTGACAACCGGATCATTAGGATTATGGACAGTGCTGGCCATGACATCCTGTTCCTGTCCCTGTTCAGAGACAGCTTCGACTTTGACTTCTTCGCTCATGTTTGAGCCTCCTTTTTGTTGTACCTTCTGAATGTTTCAAGATGCCAACCCAATCCGCTAAGCGTAGCTAGGCAGTTTGTCCTAGTTCTGAAGATGTGTGCGGCGAAAAGGACTTGTCGGCAAGATTCACATTCATGGTGATTGCGCTTCAAGCGCGTCTATTAATATAACATACTAAGAATATAGATACAACGACAATATTTTCCACTCACTCATAAGACATCGATTTTAGTGTGATTTTCAATGCTAAAATCACCTCATAGGCAACATTTTCATTCACTTTATTCACAAGTCCTTGATTTTTCAAATGAATTTGTCTATAGTTATAAGGCTATTTGGCCTCATCGACAAGCGGCTTAAGTCTCAGCCCTCTCAAGGCTGCATTCACGGGTTCGAATCCCGTTGAGGTCACCAAATTCAATCAAGTCAGGTTTGATACTCAGGTGTCAAACCTGTTTTTATTTCTTATAAACCACTTCTAAACTTCGATTTTTTCTTTTACTTGATAGGCCGTTACTATCCTGACTTTTGCAGTTGGCCGTCCAAAAACGGCGTAATATGTCGCGACTCTAAT
>CAVALL010000073.1:0-8197 GCA_963589675.1 Alistipes onderdonkii | reverse complement strand
GAACCGCCTTTTGAGTCTGTTTTTCAAAATTAGAGTGAATATGAATCCTGATTTTTGTGATTTTCAACCATTGGATTCCGATTCCGCAAACATAGAAATTCTATACTCTTTACACCTTTATATCGGTTAGAATAGTCGTATGGATAAAACATATACCTTAGATGAAATAAGAGAGGAACTCTTCTCTGAAATCGATGCACTATTGGATAAAGATCCTTACTGGCATAAATGCGACCACTGTAATAACAAAGGAAAATGCTGTATCGATAATGATATAGAAATAAGAGAGGATGAATGGGAAAGAATCAAGTGTCTTTTAGACTACTCTTCAGACATCAGAAGACAGGTGAAAGAGAACCTAGATGCAGGTAGAAAGTGCTATTTCCGTACTGAATCGTGCTGTCTAATCCATGATATCAGACCGCTTAACTGTATCTATACAACTTACCAGGTCATTCAGAATCTATATAACGATCATATCTGTTATTCCTCTATTGATGTTGAATGCAATTTTGTGACACAAGATTATCATATCAAGAAACAGGTGCCCTCAAAAAAGATTCTCTATCTTGATAAGGAGAAGAGATGCTATTTATTATTGAACCATTGGTATCTTAACTATGAAGAAAAGAGTTGTAAAAAAGAAAAGGAAGTGGCGGAAAAGAGACTGACGGAATACTTTGACGAAAGAAAAGACTAACGTTTTCCTTTTAGGTATTTGTAATACTTCAGTGCTCTTGTGATGCTATCATTGTTCTCTTTGACATGCTTGATCAAATCAGGTAAGGACTGAGCATGAGATAAACGGATTGTCATATAGATGATGGAAATCGGAATGATCATATAGGGTATTAGGATATATCCAGGACCAAAGGATAGGCATAAAGCCATAGTAGTCAGATAGTTCATCGTGACAGAGGCAAAGAAGCATAATGCGGATAAGACGATGATCAAGGACTGATCTTCTCTCGTTAGAGGATAGAAGGATGAGAGGATAGAGGATAAGACCATGCCGATGCTTCCACCGACGACAAAGGTAGGGATGACGTGTCCACCTTGATAATAGATATCGTTGCTAAAGATAGTCCAGAAGAAACGGATAAAGAAATAAAACAGGCAGGAATCCAAAAGCAATTCCTCAGTGGATAAAAAGATTTCATCGCTGAATCCGATGAAGGAATCATATCCTGTGAATTTCAGGCTTAAGACAGTCACTAAAGCCATTACGATAGAGAAGAAGATTTCACTTGTGTCGTTTGCTTTGACATAGTAGGCAAGTGACATGATAAATCTCTTGTAGAAAAATGAGATGAATAAAGTGATAACAGGAATGAGTAGAACGAATAGATTGAAGTATCTGTTTGAGAACATCTCAAGATTTCTGTTATAGAGGGAATAGAGGTAGAAGTCCTTCATTCCGTATAAATAACGGAATAAGAGAATCCAAGCGAATGAGACAAGAAGAAGATAGACTTGTAAGAACATCTGCTTGGATGTTCCTCTTCTGTTCTTCTTTTCAAAATAGAAGAAGAAACCGGCAATAGGATTTAAGAAGGCTAAGGCATATCCCATCATGGAACCGAATCTATTCTTGTCTAGTGTTGTCTCTTCTTTATAGAAAAGAAGGCGGTAGAAGTTCTCAATCATGAATCCGATATAGACGCTCGGTCCTTCGCTTCCTAAAGGTAAGGCAATCATGAAGGTAAGTAGACAACAGAATATGCTTTCAATCACATCGATGACAGAGTCTAGCATTCTGTGTTTCTCTAAGAAAGAGAGATAATGCAGTTTCTTTCTGATTGTCTTTTTCCTTTTCAGCAAGATATATTCTAAAAAGCTTGCTAGAAGGATAAAGAGAATGTAGAGAATGATATTTAGCGTTGTCGGTTCGACAGTAATCAAAACAAGCTTCTTGATCATGGATATCAAAAGCTGAAAGAGAAAAATGACACCAGCTCCTGTTAAGGCAACTAGGTTAATGAATAGGAAATCGATGAAGAAGCTTTTGACTTTATTCTTAGTGGGCATAATAAAATGAAGATGTTATTCTAGTAACTAGAAAAGGAAAATACAAGAGAACAATCTTATTTAGACTCTTCTTTCTTACTCTCTCTTTTCTGAATGAAAATAGAAAAAGGAATAAGAAGAATGTTAAGGATAAGGATGACACCTAGCATATACTGGATATCAGAAGAAAGAGAGTTATCTTTCAAAGCGTTGAAGATAAGATAGAATGTGCATCCGCCAAGGACAAAGGCAAGAACAAGAATGAGGTAACAGAAAGCGGAAAGTATCTCTTCCTTGTTTCTGTCCTTGAAACCATCCGCAAAGTGAAGACAGACATTCTTCATCATGTTTGTCATCATGGTAGGAGTATAGCTATGATGATTCACTTCATTGAAGGAAAGGAAGTGTATCGCACCATATAAGGCTAAAAGGGAGTCGACAAGCGCATCATAGATGTTGATATTTCCTCCGTTTGTGATACCAGACTTTTCAATCGGAATGAAGAAGATAGGAATGAGTAGCAAGGATTCAATCGTCAATGAGATAGCATAGAAGTATTCTTTCTTGAAGTGATCGAAGTAGATTCTTTTTCCTAACTGGGAGAGAAAGCATCCGACTAGGAAAATAAATAGGACAAGAAGAGATAGTAAGACAATCTCATGATTCCCATCGATCAGATGAACAAAGATATTCAAAAGGTTACCGGTCTGCATCGCACAGAAGATGCCTCTTGTCTTAAGAGAGTAGAGTTCAAGGTATCCGCCGATGAAGATGATAAGGAATGTGAATAGATAAGATAGTGTAAAATGTTTCTTGAGTAGTTCCATAGAATGATTTCCCTACACATTGTACGCTATTCTTTTCTAGAATGAGAGAGGAAAAAGAAGAAAAAGAAAAGACATAGAAGCGCTTACTTATGTTCGATGTTAAATAAGTAAGTGAAAACATATATAATCTTTTCGTTATGAAAACAAGAAAGAATAAACCGGATTATAAAAACTGGATGCCGAAAAGCTACTTGGTAGCCATATTTTCGTGTGCTTCTGTCTTTCTCTTTCTTACTATACTCTTCTTCTTTTTCGGAAGATTCATCCATTTTGTATGGCTTCGCTTCTTCCTTGGTGCGATATGTGCTTTATTCTTCTTAGTCTTTTTCTTCTTCTCCATCCTTGGTATCCATTGGTACAGGACCTTCTCCTATGACGGAAAAAGACAAATGGCAAAGGGAATCATCGATGGATTATCCGATTTCTGCAAAGAGAGATCAGGAAAGATACTCGATGTCGGATGCGGATCAGGAGCATTGACCATCGAATTAGCAAAAAAGAACCCAGATGCCTTAGTCTTCGGTGTCGATAAATGGGGAATTGAATATTTCGATGTGACTCGTAACCTCTGCATGGATAATGCTAGACTTGAGAAAGTGAATAACGCTTTCTTCCTCTATAGCAACATCAGAAAACTAGATTTTCCGGATGAATACTTCGACCATGTCTCATCCAATTACTGCTATAGCAACTTATCCGGTTTTGATAAGAAAGAGATGATTTATGAGACACTTAGAGTCTTAAAGAAAGGTGGAACCTTTGCCATTCACGACATCATGAATTGGTTCTACTTCGGCGATATGAATGAATTCATCGAGTCTTTGAAGGAGAGAGGAATTGAAGAAGTACATCTGGTTGAGACGAGCAAAGGCATGTTCATGACTGAGATTGAATCCTTCTTCCTCTCCTTGAATGGTTCCTATATCTTATACGGGAAAAAGTGAACTTTTTCCTCTGTTTTGGTAAAATCATATTGGAAGGAGTAAATATTTATGAAATTGATTAAGAAACTCTTGATAACATTGATCGTTCTGATTGTTGTTCTCTGCGGTGCCTTCTTCGGAGGTGTCCTCTATCTCAACAAGAAATATGATATCGATACCTTTAAGACACTCTCTTCCTTAAAGCAGTTAAGCGAACCGGTTGAGGAAGCAAACATTGTCAAGAATCCGTATTCGGATAAGGATATCGATTCATTGATGACTGAGTTCAATGTCTCCTTCGATCACTTCATCACCAAGGACAATGATGGAATCCACTTCAACTTCGATAAGCTTTCCGACATCGCTGAAAGGGATGTCTATCTGACGGATAAACAGTTAGCTATCTTTGCTAGCGAAGCATTGGAAGAGAAGATTGACAGCAAAATTGAGATTGGATCCTATCAGTTCCCAGTCAAGATATTGGAGATGGATATCAAGGATATTGTGGAACAACAGGCTACCATCAAGACCATTGTCCGTCTTGATGTCACAGACTTAAAGAAGAGTTTCTCTTCCTTCCCTCTCTCCTTGTTTGGTAAATACATTCCTACCTATTTCTATCTCGATGTCTCCTTCGTCAACACTCATCAATCAGCTGCCTTCTCCTATCAGGTCAGTGCTAGTGATGTCATGATCAACTCCTTATCGAGTGAAGAATCTTCTTCCTTATTCACGACAATCGGAAAGTTCGTCTCTTTCCCAACAGCTGAGGAATGCTCTACCACATTCGGTAAAGCCTTTATGGATAACCTTGTCGGTACAACTGAGAACCCTGGTATCCTCTTGCAGTTGAAGGATAACGGCGCAAAAGATTACGCCTTTGTCAATTACAAGAATGAAGGATGCCTCAAGGTCAGCTGCACTGTACTCTAATCTAGTAAACTAACTAACTTTGAAACGATAACTCGGTGGATAAATTTTCTGCCGAGTTTTTTGTAAGCGGATACAGAAGAATTGAGAAGAAATGCAGGTGTATCTGAATTGACAAAACAAGTGAAAATCGTTTATAGTGTAATGCTTTTAAGGTTATTTTAAAGTTTAGTGAGGTGTAAATAATGAACAAAACAAAATTGACATTCCTATCTCTTCTTGCCATGCTTCTTCCTTTAGCTGGCTGCGAAAAGAAAGAATCCGCAACTGAAAAGAAGAGTGATTCTCCAATCAGTGATAGTTCAACGGATAAGGGCACTAGTTCCAGCGAGAAGAAAGACAGTGAACTTCATACAGATTCCAAACTCGAAGTCTTCATGTTCGGTGACTTATATAAGGATGCTGTAAGAAGCATCTACTGCAATCAGATCGGTGTGACTGGAGATATCGAATGGACTTCTAGTGACGAGAATATTGTTGCCATCGGTTCCAATCCTCTTAACGGATATATGCCTGAGGTCAATTTGATTGCCAACAATTATGGTGAAGCCATCATCAAGGCAACACTATCTTCTGATAAGTCCGTCTATACCGAATACAAAGTCAAAGTATCTGATGACTATCTTGAGATGTCTAGTGATCTTTTTGCAACCGTTTCCTCCTCTATGAGAATGGATAGTGTTGAGACCTATTACACCTATGATGAACTATATACGGCTACAGAAAACGGTAAGGATACGATTGTCACCATCTTCGAAGAGAATGAAGATCAGTCCTATGGCATCAATGACAATCTCACTGATGCCTATCAGATCAAAGCCGTTGAAAGCGATGGCAGTGTCTTTGAAAAGAAATATGTAAGAGATAGCCGCTATTTGGCAACAGAGTATCGTGACTTCAAGAATGAAATCAGAAAAGAAAGACTCTCCAATACAGATGGTGAAACCATGTACTGGGAAGCCTGCCCTTATTTCAACTACTTAGGCTATACTTCAGGTGTCAATGCAACTCAGTTTGCTTCCTTCGATGATGGTAACACTTATCATTTCATCGGTGGATATGAGACAGCCGCTCAGATCTGCCTTAACTTCTTCCAGCAGGATATCTCTCCGGATGATCTCTATTTTACAGTGAAAGACGGAAAGATCGATACCTTGGAAGTTGTTGTTGATCCATATAAGGGAAATACATCTGATACGGATTATCTTAATGAGAAATATGGTATGAAGATCACTTCCAAGATCTCTTTAAATGGCACAGCAACGATTGAACATTTAGAGAAGTATGCCCATGAAGATTATCATGATACTATTAGCAGTGCCTTGACAAATATGGCATCTTTGAAGAATTACAAGTCGACTGTTTCAAGAAAGTTGGAAGGCAGTGCAACGGAGAAAGTCACCTATACCTATACTGAAGATACTATTGATATCGTCACATCGACAGGAAATGAAGTCTTATCTCATTCCGGTGTCCACAAAAAGGATGACGGAACCTATTATGAATATGAACACGATGATAAGACGAATGTCACAACGATAACGAAGACTCATACAACTCCGTTTGATGGGACTGATTCCACGGGAAAGAAGATCAACCGTTATCCGACCTTTGACTTCGCTGCTGAGATCTTTGAAAAGACGGATACCGATAATAAATATGTCTCTCGTGGTGACAATGCGATGTTCTTCTCTTATTGCTCTTATCTTCCTGCTACATGGACACTTCTTCATAGCTATGTCGGAGATGGTACAATCGTCTTAGATAGTGATAGTCATATCACTCAGGCAAGTGCAAAGATGACAGATGGTGAGAACGATTATGCACTCACTATCGATTATTCCTCTTTTGGAACATCAACAGTTGATATTGATTTTAGCAAGGCAGTCACTCCAACTCTTCCTACCTCTTTTGAAGAAGTCTATCCGAATCTTGCCAAAGAGATGAAGGCTTGGAACATCTATGATGCGGTTCCTTTCCTCTATTATGAACCCGGTTACAGTGATTCTGTTGAGATGGAAAGAGACAGTGATGGCAATGTGAACTGTGCCTTAATAAGAACGAATATGGTTGAAGACTCTCTTTCTTCCGTTGCTACTAAATACATCAGCGATTACAAGAATCTCTTAGTTGAGAACGGATATACACTCACAACTGAAAAAGATGCCAAAGGCTATGATCTCTATGAAAAAGGAGATTATAAGATCTCTGTCGGCAACGAACTCAACTGGAACAATCAGCCAAGACCTGCTGCTATCATCCGTGTCTATTCTTCTAAATTGAATCCTCAGTACGCTTCTTAATTTATTGTGGATGTGTGCTTGTCTCTTAAAAATTCTTCGTTTAAGATATCTTCGGAACGAAAAAACTCTATGAAGATGATGTATGGAAATCAAATTAGGTGATATTATCGAAACATTGATTGACAAAGAAACCTGATCGGGAGATGCTGATTTTCTTATGTCAAAAGGTTCTTTAGCCGTTGTGTGCGATATAGATGAAGAAGGATGGATTACTGTCGAGACTATGGAAAATACTGGATTGCCATTTGCAATAGTCGAATATAAAAAAGGTTGGTGACAATGGTAAATAAGATTCCATATTGTTCTTGCAATAGTGCACATTAAAATAGGATGCATTCTAAAACTTTTGGAAGAGTATAACGAATTGGAAACATATGTTTTCAGCGAATTAATCTAATCTAAATTGAAAAAGGCCATCGCATGATGGCCTTTTATTGGTGTGACGGGCATGTCATATATCTATAGGGTGAAAGTCCCGAGTAGGAATGTCGTTATAACTACATAGTGAAACTCAAGTCTAGTATCGTGAGATATGGGATGAAAGAAGAGCGTAGCAAATAGACTGGGTAACGAAAAGAAACTTGATAAAAGGCGATTAACTTGTGATGAGATAACCAATCATATCAAAATCACGAACGGCCGTAATAGTTAATCAGTAAATCAAGTACTCAAGGCTAGAAAGATATATGTCTTACCCCGTGAGGTCTTGGAGATTTGGAGAAATCCAAAGTCGAAAAAGGTTTGCTCCAAGAAGTCAGCAGAAGCCATAGTAGCCGAAAGGCGAAGGGCTGAATAAACAAACCTTTGCAAAGTACAAATGGGAGTGTCTATCCAATCCGCACGGATGAGAAGTAGCAATCGTACATTGTGAAAAGTATGCCTAAGACGATGATGATAGACAAACCAAAAGGAGGAAACGCAAAACTATGCGATTGATTGAGGAAATTGTATCTAAAGACAATCTGAATCAAGCCTTTCTAAAGGTCACAGGAAACAAAGGTGCCTCAGGCATCGATGAAATGACTTGTGGCGAAGCAAAGGATTATTTGAAAGCCCATGGTCAAGACTTAATCAATCAAATCTTAAGTCGTGAATATCAACCCCTTCCTGTTAGAAGAGTTGAAATTCCAAAGCCGAATGGCGGAACAAGGAAACTAGGCATTCCAACCGTTGTTGATAGAATAGTTCAACAAGCTATTGTTCAAAA
>CAVALL010000072.1:0-8302 GCA_963589675.1 Alistipes onderdonkii | reverse complement strand
AAAAATATTAAGTGTAATGTGTACCTTTTGTCAAGAACACGAAAAAACATGTCTTGTGATATGTATCGTTCTAATAGAGACGATACATATCAGTTAAGACTGTACCGCTTATTCTAGGATTAGTCTTCGAATTTGAAAAGGTTCAATCCAGTTACATCATCATGGAATCGATCTACTTTGCCATCGATGATTGTGATAATCATTTCGCAGGTGGCACTGACAACAGCTTTGTTCAGATGGCCACCGAAGACTTCTCCTTTTTCATTGCCAGCACTCATATGAAGATGAGAGTAGAATTCATCATTCATTGTGTTGATGGTACCGGTCAAGGAAACGATTTCAAAACTACCTTTGAATTCATTCGAGTAATACTTCTTCTCATCAACATTGTAGACACCGACGATGAAGTAATCGGTGGCTCCTAAAGCAGTGATGCTTGCCAATTTGATGTTTTCCTTTAAGGCGATGTTCTTCACTTGCTCGAGAATTTCTTCACCTCTATCGATTCTTGCAACGAGTGTATTATTGAATTTTCTATAATCCATTTTCTAATCCTCTCAATGATTTGTAAATTTGTTATCTAGAATATTTTGTCAATCTATTAAACACATCCTAATTCAGTAAGTATTCGATATCTTCATCGCTGAGTGATGTCTTATTGCTTGCGGCATCGAAGATATCGGATAGATTTTTCTTCTTTGCCTGCAGCTCTAACACTTTCTCTTCGATGGTGTTCTTCATGACTAGTTTATAGACAACTACTTTTCTTGTCTGACCGATTCGATAGGCTCTATCAGATGCTTGATTTTCAGCGGCTAGATTCCACCATGGGTCAAGGTGGATGACAATATCAGCACCGATTAGATTTAATCCGGTTCCACCGGCTTTTAAGGATATCAGCATGACTTTGAAATCATCTGTTTCATTGAACTGTTTGCTCAATTGTATTCTCTTTTCTGCACTGGTATCACCTTGAATTCTTTCATGGGCGATTGTTTCAGTGTCTAGAAGTGTAGAGAGGTGATCTAAGACAGTCGTGAATGAAGAGAATAATATGATCTTATGATCTTTGCCAATGGCTTCTTTGATCAATGTCAATGTGTAGTCCAATTTTGTAGAGGTTTTGTTGTACTCTAAGAAACAGGAAGGGTCAACGCATAATTGTCTTAGCCTTGTCAAAGCTGCCAAGACTTCAATTCCGGCGTTATTTCCTTTCACTTTCTTTTCTTCCATAACTTTTCTTGCGTTATATAGATAGGCGGTGTATAGATCGCTTTCTTCACTTTCCATTACTAGATTCTGAGTCATGACAATCTTTTCAGGCAACTCAGTCAAAACATCTTCCTTCTTTCTCTTCAGCAAGAAAGGAGAGATGATATTTTCTAGATGTTTTCTGTCATCTTCATCTAAATCATAGGTTCCGTATGTTTTCTTGAAATCTTGGAATGACTTGAGATATCCTGGCATCAAGAAATCAAAGATGGACCATAAATCCATCAAGGAATTCTGAATCGGAGTACCAGTAAGTGCAAACTTGTAGTCAGCAGATAATTCTTTGACAGCTTTTGACTTCTTTGAGAAGGCATTGGCAATGTACTGGCCCTCATCTAAAATCAGGAAACCGAATGATTTATCTTTGAACAGGTCAAGATCAATGCGTAATGAGTCATAGGAAATGATGTAGGTTGTGTTGTCATTGCTCATTTGTAGAAGCTTATTGTGTCTATCCTCTTTGCTAGAAGAGAGGACAACGACCTTTGCTTTCGGATTCCATTTGTGGAATTCATCTGCCCAGTTGAATGTCAAAGACTTCGGGCAGACAACAAGATTCGGCTTATCTAGATGGTACTGACTTAGGAATGCGATGATCTCTAAAGTCTTTCCAAGACCCATGTCATCAGCAAGGATACCGGATAAATGGCTCTCTTTCAGTGTGGTAAGCCATTTGATTCCTTTGATCTGATATGGTCTTAATATATTCTTAAGTCTATCATCAATCGAGATTTCCTGATCATCATAATCCTGGACTCTTTCAAAGAGATTTTTTAGGTCATTGGTAAGGGTAACATTGTCTCTTCCTCGAAGTTTCAATGATTGATAGACCGGCATATGAGGCTGTTTCAGATCGAAGTCATTCAATAACGATACCATCTCTTTTCCATCGCCTTCCTCTAAAGAGAGAATATCGTTTCCAAGACGGAAATATTTCTTTTTCTTCTTATATGCGGAAAGTATGGATTCAAGTTCCTCATCAGTGTATTCATTCGATTGGAATTTAAGGCCGAACCAATTCTGATCTGAATTGGCGATGATATTGATCTTTCCAACAGATTTCTTCTTCAGTTTCTTAACATCCTCAGAGATGAAGATCTGACACGTTTTCTTTAAAGCCTTCAGTGAAGCAGTGATGAATTCTGCGATGATCTTTTCATCTTCGACATGTCCTTCCTCAGGCATATTCAAAGAGTCTCTTGCCTTAACGAATGCTTTGAGTTCATTTGAATGTACACCGTCAAATTCCATAGAGGTTACTTCATGACCGCTTAGGAAATATTTACTTTTGCAGATGAGCTCTATTTTGATCTTGTCTAAATCGATGTAATATTCGATATGATCGACAAGTCTCATGGACTTATAGAGATAGGAAGGTTCTACGTCTACGACATCCTTGATAGTAGGAACAAGAGAATCTGAAATCTCTTTTCCAAAATACTTGGAATCGAACATAGGATTTTCAAATTTGAATAAAAGAAGTTTCTTCTCTGTGTCTGTGGCAAAGGTGAGATAGGTTGCCAAATGCTTCTTCATATCAAAGTAGACTAACTCTTTTGGATTCTCAAAATCATAAACGAAATTATTGGATGTCTTCTCGTAAGGGGAAGTGATATGTCCGTCTTTATCGATAGAGACCTGAACGTTTTTGATTTCTTTTTCCAGTTCAAATGCTTCGCCTTCGAATTCAAGCGGCATAAATGATGGCTTTGAATTCTGACTGGTCATAGTCTTGATTCCTTGACCGAGAATCATTTTTGCAAACTTGATTTCCTTTTTATCGTAGTAATAGGTTGGTTTGTAATATAAGGGTGATAATGTGTATAGCATTTCTTTTGACTTTTCATCAATTGGTTCACTCTTCAACACAAAGCGTGAGAAAGCATCTGAGAAAGTGTATTTATGGTTTGTGACAGTGCTATATGCGCTGATTGTGAAAGAGAAGGCACTGTAATGATTACTGATTTCAATCTTAAAACAAAGACTTTCTTCTTTTGCCTCCGCTTTGTTCAATGCCTTTGAATCGGCGTTTACGGTTGTGTTGATAGTAGATAAAAGCTCTCTGAATTTGTCTTTTGTCTTATCGTAATCCGCTTTCTCTTTCTTTGTCATGTTCCTTTTGAGAATCTCTTCCTCGTATAGATCAGGATAGAGATTTTTCAGTACACCATCGCTTGCTGCTTTCTCCGTATTATATAGATATTGGATAAATGCATCACAAAGAAGAATCGTTGGGAATAAACGGGAGTCATATTTGTTATAGATATTACCATCAGAATCTATCGTAAAGGAACAAGACCCATATGTTGGGTCGTTGAAGGAATAAGTGATCGTGCGGGTGTAAGGATTGAAAAGATAGAAAATCTTTATTTTCTTTTCAGCCAAGGCTTGATTGAAACCGTTGATGATGGTGGAATTTTCCACCTTGAGATCATTGATATTTGCGTTAGCGAGATACATTCTAAGCCTCCAGTTTGTATTCTTTTAAAGGAAGAAGATTACTATAGTTATGCTTCGTTGCGAGTTGATAGACAAGCTCATTTAATTCTGCTTTGTTGCCAGCGCTTTTCGACAGGTAATCACTGTCGAGTGCTTTTTCTGCTAAACCATCGAATGATTCAAAGCTGTCTTCGTATTCTAATAGAATCTTCAAACAGCAATATAAGTTTTTCAGATCAGGATCTTTGCTTCGTAATATAGCAACAGCAAGCTGCTTGAAACGTTTGGCAAAGATCAGTTTGTCATCACAGGTGAAAAGAGAATCTTTTAGATAGTACATACTCTTGATATCATAATCGACAAGATTTGTTGTAGGTCTGCTCGATAATAGTCTATGGAAGCCACGGTCCATAGGATCCGTTGAATAAGAAGACCACTCAAAACTATAATGTCCATTCCTTAGTGCTTTGTAATGGTTTCGGAAAAAGAGATCAAAGTTTGCCTTTGTATCATCGCTTAAATAGGGGTAAATAAAGGCAGCTTCGGAATCAGTCAATGTCACTTTTTTGATTCTATCTTTGAAAGCGAAGAGACATTCTTCCTTTGTCATATTCTTTCTCATGTAATTGATAAGTGCCTCTTCCTGGAAGAACAAAAGGGAGTTTTCCTCTTCGCTAAAGAAAGCCGCAATGGCATTGATTACGTTCTTCGCTAAGCAGGCAAAGAGCAAACTTATTCGATAATCAGGATCCGTTATTCTGTTTGCATGAAATAGTTCGTTAAGAGATTCTTGTTTTAGTGAACCAAGCAAGTCAGGATGATTCATGCAAAATGGTAATAGTGGATTTAAGTTAGTAGTCTTTGGAAAAGCAGTCAAATCAACTTTCTTCATGAAGTCTTCATTCATGTCATTTTCAACAGCGGATATGAATATCTTCATCGGGCGTTCTTTTCTCAATAGTTGGAAAATCGTAACTAAATTCTCGGTGTTAAGATCATATATGTTCAGAAATTTAAGCATGGAGTCCTTGTCGGGTGAAACAGAAGAGCAATAACTCTTCAGCAAGGTCAAGTCATAACTTGTGAATGTTTTCTTCTTTTCGTTTGTTGCTTTATTTTCGACTGGATTGAACTCAGCATCGATAATCTTTGCTTGCTGTGGTAAGAAAGATAAACTGGTTTCATACTGATTGCCTAATACCTCGTCAAGTTTCAAAAGAGATGCATATAAATGTTTGCAAAGGTGTCCTGAGGTGAAGTGAGGACAGGTACAATTACACTCTTCCACTTCATTCTTATCATTGAGTTCGAATGAGGTGTCATAAACATCCGTATTTCCTCTCACTTCAAAATAGTACGTGTTTCCTTCATGGGTTGGACTGGAAACAGCATCCATTTCATATAAATCTCTGCCACGTTCCTTAAATCTTGATTCGAAATGATTAGCAAACTTACTCAAACTTTGTTTCATGCTAAACTCTCCTTGCTTGGTGTGTATAGTTTATATACGAATGAATTTATCCATCACGCTTATATTGATTACTATTCGCATTATGACTACATTCTATTATTAGTTGTCTTTGTTCGTTTTTCAACTTAGATTCGATGAAAAAGTGAAAAAATGGTTGCATTAAACAAACTGGGCAAGTATAATACTTTTTGCCTATTTGGCTGCGTAGCTCAGTTGGTAGAGCGGTCGGTTCATACCCGATATGTCGAGAGTTCGACCCTCCCCGCAGCCACCATATAGGGATCAATAGCTCAATTGGTTAGAGCCCTCGGCCCATAACCGAGTGGTTGCAGGTCCGAGCCCTGCTTGATCCACCACCAATTGAGATGGCAAGACTTGCATTAGCAGGTCTTTTTTTCATTCTCCTCTTAACTCTACTGCTATAAAGGAATGGTTCGCATTCTTTAGGAATATGTCTAATAAATCTTTTGTCTTGATGACCAGTGTCTTTGTGTTTGTTAAAGGATGGACTGCGATTTCATCATAGGAGAGGATATCTTTATCGATAAGAAACTGAACTCTGTTTTCTCTATCGAAGTAGAGACCTAATGGAGTACAGGATCCTCTTTTGACTTTCAGATAGTTGAAAAGTGCATCCTCATTTCCGAAAGACAGTCTAGCCGACTGTATCTGAGAGGATAACTCTTTTGTCTTGAATATTTTGTTTGCCGGCATCAGTAATAGATAGAACTGTGTCTGTTGTCTATTGGCAAGGAAGAGATTCTTTGGAATAGGAACTCCATATTTCTTTTCAATGCTTTCGCAAGCTTCCATCGTATAGAGAGCCTCATGAGAGTGAATCTCAAACGGAATTGATAGGCTCTTTAGATAGTCTTCTATCTCTATTTCGTACTTTGAGTCATCTTTTTTGGATGTTTCCACTTCATTTTCACTTTCTATGGTGTTCATAATTTGATTTTCCTCACCATTTCAATATAATACTCCTTGTATGGAAAAAGAAAGAATTCAAAAGATTTTATCGAATCTCGGATATTGTTCCCGCAGAAAAGCGGAACAGTACCTTTCCGAAGGAAAGATTGTTGTCAATGGCGAAGTTGTGACAGAACAGGGTTTTAAGTGCACAACGGAAGATGAGATCATTGTTGATGGTACACTTATCAACAAGCAGGCAAGTGAAAAACTTGTCTATCTCGCTTTCAATAAACCTTATAATGTCCTTTCTACTCTCAGCGATCCTGAGGGAAGAGAGACAGTCATGGATTACATTCCGAAAAAGTATGGACGTGTCTTCCCTGTCGGAAGATTAGACCATAATTCAACGGGATTGATGATCATGACAAACGATGGAGAGTTTGCAAACCTTGTCACCCATCCTTCATCCGCTCCGGAAAAGGAATATCTTGTCAAAGTGAAGAACAAACTGAGAGGGGATGAAATCCCTCAGTTGGAAAAGGGAATCTATGTCATGCAGGATGGCTATACGGCTCTTCCTTGTAAGGCAACTGTCCTTCGTGATGAAGAGGATGGAGCATTGTTATCTATCATCTTAAGAGAAGGAAAGAAGCGTGAGATTCGTCATATGATGGAGACTTTGGATCATCCTGTCAGAATGTTAGTCCGAATTCGAATTGGAAATATCCTATTAGGAAGATTAGAAGAAGGAAAAGTCGTCGAAATCCCTCAGGCGGATATCGATGCTTTGATAGCGCAATGTCGATACGATAAGGAACATAACGACTTCAAGAGGAGTAAGGATGGAGAATATTAATTCGCCAGAAAAGAAATCAAGACCGTTTTTCACAAAGCATGAGAACATCATTCGTTTTCTGATAATTTTGAGTCTTGGTATCTTGGGCTATGCCTTAGCTCTTTTCGATAAGATTCCAGGGATGGATTATTACGGAGTCATTCCGATTGAGGGAAGCGATGTCGTTGTCCTTGCAACATATGCACTATACGGATTCTGGGCAGCTCTTTTTGTCGCTATATTCAAGGTTGGCTTAGTGATGCTTACCTTCTTCACCTCGATCACAAGACCAATCCCATTAGAGTATATCTTTACCTTGCTGATGTCATTTTTCCTCCTTTTTGGAATGTTATTGATGGACCGAAGCCTTAGGATGTTCCATAAGAACATCTGGATTCGATTGTTAGGATATGTCTTTGTATCAGTCTTCGTCTCGGTTTCCATGATTTCGTTAGAATACGCTTTCCTGATTCCGGTTGCCTTCAATGATTATCAGTGGACGACAATCTATATGGTGGATGTCAATCACCTGTTACAGGAATACTCCTCCTTCTTCTCTGTTCATGACTCCTATGATTTGTCTGTATTGCGCATATTCATGCCCTATAACCTTGTCAGAAGCATGAGTGTCTGCTTGCTCTATGAGATATTCTTCCATCATCTCATCTTCCGTTTCTTCAAATATGGTCTCTTTGCTGAACATTACTTCCTTAACCGTTATGATTTGAAGGATGATAAGTTAAGTGTCAACCTGCGTAAATCAGCGATCCGTCTTGCCAAGATCAAAGAGTTGACCGAACTTAGAATCGAACATCTGAAAAAGAAGAATTCAAGAAAGACAAAACTCGAAGAAGGGAATAAGACTCCAACCTTCCTATCCCAATACGATTACCGTTTCGATATGACAATCGATGATTATGGATCCATTCATGAAGTATCCATCCTGACAGACAGTGAGAGTTCTGTTGTCATAGTTGATTACATGAAGAACTCGCATCCTGGTGCAAAGTTCCATATCTCTTCCTATCAGGAAGGACAGACGATAGTCAGGAATGCGTCGACTGATGGACTTGGAAAAGAGATATTCAGAGAAGTCAACGGATATGATGAGGAAGTCACAACAGTCATCAAGATGACGATTGTCATCCAAAAGCAAAGCACAAGAAAAGCCGCCTGCTAAAGAACAGACGGCTTTTTAAATTGCGTTGTGATGAAAGGATTATTCAGCTTCGATAGCCTGAACCGGGCAACCGGCAACAGCTTCATCGACACTGGCTTCATTGTCAGCGGTGACAACACCGGTGGCTTCAGCCTTGCCATCATCATTGAATGTGAAGATGTCGGAAGCGATTCCTGTGCAAGCACCACAGCCG
>CAVALL010000071.1:0-8318 GCA_963589675.1 Alistipes onderdonkii | reverse complement strand
CTATATATTTCTCTTCTTCCGTGCTTCCGGCATGTGTTGACATCATATGAGGTACATCATAGGCCTGAAGGAAAGATGCCTCATCTTTTGAAATCAAGACAAAGTCTCCAAGAAGGGATTCAAAAGAATCACAGGGCTCACCATAACCAAAGATATGATTCTTGATAACCTCTTTTTTGGATAACACATAGAAATGTTCTCCGTAATGTTTCAAAGCAGATGCTTTGAATTCCTTTTCCTTTCCTTCTTTGACATAGAAGAAGGCAGCCCTAGGTTCACATGCAAAATGCTTGATTCTTAGTAATGAATAAAAATCATCGTATTCATCAATCTTGTAATCCTTGATATTCAGATGACCATGATCTGCAATGACAATGAATAATGTATCCTTATGCTTTTCAGCTAAGGATACAATTCCATCATTGAATTCTTTTATGACAGAAGCTACTTCCTTACTTCCTACACCATATTTATGAAGGGAGGAATCAGGCTCTCCACTATAGGCATAGATGAAATCATTGTCATTCAATGATTCCTCTGTTGCCTTTAAGAATGTACTAGGAAGAAGATCATTCAATTGGAATGATTTAACCTGTTCTGTTTTGATTCCTTTCTCTTCTAGCATAGGAAAGATAGTCTCATAAGGTAAAAGAGAATAGGTCGATTCAGGTGTTGGCTCCTTTGGTTCCTGTTCAAAGGTAGAAGGAAACATTGTCACGGCTCTATCATATTGAGGGAACTGTTCTGTCCATCCGAGCCATCCAGTCTCAGACGGATAACGAGCGGTGATTAAAGCAGTAGTTGCAGCAACCGTAGTCGGAGGAAAGACAGATGTAATTTGTGCCAAGAAATGAGAGTTTAAATCACTGCAATAATTACTATATACTGTTCGAATATAACTGCCTAATCCATCTAAAAGGATAAGACAGATTCTTTTATCAGTCTTATCCAATACCTTATCAAGAGAAAATAAGGAAGGATGATACGGATCTACATCATAGTGTCTAAGAATAGAAGAAGAAAGATTGACAAGACAATTGTTTTCATTAAATAATTTTTTCATGAGGATATATTAGCTTATACGGAATTGGTAAGCAAGATTAATTGATATGTTGGTTATAAACTGTACAAGTTGATATAGAACAAAGTTAATAAAAGCAATTTTGATAAATTATGAAAAACCATTTTAGAAATAGATTACGTAAACTCACATAGTTTGAAATATATAGTAAGACGGATTTAAATGCTTGATTTTACTAATCTTATCAGAAATATGTCGAGGAGATTATTCAAAAGAAACTGTTTTTGTAATCTATAGTGACATTGCATATTAGGTAGTTTATGAGTGAGTAGAAATTGTTAGGTTTAAAACTTCCTATATTTGTTCTATAATAATTAAGACAAAAAAAGATTCTTCTTTCGAAGAATCAAATTGCCCGTCAACACAGGCTGTGGTGTGACAAAAGTTTATTTGAACTAGTGTTGCTACCATCATTATACTGGCGGGGGAAAGGGAATTCAAGATGAATAAGAAATTTTATTTAGGGCTCGACATTGGTACGGATTCTGTCGGTTGGGCTGTTACTGACGAGAACTACAACCTAGTTCGTAAACAGGGAAAGCATCTTTGGGGTGCACGTCTTTTCCCTGAAGCCAGTGATGCAAGTACGAGAAGAGCAAATAGAGAAGCAAGAAGAAGACTTCAGAGAAGACGTTGGAGAATTCTTATGCTTCAGGATCTATTCAAAGATGAAATGAATAAGGTTGATCCTAATTTCTTTGATCGTTTGAATAACTCTGCTCTTTTGATGGAAGACAAAGCCGATAACGCTAAAGCACCTTATCTGCTTTTCAATGATGATGATTTTACCGATAAAGATTATGGTAAGAAGTATCCGACTATCTATCATCTTAGAAAAGAAATGATGGAGACACCGGATAAGAAATATGATATTAGACAGATCTATCTTGTCATGGCTCATATGATCAAATATCGCGGTAACTTCTTAACAGAAAGTGATGTTTCGGGTGAAGGAGATACTGATAATGTAGCTACACTAGTCTCAGGATTCAATGAATTGGATAATCTGTTCAGAGATAATGTAGAAGATGGTGAAGAACCATATGCTTTCAATTGTACAGAAGATATTGCTAAGAGATTGATTACTATTTTCCAAGAAGAGAATAGATCGAAATATTTAATGGAAAGAATAACTGAAGCTTTTGCTGGAAAAGACTTTTCATCTTTGCAAAAGAATCTTCTTAAGCTCATCTCTGGTTCTAAAATGCAAGCAGGTGCTCTCTTTTCAAGATTGAAAGAAGAGGATGAGGATATTTCAAAGAAGAGTATTGAATTTGATAATGCTAACTATGAGCAGACTATTATTGACCTTTCTCAAACACTATCTGACTATGAAATGTCTTTGATTCAGACCTGCAATAAGATCTTTTCATTCCGTGTTTTGATTAACCTTTTAAAGGGCAAACATTATATTTCGGATGCTATGGTTGAAATTTATGATACTCATAAAGAACAGCTGAAGATATTAAAAGATTTAGTTAAGCGATATAATCCAAATGAATATAAAAACTTCTTCGTTAAAATCAATGGCAAGGATGGAAAGCCTATGGCTAATTATGTCAATTACATCGGATTGACATGTAATAACAAGAAGAAAATCCGCTTGCCACATTCGACAAGCCAAGAAAACTTCTATAAGGCAGTCAAAGCTTTGCTTCCTCTTGATAAGCCGAATGAGAATTATCCAGAGGAAGATAGGAAGAGATTCAAAGATATTCTCAGTTCTATTGAAGGGAAGAAATACCTCATTAGACAAAATTCTAAGGAGAACGGAGTCTTCCCTTATCAGCTCAATAAAGATGAGATGGAAAGAATCATTGAGAATCAGAAAAAGTATTATCCGTTCTTAGCTGAAACTTCTTCGGATTACATCAATCCTAGTAAACAATCACCTAAACTTGTCTCACTTTTGGAATTTAAGATTCCATATTATGTGGGACCTCTTTCTAATAAGATGGAGGGAACAAAGAACTTCTGGATGGAAAGAAAACAAGATGGAAAAATCACTCCTTGGAATTTCCATGACATTGTAGATGAAGAAAAGACTGCTGAAGGATTCATTGATAGAATGAAGAATGCATGCACTTACCTTATTGGTGAGGCAACATTACCAAAGAATTCTCTTCTTTACAGTGAATTCATGTTACTTAATGAAATCAATAATTGGCAAATCAATGACAAGCCAATCGATAAGGAGACTAAAGATTATCTTATTGAGAATTTCTATATGAAGAGTACTAGAACTCCTTCAGTAAAGAATATTGTTGATTTGTTAAAGCTGAAGTTTAAACAAACGGACATCAAAACAATTTCGGTAACGACAAAAACTGGTAAAGAATTGAGCATTGAGGACATCCATGCCAATCTGAAAACATTTGTCGATATGGCTAATCCGAGAGGATTTGGTCCTGAATTCTATAAAGTCCCAGATAAATATGAACTTGCAGAGCAAGTCATATTTATCATTACCATGTTCGAAGATAAGAGCTTGAAGTATAAGAAATTGAAGGCCTTGAAGTTATCAGATGACCAAGTCAAATACTTTATGGGCCTTAAGTACGCTGATTGGGGTAAATTGTCTAAAAAACTATTGAATGGATTAAAGACCGAACTTGTCAATCAACAAACAGGTGAGGCTTTAGAGTATACAATCATCGATATCATGAGAGAAGAACCGTTGAATCTCATGGAGATACTTGAGACTAACGATAGTGAATATACATTCCGTGAACAGATTTCTGAGTTAAATCAAGAGGCTTCACCGGATAGAGAAGACCTTATCGAAAATTCTTATGCTTCTCCTGCAATGAAGAAATCCGTTAGACAGACTTTCAAGATTATTGACGAATTGAAACATATTCTCCATATTGATCATTTCGATACTTTCTTTGTTGAGTGTACAAGAAGAAAAGAAGATAGTAAACGTACAAATTCTAGAAAGAAACAGCTTCAGGATATGCTAAACGATATCAACCTGAGAGATATTGTAGGCGAAAATGATTTGGCAGAGACATTGGAAAATAGATCTGAAGCAGATTTAAAGAAAAAGAAACTTTTCCTCTATTATATGCAGTTAGGCAGGTCGCCTTATTCCGGTAAAAAGATTGATTTGAACCGCTTAGATCAGGATTATGATATTGATCACATCATTCCTCAAGCAAAATTAAAGGATGATAGTTTCCTTAATATTGTTTTAGTTGAGAAAAACCTGAATAACTTAAAGCAAGACACTTATCCGATTCCATCTAATGTTTTGTCAGATGAAGGGAGAGAATGGGTTAAGAAACTAAATGATAAGTGTAAGAAAAAAGACGGCTCCTTCCAATCTATGCCTGATGATAAGATGAGAAGAATTTTGAGAAGTCAGAATAATCCTCTTACAGATGATGAATTGGTTGGCTTTGTCAATCGTCAGTTGACTATGACTGACCAATCAGTGAAGGCAGTCTGTGAGATTCTAAGAGAAACTGAAAGAGAGTCAAAGATAGTCTATTCTAAAGCAAGCAATGTGTCTGAGTTCAGAGGTGTCTTCGGTTTACCTAAGTGCCGTGAAATCAATGATTTCCATCATGCAAATGATGCCTATCTCAATATTGTTGTTGGAAATGTTTATGACAAAGTCTTTACTAGTCGATTCACAACGAAACTTTTCCGTGAGCATTTTGATGATAGTCGCAGTTGGAAAATCGATGTAAAGAACTTCTTCAAACGTGATGAATATGCGTTTAACATCATTGATGCTGGAAGATGTGTATGGAAAGCAAAACGTTATCAGGATTCTGATAAACAAATTGAAGATCTTAATTCAACAGGAACGATTGATATTGTCAGAAAGACATTATCATGGAATGATCCCATGGTTACACAAATGCTATTTACACAAAGTGCTAAACAAGGATTCTTCAATAAGATTTCGATTCATTCCGCAAAAGATGGAGATGCCGCCTTCCCGCTTAAGTGGCCAAAGCCAAAATCAGATAAAGAAACGAAAGAATATAAGAGAAACATACACTTTGTTTCTGATGGTTGGAAGGAAAAATATGGTGGATATAGTGATCTTACGGCTCCATATTTTATGCTTGTAGAATCCGATGGTAAAAAAGGCACTAAGAAGTATACGTTGGAGAATATTCCGTCTATTTATTGTCCTGACAAAATGAGTATAAAAGAAAAAAACACTTTTTTGGAAGAAAAATGTGGCCTTAAGGATAAAAATCCTAAAATTATTTTACACAAACTCTTAATCAGAACTGTGATTGAATTTCCGCATGAAGATGGAAAAGTTAGAGTTGGTATCTCTGGTAAGAGTGATCCAGCAGTTGAATTTGTTAACTTGAGTGAGCCTGCAATCTCAAAAGAACTTGATGTAACATACTTAAAATCTATTTCTAAAGTGCTTGGTGTTAATGCGAATGCTGGCGATAAAATTGATACGACCTACTTGCAAGATAAAGACAGCGTAATTGTTAATAAGGTAGAATTGAATAAAGATAAAAACTGCAAGGTCTATAATGAAATAATTAAGACTATTTTGACTAAGACTGAATATTTAAAGTTGCCTGAAGTTGGTAAAAAGATTCAAATGGTGAAAGAAACAACTGCGAAATTTGCCGCCTTAACTTTTTATGATCAACTGAACACAATAATTGAGATATTAAAACTGAGTGGTTGTCACAAACTAGATGCTAATCTTGAGAAAATCGGATTAGGAAAAAATAAGCATGTACGTGTCAATAAAGAACTTCCACGTCCATTCCGTATTATTCAGCAGTCCCCTACCGGTTTCTATGAGAAAGTCTTATTTGAAATAGGCGAGTGATTGGTATGGGCTTTCGAACAGTAAAGATTAACAATCGATGCAAACTTGAAGTATCTATGGGATACCTTGTATGTCGAAATGAGAAAGAGGTAAAAATCAATCTGGATGAAATCAATATGTTAATCATAGAGAATCAACAGGTAAGCATTACTTCTGCTTTGATAGCAAGTTTGATTGAACATAAGATAAGAATAGTTTTCTGTGATTTGGAACATAATCCAGCTGGTGAGGTGGTTCCTTATAACATCTGTTACGATGGCCCTGCCAAAATCAAAAAGCAATTTGCGTGGAGTGATTCCACGAAGGATTTAATATGGCAGAAAATCGTAAAGCAAAAGATCTATAACCAAGCAGCTGTTTTGCAAGAACTGAAAAAGGATGAAGCATATTCTATACTGATGAAATTTTATGATGAAGTAGAACCAGGCGATAATACGAATAGAGAAGGATTGGCTGCGAAAGCCTATTTTGCCGCATTGTTTGGAAACAATTTTGATAGAAGGTCTAAAGCCTTTGAAGTGAATAAATATCTTAATTATGGATATCAGATATTGCTTGCTGCAGTAAATCGATCTATTTCAGTACATGGATATTTGACTGCCGTTGGTATTCATCATAAAGGAGAGCAGAATCAGTTTAATTTGGGGTGTGACATAATGGAACCATTTAGACCATTTATTGATTATCCTATTGCGTTAGGGACTATCAATGAAAAAGAATTCAAAACACAACTGATCAATCTTTTTGCAAGTGTAATTATTTATGATGATAAGAAGACCATTATGGAAAATGCTATTTCGTTTTACGTTCAGGATGTGTTGAAGGCGTTAGAAAAAGAAGATACGACATTTATGAAGGAATTGACAAGAAATGGACAATTATAGATTTATGAGAATCATTTTAATGTTTGATCTTCCGGTAGTGAAAGCAAAGCAAAGACGCGAATACCGGAAATTTGTAAAATATCTTAAGAGACAAGGCTTCATTATGTTTCAAGAATCCATCTATGTAAAACTCTCTGTCAACGCATCTGCGGTAAAGAATGTCTGTGATGCGTTACAGAATAATGTTCCACCGGAAGGCAATGTTTCACTTCTTACAATAACGGAAAGACAATTTGCAAATATAGTTTTCCTCCTAGGAGAATTCAATACGGATATTGTGAATACGGATTCACGGCTAATTGAATTATGAAAGTCTTAAGGCATCCATATATAGATCAGGATATTGAATTAGGTGATGGTGTTATCTATAACCTTGTTATTCAGCATCCTCAATACTTGAGAAGATTTCTCTATGCTTTAGAAGATCAGTTATGCAATGGAGACGATTTCTTTCTTTTCTCTGAAAAAGAAAAGGAGAAACCATTGTACAAGGAAGCAATGCTGATATGGAATCCGTTGAAGATTGAAGTGGATGATAAGAAACTGGATACTATGATTCAAAAGGATGTTGCTACTCATGTGACACAGTCACAAAAGGAGTCTTATCAAGTCCTTATTCAGAATATTGATTCCTATATCCGGTCTATCAGCTTTGATTATTCATTGCCGTTAGCTTTTCAAGATGAGATGCCTTTACAAAACTTCTTAAAAGCGATGACTCTTACAACAGCTGAAGAACCAGAAGGATTTCTTCCTAGAATGTTGTATCAGATAAAAAAGATTGCATTCGGATTTGGAATAGATATCTTCTTTTTACTAAATCTTCATGACTATCTGATAAAGGATGAGATGAATATCTTCATGACGGAGATGAAAAGAATGGAATTGTTCCCAGTGTTACTATCCAGTCATATTCCATCCTATAAAACTGATGAAGAATTTGTCATTTTGATAGATCAAGATCTTTGCGAATTACATATTGCATCTGAAACAGCAAAAAACTAAAATATAGTTAGATTTAGTCAAAAACAGCCCCAAAATGACAAAATTTGAGGTTTGAGAGTGTTGCTAAATCTGATTCTTCTCTTACGAAGAACATCACATTATGGAATAACACTGAGTTTGAGAGTGTTGCTAAATCTGATTCTTCTCTTACTGGAGTCTTATTTTACCTCTTCGAATTATTGTTTGAGAGTGTTGCTAAATCTGATTCTTCTCTTACGATGACCACTGACTTGGATTACTACAAGAGTTTGAGAGTGTTGCTAAATCTGATTCTTCTCTTACACTTTTATAAATCCACCGAGCATCCTGCCGTTTGAGAGTGTTGCTAAATCTGATTCTTCTCTTACGAGGCTGAAGTCAGTTCCACTGCCCTGCCGTTTGAGAGTGTTGCTAAATCTGATTCTTCTCTTACCTTTACCTTGCCTGTCACGGATACCGCCTTGTTTGAGAGTGTTGCTAAATCTGATTCTTCTCTTACACCTGTTCTTTGAATTGTTCTGGAACATGTGTTTGAGAGTGTTGCTAAATC
>CAVALL010000070.1:0-8321 GCA_963589675.1 Alistipes onderdonkii | reverse complement strand
GTGGGAAAATATCGGATAAAACTATTACTTGGGGAATGGATCAAATTTTGACTAAAGATACAAAGCAAATATATGAATCGACACCTAAGATTAAGAGTTTTCTTTCAGAAACCTCGGAGGTTCATATCTTTGGCTCTTGTTTAAGCGATGTTGATTTCTATTATTTTGAACGTATTGCAAAAGAGTTATCAGCAAATAAAATTCCTATATATATTTATTGCTATGATTCAGCTTCTTCAGATGAAAAAGAAAGAGTGTGTGATCGTGCGAATAAATTAGGAAAATACAACAAAAACATTGAAATTGTTTCATCAAGTGAGTTTATAAAGAAAGGAAAACGAAAATGAAAAAAGCATCATTAGTTTTGGCGGTATTGTTGGGTTTGTGTTCATGTGGAAGCAAGAGGACAAAAGCCCAGATTGCTTGGGAAGATTATTCTTATTGTGTTTTTGACTTGGAGTATATAGAAGTATTACCACAGGAGGAGGAAAAATTAAAAATAAGTGGTCATCTTCATTTGAGATACAATCCAAAGCGTAATATAAACACATGGGATCCTGTGACCTTTGAACCGATAGTTCTTGATGGATGCTCAAACAATTCCGACAAATCAATAGAACTATATAATGATTTAGTAAATACGTCCGCTGGTGCGTCAATGTATGGGGATAGAATATCCATAACGAACTTTTGGTCTTCTTATTACCATGTTAGTGAGTTTCATCATAATACCGCACAATACACTTGTGATAGCCTTGATTATGCTGCTCGTTGGACATATCATGTAATATATGACTATTATGAATCGTTTACAATTAATTCTTATAAGTATGATATGGAAGTAGGGAAGACCTATGAGATATCTTACTTCATTTGTCCTGTATGTTGGCAGAAAGTGATAACCAGCTATGAAAGATTATAAATAATCGTGTCTTGTTAACATTTGTTGAAAAGACTAGGAAGATTTTGTTTGAAAAATATGTTATGAAAATTAATGAAAGGAAATGACGGCAATGGTAATTTTAGAATGGATTTTTGGCTTGCTATCAGGAATCAGTTTTTTGATTTGGTTCATAATTGTAATGTGTGGAATCAAAAAAGGAATTGACCGTTGCAGTAGTGCGCTGTGGAGAATTGCAAAATTAATGTCTGATAGTGACCAGCCACAAAAAGTAGTTAGTAGTTTGCCAACAACACAAAATGTAGAATCTGATGTAATCACTGAAGAAGATAGTGGAATACTGAGTCAAAATGATAAAGAAGCGTTGAAAAACATTGAAATCAGTCATAGTTGCGTGATTTATGCAATAACGAGAATGGAAATACAAAAACAAGGAAAACTCGTTTATCAACTTGTTATATCGACAAAACCGGATGAAGTAAATCAAAACTATGTTATTGTCGAAATTAAGAGAGGTGAATTCACAGCATTGAAGCAAGGCATAAAATACTATAGAAAGGATTTGAATATCTAAAAACCATCAAAGGCAAAAATTGAAAATTAGTTCGATGAGCGACTGCCTCTCTAGTTGACACTAGGGAGGTATTTTCTATACTTAGATCAGGATATTCTTATCCGCTTTCACACGTTCGTGTTTTTACTGTTGTGATGTTCGTCAGATTACTGTTGAAAGGAGATGAAACAAACTACAATGTATGTGGTTTGTGATAAAATCGTTCATATGAAAGATAATATTTTAAATACTGAAATCAATCAGGTCATAACCGAACTGAAGAACTACTTCTCCTTGGAAGGATTAAAGGAGAAGTTCAACTACGAAGACTTTAAATGCAAGGACTCAGTCGAATTAGAGACAAGTCACGAATATTTGGAGGAATTCTCTAAGTTCCTTTCTCAAGGGCATCAGATAACCATACCATCTCTGATGGATATGGAGACTCTTTTCGTTGCCCTTGATAAAGGAAGAGTCTTATCCTGCCCAGAATTATATGATATTGGAGACTTGCTCAGCTGTAGCCAGTATCTCTATGATATGTTCTATGACAAAAAGGAGTTCTATCATCTCAATGATGATGCACTAGATCTCAATCCGCTCGTCCCATTGAAGAGAGATTTGACAAATAGCATCGATCCTGATTTGACTGTCTCTGATCATGCATCTAGTAAACTGAGAGAAGTCCGATCAGAATTAAGAACCGTACAGCATTCTCTGACGAATATCATGAATACCTATCGAAATCGATATTCTCAATATCTATCAAGTGATGTTATCTCCTTGAAAGCAGGACAAGAGGCACTTCCTGTCAAAGTGAGCTGCAAAGGCTCTGTCAAAGGTGCAGTTGTCTCTTATTCTTCAACTGGGGAGACCGTCTTTATGGTTCCTTATGAGGTCATAGACTTAAGAAATAAGTACAATTCTCTGAAACAGGAAGAAGCAAGTGAAGTCATGAAGGTGTTGACTGATTTATCTCAGAAATGTGCAAAACAGCTCAGCTACTTGAAGAAGGATTATTCCATCATTGAAAGATTTGATCGTTATTTGGCTTCTGTTCGATATGGAAACTCCTTTAATGGAGTGATATCCGTGTTATCGGATAATGATCTACTTTTAGATGGATTCTTCCATCCGCTTTTAAAAGCTGAGAAAGTTATATCCAATACGATTGAATTAGGTGGAAAAGAGCCTTTGTCACTATTGATCACTGGTCCGAATGCCGGTGGTAAATCTATTTTGATCAAGGCGGTAGCTCTCTCTGTCTGCATGGACAAATTAGGACTGCTTGTTCCATGTCATAAGGAAGCAAAGATTCCGTTTATTGACCATGTTCTGTTTTTAGGTGGTGACAATCAATCCGTTATGGATAATCTTTCAACCTTCTCATCTCATCTTTTAGGAATCAAGGAGATTACCGAGAAGGCGACGGAAAATTCATTGGTTATCATCGATGAAGTAGGAGAAGGTACTTCACCAAAGGATGGTGAAGCAATTGGCGTTGCCATTTTGAAATATTTTGAGAAAGTCGGCTGTTATACTCTCTTGACTTCTCACTTTGATGGTATGAAGATTTATGCGGCTAGTGATGATAAAACATTGACAGGTGCAATGGAATTCAACAACAATACTCTCAAACCTACTTATCGTCTATTGCTCCATACGACTGGAAAGTCCTATGGTATCCTTTTAGCTAGACAAATGGGATTATCAAAAGAGATTATCGATGATGCTGTCGCATTTGAAAAAGAAAGAAGCAATCGGGATACTGATGCGTTGATGGAGAAACTGACAGAACAGGTGTCCATCAATCAAAAGAAAGAAAGAGAACTCGAGAATAAGAAGAAAGATTTAGATAAGCTTCTTGAGAAGAGACAAAAAGCAATCGATGCCTTGAATGAAGAAAAGAATTCTATCAAGATGAAGGCGGAAAGCAAGGTGGAAAGATTGGTTGAGCAGAGAATTGCTGAAATCAATAAAATCTGGGAATCGAAACAGGGTAAGAGTGATCTTTCCTATTCACAGATTTCTCAGGCAAAAGGTGAGCTGAAAAAGATAAAGGTTGAAAATGAGCCATCGCTGAATGCAATCGGAAAGACCATTGAACTGACTGATCTCAAGGTTGGTGAAAAAGTAGAGGACGAAGACGGACGTATTGGAACAGTCATGGAAATCAAGAAGAAGGAAGTCCTTCTTGATATGGATGGTATTCGTATCAGAAGAAAGATTGCTGGACTCAAACGTGCGAAACTGACAGCCAAGGACGTCAAGCCGAAAAAGGAAACTTATGCGTCCATTGATAGTGCAATACTTAACTTAGGTCCGTCTCAGGGCTTGGAAGTCAATATCATCGGTCTTCACGTTGATGAGGCGATGAGAAAGGTAGTCTCTTTCTTAGACTCTGCCCGTATTCATAAGTATAGTCCGGTTCGAATCATTCATGGAGCCGGAACTTTCGCATTGAAGAATGCGGTCTGGAAGTATTTAGGCAATCATAAAGAATTTGTAAAAGAATATCGTTTTGGCGGTGAAGGCGAAGGCGGATTAGGAGCGACAGTGGTTTATCTGAAATGAGTTACTTAGATTATCCTGTCTTGAAACAGAAGATATCATTGCTTCCCGATAAACCGGGTTCTTACCAGATGAAAGATGGTAATGGAACCATCATTTACGTTGGGAAAGCAAAGTCACTGTTAAAGAGAGTAAAACAGTATTTCACAAGACCGCAGGTTGGAAAAGTTGCAAGAATGGTATATGAGATCCGAGACTTTGACATTATCGAAACAAACTCGGAAAAAGAAGCTTTATTATTAGAAATATCTCTCATTCATAAATATTATCCAAAATATAACATTATGTTGATGGATGATAAGATGTATCCGTATATTGCTTTGAAGAAAAGCGGTGATCCCTATTTGAAGATCACCCGTTCTGATAAGGAGAAGGGATATTACTATTTTGGACCTTTTCCGAATTCCTCTCAGGCGTACAAGATGATCGATCTTCTGAATAAGATCTATCCTTTAAGAAAGTGTCAGAACATACCACAGAAGCCATGCCTATACTATCATATGGGGCAATGTCTTGCTCCTTGCATCAATAAGATACCAGATGAGAATTATCAGGATATGGTCAGTGGTATCACCCGGTTTTTGAATGGTGACACTTCCAGTGTTGTTTCTGAACTAAAAGCAAAGATGAAAAAATATTCGGATTCTTTGGAATTTGAAAGAGCGGCTGATTATAAGAAACTGATCGATACCATCAATGGAATCACTTCATCTCAGAAGATCATATTTCAGGATCATGTCTCAAGAGACATTGTCTCTTACTCGATTCGAGAGGGTTACATCTGTGTTGTATTTCTCCTTTATCGTAAGGGTGTCCTTTTAGGCAAGAACTCTTATGTTGAGGAATTGGATGATGATATCAATGAATTCTTGGAAAACATTATTTTCCAATTCTATGAGAAACATAAGGACCATCCAAAGGAACTTATCCTTCCAACTGAGGATATCGTTCCGGTCTTGAAAGAGTCTTTGGGTTTCGATGTCATCTGTCCGACAAGAGGAAAGAAGAGAGACTTAGTCTCAATGGCTTTAGAAAATTCAAAGCAGATGCTTGATCAGCATTTCCAGACTGCAAGATTAGATGATGACGTCTTGAAACTTTTAGAGGAATTGAAGGACAAACTCGGACTAAAAAAGACTCCTTTGGATATTGAACTGTATGATAACTCCCACATTCAAGGATATGATCCAGTTGGTGCTATGGTAAAATACATCAACGGGGAAAAAGCACCGTCTCTCTACCGCAAGTATAAGATCACGCAACCCAATCCTCAGGATGACTTAGCTAGCATGAGAGAGGTCTTGACTAGACGTTTCACCCGTTTAAAGGAAGAGAATCAGAAACTTCCTGATCTTATCATCCTGGATGGCGGCTATACCCAGTGTCAGGTCGGACTTGAAGTGAAAGAAGAGGTTGGAGTCGATATTCCGCTTGCCGGCTTGATGAAGAACGACAAGCATGAAACGGATTCTTTGATCAATGCCGATACAGGAGAACTCATTCCATTAGAGAGGAATAGTGCACTATTCTTCCTTCTAATGCGTATGCAGGATGAGATACATCGTTTCGCTATCACTTATCATAGGGGAAAGAGAGAAAAATCTGTCTTTAAGACCATCTATGATGATGTTGATGGAATCGGTGAAAAGAGAAAGAAGAGGATGCTTGAACTCTATCCGACAATTGAATCGCTCCAAGGTGTCAGCAAGGAAGAACTGATGCAGATCATTCCAGAATCCTCCGCTATGGAAGTGATCAGAAAAAGAGACGAATACTTTCAGAAACCTGTTGCCGTAAAGAAAAAATAGGAGAACATTATATTATGCTTTCACAGATTGATAAAAAACAAAGAATACCATCCGTTATCCTTTTATGCTTATCCGTTCTTTTTATCTTCATGGCTTTAGGAAAATCACAGTATCAACTGTTCTCGGATCTCTTTAAGATCGTCGGTGAGCATCCCTTTACTGCTTGGAATTATCCTTATACATTAGGCGGAATCTTCACTATCTTTGTCATTCTTATCCTTATATTTATTATTCTTCTTGATGTGGTGACCTTCTTCTTTGATCGTCTATTCAATTACCATACGGTTCATAAGATGCTCTTTGGATTAGTGATATTTGAAACTATCTCTGAGATTGTCGCATTCACCATGGTGTTTTTCACAAAAGACAAGGATCCTTCCTTCTTCAGTGCATTCAATGTCATCAATCTTGTATTGAATATCATCATTTCTTTTTCTTATTTTGTGACTGAGGTCTTGTTCATTGGAAAACCATATCGTGAATTGAAAAGACAAGTAGAGAAAGAATCAAAAGAAGAGAAAGCTAATACTCCTGTATTCCAGGCACAGGAAGAAGAAAAACAAGAAACAAAAGAAAAGAAAGCTAATACTCCTGTATTCCAGGCACAAGAAGAAGAAAAACAAGAAACAAAAGAAAAGAAAGATAACAAAGTAGAGATGCTGAAAATGGTGACAACTCTACTCGATGAAAAGAAAATAACAAAAGAAGAAGCAGACAGAATGATAGAGCGAATCAGCAGAGATGATTGAAAATTGCGTGAAAAAGGGATAAATCATACTTGAAAAAACTAGGCTGAAAGACTATAATTATACGGCTTATGGGTAAAACCGTGGGTGCTCGGGACATAGCGCAGCTTGGTAGCGCACTTCCTTGGGGTGGAAGGGGTCATGAGTTCAAATCTCATTGTTCCGACCATTAATGTTAGAAGAGCCCTCAATCGAGGGCTTTTTTCCTGGTTTATTTGTTCTCTTTGTTGTAGGCTAAGACTACTCTTTCTACTTCAGCCTGCAATGTCTCAATGTCCGGCATGACGGTCGTGTATCTTGCCGCATAAATGTTATTTTCAATCCCTTGAATCGACATTTTGGCTAAGCTCTCTTCTTTTCTTGCACAAAGGATGATTCCAATTGGATCTTGATCTCCATAGTCGTTGACTTCATCCTTATAGTAATTGACGTACATGTTCATCTGTCCGAAGTTTTCGGGTTTCAGTTTGTTCATCTACAGATCAATCAGAACATAAGACTTCAAAATCTTGTTATAGAAAACCATATCGACAAAATAATTCATTCCGGATATGCTGATTCTCTGTTGGGAACGGACAAACATGAATCCACGACCAAGTTCCAGCAAGAAATCTTCGATATGGTTGCTGATTGCTTTCTCTAAGTCAGATTCTAACATAGGCTTTTCCGCTATTCCGACAAATTCTAAGACCATTGGGTCTTTTATGAAACTATCAGGAGTATTGTATGAGACTCCGTTATTAGCAAGTTCTAGTAGAGCTTGCTTGTTCATTTCTCCTTTTGATAGCAGTAGACGTTCATAAAGACATGAATCAATCTGCCTATCTAGTTCACGAACACTCCAGCCTGAATTCTCACATTCATGTTCATAAAATGATCGTACATTCGGATCTGAAATCCCTAGAAGCAATAGATAATGAGACCAACTCAATCGGTCAGACAGTGTCTGACCATTTGAATATTCGTTATACAATCTTCTCATCATCTTCAAGTTCGTAGAAGAAAAGCCTTTGCCATATACTTTGGTCAGTTCGCTGGAAAGATTTTTGATGACATAGTCGCCATAATTCGATTTATCCTTACCGTTTTGTTCCTCTTCTACAATTCTTCTCCCAATACTCCAATAAGTGTGAAGCATGATTGTATTTACGTTCCTTACAACTGATTTCTTAGACTCTTCGATGATGTTTTTTACATCTTTGGTAAAGTTGACGTTTAAAGTATAACTTGTCATTTCATATTTCCCTCTCCTACATACAAATGTATTCAAGTTTCTAAAAATGAACGAAACTTCTTTTTTTCTATGGGAGACTCGGTCTTGGATTAGATAACTGATATGACCATAAAATGCGATTTCCATTCATATTGATTTGATCGTTAAGATCAAACAAAAAAAGACATCATAGAAAGAGAATGACGATGTCATTAGAACCATAGCAATCATGCATAGAAGAATGAAACGTGATTGATGATATTCAAGTCTACCAATCTCTTAATGAAGGACTAGGATATAAGCGGTGTAGAGGTTAGAAAATATATATGACCCGTTTTTGCAAAAAAATAGGCTTGTCAAATAGAGTGAATGGTCAGTTATGAGTGCGACTTTGTCATTTTCATAGCCTGTCGATTGTTCACATTTAGTCCCTTATTTGGTGAGAAAACTGCACTTTTTTGTAAAATATCACATAAAATCATGATTTTCGGAATGCCTAAGATTTCAATTATTATATCATGAAATAATC
>CAVALL010000069.1:5401-8681 GCA_963589675.1 Alistipes onderdonkii | reverse complement strand
TAGGTGTTTCTTTTGCGTCCGTCAATCGATGGGAGACTGGAAGAAATCAGCCTACAATAAAAGCGAAGAGAAAGATAATCGACCTCTGCAAAAAGAATGGCGTTCAACTTTACGAAAAAGAAGACGTTAATGAAGAGAATAAGTAAGGGGGAGTGCGCTGATGGAAACGATAGACAATAGATCTAGACTGCTTGGCGATGATTTAAAGAAGGAAATAAAACAAGGATCGAAAATAAAGATTGTTGCATCCTATTTTTCCATTTATGCCTATGAAGCATTAAAAGAACAGCTAAATAATATTGAAGAACTAGAATTCATTTTTCCAACGCCAACATTCGTTAATGATGGCATCAAAGATAAGCTCAAGAAAGAGAAGAGAGAATATTTTATTCCTAAGCATATGAGGGAAAATTCTCTTTATGGAACTGAATTCGAAATAAGACTTAGAAATCAGCTCACTCAAAGAGTTATTGCTAAAGAGTGCGCTGAATGGGTTAGAAATAAAGTCGTATTTAAATCCAATACAACGGATAATGGACTTCAAAACTTCATCTATGTTGATAATGGCGAGAAGAAGTTCTGCTATATGCCAGTAAACGGATTCACATCTGTTGATTTAGGATATGAAAAAGACAATATGATGATTCAAGGAATCGTCAAAGGTGATGATGAATCCTTTACCAAACTTTTCTTCAACCAATTCAAAAACATCTGGGATGATAATGAAAAACTAGAAGACGTCACATCATCAATCGCTGATTATATTTCTAGTGCATATACAGATAATTCACCTGAGTTCATCTATTTTGTAACTTTATATAATATTTTTAGTGAGTTTTTATCTGATATCATGTCCGAAGACTTCCTTCCAAATGAAGGAACAGGATTTAAGTCATCGATTATCTGGAATAAACTTTATAACTTCCAAAGAGATGGTGTCATAGGGGTTATAAATAAACTTGAAAAATACAATGGCTGTATCCTTGCCGACTCAGTCGGTTTAGGTAAAACATTTACTGCCTTAGGTGTAATGAAATATTATTCATTGAGAAACAAGAACATCCTTGTATTATCGCCTAAGAAGCTTGCCAATAACTGGAACAAATATAGAGATAACGTCAAGACTAATATCTTTTATAAAGATAGAATTCATTTTGATGTTTTATATCACACTGATCTAGGAAGAAAGAGAGGCTATTCTAATGGTCATGATCTAACTTCCTTCAACTGGGATAACTACGACTTAGTAGTCATCGATGAATCCCATAACTTTAGAAACGCGAATAGCTATAGAGATAAGGAAACAAGATACGATTTCTTACTCAATAAGGTAATGAAGAGCGGTGTTAAGACGAAAGTCTTGATGCTTTCAGCAACCCCAGTAAATAATCGTTTCAATGATTTGAAGAACCAATTAGCGCTTGCCTATGGTGATGACTATGAAGATTTCAATTCTAAGCTAGATACATCAAAAACTGTTGATACGATTCTTAAAAATGCTCAACAAGCATTTAATGAATGGTCAAAGAAGCCAAAAGAAGAGAGAAAAGCATCGGATCTGATGAATATTCTAGATATCGACTTTTCTATTCTTTTGGATAACGTCACTATCGCCAGATCAAGGAAACATATCACGAAATATTACGATACGGCTGATATTGGTAAATTTCCTAAGAGAAGAAAACCTATCTCATATTCATGTGATTTAGGGAAGAAAGATGAAGTTTTGGAATATGGCGATATCTTCGAACAATTGATGAGCCTTACTATGGCTGTATATGCTCCGATGGATTATGTTCTTCCTAGCAAAATCGCAAAATACGAAGAACTTTATGATACGACAGTAGGACGTGCTACATTAAAACAAGTGGATCGTGAAAAAGCTCTTCAAAGGCTAATGTCTATCAACATGCTTAAACGTTTAGAATCCTGTGTTGATTCTTTTAGAATCACACTTAAGAAAGTAAGCAAGATAAATGAGGACACTCTTAATTCCATCAAAGCTTATGAACTGAATAAAGTTAAGGGCTCATTTGAGGCTAACCAAGTCGATGAAGATGATTTTGACAATGATGATTTTGATTTAAGCGATGATTCCACATTAGGTAAAGTCAAAATTGATTTTTCTGATATGGATTTAATCCTTTGGAAGAAGAATCTCTTAAAGGATCTTGAAACCCTTAATGGTCTTTATGAGATTATGGAATGGATAACTCCGGAGAAGGATTTGAAACTTCAAAAACTTATCGATGTCATTGAAGATAAGGTTGAGCATCCATTTAATGAAGAAAACAAGAAGATTCTTATCTTCTCAGCTTTTGCAGACACTGCAAACTATCTTTATGAGAATCTTGCACCATTGATGCTAAGGAGATATGGCCTTAAATCTGCTCGAATCGAAGGCGGAACAAAAGGCAATGCAACAAATGCCGGCGGAGATAAGGATACCGAAAGACTTTTGACTTTATTCTCTCCGATATCCAAAGAAAGAGACATCATATATCCTGAAGACAAGAACAACGATATCGATGTCTTGATTGCGACAGACTGCGTTTCAGAAGGTCAAAACCTTCAAGACTGCGATATCTGCATTAACTACGATATTCACTGGAATCCAGTTAGAATCGTTCAAAGATTTGGGCGTATTGACCGTATCGGTTCAAAGAATGAATACGTTCAGCTTATAAACTTCTGGCCTAATTGCTCTCTCGATGAATACATCAATTTGAATTCTAGGGTTGAGAATAGAATGGCTTTAGTCGATGCCACAGCCACAGGAGACGATAACATCATCGCCTCAGAACAGGCTGATTTGGATTATAGAAAAGATCAGCTTCAAAAGCTTAAAGACGGTGATCTTCAAGATCTTGAGGATGTGGATGGTTCAATTACCATTACAGATTTAGGTTTGAATGAATTTAGGATGGACATGATTTCCTATATCAAGGAACATGGTGAGCCTAAAAATATTCCCCATGGTTTATATGCTGTTATTGAGCATGATGATTCTTTAGGAATTCCTAAAGGAGTTATCTATGTTTTGAAGAATAGAAATCCAGGCGTGAACATCAACAGACAAAATAGGCTTCATCCATATTATTTGGTCTATCTTGATGAAGATGGAAATGTCATTCGTAATCACATGGAAGTAAAACAAATATTAGATATCATCCGTAAGTCTTCAAAACACATAGATAAGCCGATTGCTAAGCTTTGCGCAGCATTCAATAAAGAAACCAAAGATGGCTACAAGATGGATAAATACAGCAAATTGCTAGAT
>CAVALL010000069.1:3861-5391 GCA_963589675.1 Alistipes onderdonkii | reverse complement strand
TTCGATTGCATCAATCATTGATGTGAAAGAATCGAATGATTTGTCTTCTTTGTTCAACGATGGATCTGATGTTCTATATGAAGGAAGTATCAAAGGACTTGATGACTTTGAACTCATCACTTTCTTTGTGGTGAAATAGAGGTGATAGGATGTTCAATTTCAGCACGAAAACCTTAATCGATAAGAAATTCAAGATGACGGATTTGAATAAACAAATCAACGCTTCTAAAGAATGCAAGGAACAAGAGAAGATAATCGAATCCGTCACACTTAAAAACATCATATCGCCTAGAACTTTGAATGCATCCGAAGATAAAGAAATCAAGGAAGTCTATGTGTTTGAGATAATCATGAAGGAAAGATACATTCCTGAGATATTTATCAGAGAATTTGATAAAAACATCAAACTGATGACACTGTTCTTAATCAAACACGAAGAATATGAATGTGGTGTGATGGCGTATAAAAAAGATAAATACAAAGATAAATACTATGCGACTAACTGGGATGATTGCACGAACTACGACATCCCTTTAGGAAGCAGCGTATCTGAAACATATAAATTTATTCTATCTAAATTCCTGAAATATCCATTTCACGAAAAAGAAAGTGTGGATATGTACGTAAAAAGGAACAATCAGCTTGCTAAGCTAGATTTCCAGATAGATAAAACGGAAAAAGCAATCCGCTATGAAGTACAATCTAAGAAGAGATTCGAATACAATGCGAGAATGAAAGAATACAAAGAAGAACGCAAGCAATTGCTTGAGGAGGAATAAAAATATGGCCGAGAAATTGGAAATGATGAGTGAAGATATCATTCAAGACAACATTGAATACATCGCAAGCAAATTTCCTAACGCACTTAAGGAAACGAAAGATGAGAATGGAAAACTTGTAAAGAGAATTGATTTTGACGTTCTTAAGCAAGAATTATCGAATGTTGTCATTGATGATAAAAAAGAAAGATATCAAATGACATGGCCTGATAAGAAGAAGTCGATTCTTTTGGCCAACTCTAGAATCAATGGAACATTAAGACCAGTCAAAGAGAAATCCGTTGATTTTGATAATACTCAAAACCTTTACATTGAAGGTGATAACCTTGATGTCTTGAAACTTTTAAGAGAGACCTATCTTGGCAAGGTCAAGATGATTTATATCGATCCGCCTTATAACACTGGTAATGATTTTGTCTACAATGATGATTTTGCACAATCTAGTGAAGAATATCTAGCTAATTCCGGACAATTTGATGATCAAGGGAATAGGATGATGACTAATAGCGAATCAAATGGAAGATTCCATACTGATTGGCTCAACATGATGTATCCTAGATTAAAAGTTGCTAGAGACCTTCTAGCCGATGATGGTGTGATTTTCATAAGTATTGATGATAATGAAGTTGATAATCTCAGAAAGATTTGTGATGAGATTTATGGCGTTATCAATTTCTTAGTTGAGTTTCCTCGTGTAACTAAGAAGGGTGGAAAATCAACAGATACTTATGCTAAAAATAATGATTATATT
>CAVALL010000069.1:2763-3851 GCA_963589675.1 Alistipes onderdonkii | reverse complement strand
ACCGGACTCAATCATCAAGATCCAGGCTTTAAATTCAAAGATGAATTTTATGACAAAAGAGGGCCTTACAAATTGAATCAGACTCTTGATTACAATACTTTACAGTACAATAAAACCATGGATTACGAAATTGAATTAGATGGAGTAACTTATGTTCCTGGTGGAGACATTGAGAAGCAAAAGGCTAGACATGCTGGAACTCACGGTAAGCATGATTGGGTGTGGCGCTGGTCTAAACAAAAATTTGAATTCGGTTTACAAAATTCATGGATTGTTTTAAGCAAATCTGGACGTATATACACAAAGACTTATTTGAATGCGAATATAGAAAAAAGTTCAAACGGCGGTTATGAAATACAATATTTAAATAGAACAAAGCCAATAACAACTTTGGATTTTGTTGAAAACGAGTTTTCAAACGACAATTCAAACAAAGAATTGTCAAAACTTATGGGAAGCTCACTTTTTGATTATGCAAAGCCGACTTCTCTTATCAAAACCTTGGCTTCTTCAGTTTGCTCGGATAATGATTCATTAATTATGGATTTCTTTTCTGGATCCGCTACTACAGCCCATGCTGTAATGCAATTAAATTCATTAGATGGCGGAAAGAGAAAATTTGTTTTGGTACAGCTTCCAGAATTATGCAAAGAGGGGACGGAGGCACGCAAAGCAGGCTATGACAATATCTGCGATTTAGGCGAAGAACGTATTCGTCGCGCTGGTAAGAAGATAAAAGAAGAGAATCCAATGCTTGCTGGAGATTTAGACACTGGTTTCAGAGTTCTAAAACTTGATTCATCAAATATGAATGATGTTTTCTATAATCCTGCTTCTATGACTCAATCTTTACTTGATGATACGGTTGATAATATCAAACCTGATAGAACTCCGTTGGATTTGCTTTTCCAAGTTATGCTTGAACTAGGAATTGAACTATCTGCAAAGATTACTGAAAAAGAAATTAATGGCAAGAAGTATTATCAAGTAAATGACAATGATATCGTCGCATGTTTCGACGATAATCTTGATAATGATTTATTAACTGAAATCGCTAAATTGCAGCCTTTATACGCTGTATTTAAGGA
>CAVALL010000069.1:0-2753 GCA_963589675.1 Alistipes onderdonkii | reverse complement strand
TGATAACCTTGATGATAAATTATTAACCGAAATCGCTAAATTACAGCCTTTATATGCTGTATTTAAGGATTCATCATTTGCTACTGATAGCGTTGGAATCAACAACGAACAAATATTTAAAACTTATTCACCTGGAACAAAAATCAAGGTCTTATAAGGAGGTATTGTTTTATGAAATTCAAATTTAAAACACAACAATACCAAACGGATGCGGTCAATGCCATTGCTGACGTCTTTAAAGGGCAACCATATCACGAAAGAAATGAATATACATTAGATAGAGGTATTGCTCCTAAAAAACAAGAGCAGATGACCTTATTCAATGTAAACTCTGAGGAGCCAGTTATAAGGTTTAATGACGATGATGATATCGATTTAGGCTTTTCCAATGCAGATATCGAAATATCCGATAATGATATTCTTAGAAATATCAAGGAAATACAGCAATTATCTAATATCAAAGAAGCTAACTCCTTATGCAATAGGCTAGGAAAAGTAGAACTAGATGTTGAGATGGAAACTGGTACAGGTAAGACCTATGTTTATATCAAAACAATGTTCGAACTTAACAAAAGATATGGCTTTTCTAAGTTTATTGTAGTGGTTCCTTCGATCGCTATCCGTGAAGGTGTATACAAAACATTTACGATGACCGAAGACCACTTCATGGACACTTATGGCAAGAAAGCCCGATATTTCATCTATGATTCGAAGAAACTTGATAAAATCGAGCAATACAGTTCTTCTAATTCAATAAACGTGATGATTATCAACATTCAAGCTTTCAATGCTAGAGGCGCAGATGCTAGAAGAATTTATGAAGAACTAGATGAATTTAGATCTAGAAGACCAATTGATGTTATCGCAAAGAATAGACCTATCATCATCCTTGATGAACCACAAAAGATGGGCGGAGACGCTACGCAAGAATCTCTTCAAAGATTCATGCCTCTTTTCACAATGAATTTTTCTGCAACCCACAAGACAAAACATAATCTTGTTTATGTTTTGGATGCAGTAGACGCCTATAACAAGAAACTTGTTAAGAAAATTGAGGTCAAAGGATTCACTTTAAAGAATCTCAGAGGAACAAACGGATATCTTTATCTTCAAGATATCATCGTATCTCCTAATAAGCCTCCAATGGCTAAGATTGAATTGGATATTCGCTATAATTCCGGCAAGACGAATAGAGAGACAAGGCTATTGAGAGTGGGGGACAATCTCTATCAAATTTCAAACGAGCTTGAAGTATATAAAAATGGATTTACGGTTAGCGAGATAAATCCTTATGATGGTACTGTTACATTTATCAATGGTGAGGTCCTTGAATTAGGAAATGCAGTTGGTGATGTTAATGAGATGGACATTAGAAGAATCCAAATCAGAGAGACCATTAAATCACATTTTGAAAAAGAAGAAGAATTATTCAATAAGGGAATAAAGGTATTATCGCTTTTCTTCATCGATGAAGTTGCGAAATATCGCCAATATGATGAAGATGGCAATCAAGTCTTAGGAGAATATGGAAAAATATTCGAAGAAGAATACATCAAAGCCTATAACGAAAGAGGACATCTTTTTGGAACAGCTTATGACCAATATCTAGAATCAACAATTCAAGACGTTTCGAAAGTTCATAAAGGATATTTCTCAATTGATAAGAAAGGCCATAGTATTGATTCTAAGTTATCAAGAGGATCTGATACATCCGATGATGAATCTGCTTATGACTTGATCTTAAAAGACAAAGAAAGATTGTTATCTTTTGAAGAACCTACAAGATTCATTTTCTCTCACTCTGCATTAAGAGAAGGATGGGACAATCCTAACGTTTTCCAAATCTGTACTCTTAAATATAGTTCCAGTGATGTTCAAAGAAGACAAGAGGTAGGAAGAGGACTTAGAATCTGCGTGAATAAAAACGGCGATAGAATGGACTCTTTGGTTCCTGATATTGATTTCTTTGATATTAACAAATTAACAGTCATCGCTAACGAATCATATGAATCATTTGTTGATGGTCTTCAAAAGGATATCAAAGATAATCTTTATGAGCGTCCAATGAAAGCATCTATCGAGTACTTTAGCAACAAACTCATTCAGTTTGAGGGAAACGATTATAGAATCACTCCAACTCAAGCTAAAGAGATTTATAAATACTTATTGAAGAACGACTACATCGACGATGACGACAAGCCTACTGAGAAATATAAAGAAGCTGTTGCAAACAAGACGCTTGAGCCTATGAAGCCTGAACTTGAGCAAATGGCTGAAGAGATTCATAAGCTTGTTCAATCCATCTATGATGAATCTGTTATAAAAAATATGGTTAGCAATGGTCATCAGGCAGTTGTTCAAGAGAATGGTTTGAATAGTGAGAACTTCAATAAAAAAGAGTTCCAGAAACTATGGAAGCTTATCAATCATAAGTATTCATATTTCGTTGATTTCGATTCAAATGAACTTATCTCTAAGTCTGTTCAAGCGATTGATTCCAATCTATATGTAACTGAAGTCACATATACGATAACTACGGGTGAACAAAAAGATGAGATGGATGCTAATCAAGTTGAGAACAAAGCATCATTCAAAAACTCACATTCGACTTCGAAAACTCTTAAAGAATCAGCAGGATCTAATACGCCTTATGATCTTATCGGCAAGATCGTTGCACAGACATCTCTTACAAGAAGAACTGTAGCTACAATCTTAAAAAAGATAAGTCCTGTTAAGTTTGCTATGTATAAGAC